>JAKSJQ010000049.1 GCA_024402115.1 Bacteroidales bacterium | reverse complement strand
ATCGACAAGCAGCTCAGCGTGTACATCGGCCTCATCATCACCAACTGTATCGTCATGGGCCGCATCGAGGCATTCGCCCTCGGCAACAAGCCTATCCCGTCACTCCTTGACGGTATCATGAACGGTGTAGGTTATGGTATGATTCTCGTCATCGTCGGTTTCTTCCGTGAGCTCCTCGGTTCAGGCACCCTCTTCGGTCTCCCTGTGCTCTCAGCTATCGGTTACACCAACAATGGACTCGTTATCCTTCCTCCAATGGCCCTTATCTTCCTCGGATGCATCATCTGGGTACAGAGGGCGATCCAGAAGGACCTTCAGGAAAAATAACATCTAACTCAGATCGAAAATGGAATATTTAAGCTTATTCGTAAAGTCAATCTTCGTTGACAATATGATCTTTTCATACTTCCTCGGTATGTGCTCATACCTGGCAGTATCGAAAAATGTGAAGACAGCCAACGGTTTGGGTATAGCTGTTATCTTCGTACTCTTCGTGACACTTCCTATCAACTACCTCCTCAACAAGTACGTGCTCACCCCAGGTGCGCTTTCATGGCTTGGCGAGAGCTTCGCGACCGTTGACCTCAGCTTCCTCAGCTTCATCGTCTTCATCGCAGTCATCGCAGCCATCGTACAGATCGTGGAGATGGTCGTAGAGAAGTTCACTCCTTCCCTCTACGCTTCCCTCGGTATCTTCCTCCCGCTCATCGCAGTGAACTGCGCCATCCTCGGTGGCTCGCTCTTCATGCAGCAGAAGGATTTCGTGAACGTAGGTGAGTCTGCCGTTTACGCCCTCGGTTCAGGTATCGGCTGGTATCTCGCCATCGTAGCTCTCGCAGCTATCCGTGAGAAACTCGCATACAGCCATGTCCCTGCTCCTCTCAAGGGTCTCGGTATCACTTTCTTCACCGTAGGTCTCATGGGAATCGCTTTCATGGCATTCATGGGTATTTCACTTTAATATATAGGAGAACAAGAATATGGCAAATACTATAATTGCAGCAATGGCCATCATGGTCATCGTCATCATCATCCTTGTTGCGCTTCTCCTTTTCATCAAGGCTAAGCTCACTCCTAAGGGTAAGGTGAAGATCACCATCAACGGTGGCAAGAAAGAGGTTGAGGTGACCCCTGGTGGATCACTCCTCAGCACTCTCGCAGAGCAGAAGATCTTCCTACCTTCAGCCTGCGGTGGTAAGGGTAACTGCGGTCAGTGCAAGTGCCAGTTAGTCTCAGGTGGCGGAGAGATTCTCCCTACCGAGGTCGGCTTCTTCAACCGCAAGCAGATCCAGGATCACTGGCGTCTCGGTTGCCAGGTGAAGGTTAAGGAGAATGTAGAGATCGTTATCCCTGATTCAGCTCTCAGCGTGAAGAAGCTTGAGTGCGAAGTCATCAGCAATGACAACGTGGCTACCTTCATCAAGGAGTTCACCGTCAAGCTTCCTGAGGGCGAGCACATCGACTTCAAGTCAGGTGAGTACATCCAGATCGACATCCCTGCATACGAGCTCGACTTCAAGGACATCGACGTCGATCCTATCTACAAGGGCGACTGGGAGAAGTTCGGTTTCTTCGGACTCCACGCTTCAAACCCTGTTCCTACCGTCCGTGCATACTCTATGGCCTCTTACCCAGGTGAGAAGGGCATCATCAAGCTCAACGTCCGTATCGCTACCCCTCCATTCGACAGGAGCGTTCCACGTGAGCTCGGTCCTAAGCTCCTCCCAGTCAACCCAGGTATCGGTTCATCATACGTATTCACCCGCAAGCCAGGTGACAAGGTGATCATCAGCGGTCCGTTCGGAGACTTCCTCCTTCCAAAGAACGACCCAGATTCACAGGAGTACATCTTCGTCGGCGGTGGTGCAGGTATGGCACCTCTCCGCAGCCACATCATGGAGCTCTTCAAGACCATCAAGACAGGCAAGGAAGTACATTTCTTCTATGGTGCACGTGCTCTCGTCGAGGCATTCTACCTCGAGGACTTCGCCGCTATCGAGAAGGAGTTCCCTAACTTCCACTTCCACCTCGCTCTCGACCGTCCGGATCCAGCAGCAGATGCAGCCGGCGTCAAGTACGTAGCAGGTTTCGTTCACAACGTAATGTACGAGACTTACCTCAAGGACCACGAGGCTCCAGAGGATATCAAGTACTTCATGTGCGGACCTCCTATGATGGTTGGTGCAGTCGTAAATCTCCTCGACTCACTCGGAGTTGCTCCTGAGAGCATTCTCTACGATAACTTCGGTGCTTAATGCTTAAGCCCCACAGCAATAAAGGCGATAACTTCGGTTATTGCCTTTTTGTTTTTTCTCAGCTGATTGTAGAAAAGGTCCGTAAAAATTGATTTGCCAGAAAAAAATGAAAATCTGAGGGTGGGACGAACGGGATTTCGCAAGAAGTATTGCATGTGATACGGCGGCTGGATAGCTTTGCCGTATGATGGAACGAGGAGAAAGAGGATTGACGGGGATTCTTGCGGCCATTACGGCCCAGGCGGCAGTTCTGGCTGCCGTCATTATCGAGATGGCCGGATGCGAGAGATCCGGCGACCTGCTGCGTACAGACACGGATGTCTCCGCAGAGCGGGACAGCCTGGAGACGAAGGCGGAGTCGTGGATAAGGCTTTCAGGAGCGGCGGTCGGAGACACTGCTGACGTATTCGTATATGACGACGATCAGCTCAGGCGGCTGGACACCTACCAGAGGGAGGTGCTGGGGTCGGACAGGATGAAGGTGGCGAGCACATCAGGCCCCAAGATAGTCGCCATGGTGATCAACGGACGCACGGGACGATACAGCTGGACTGCGAGCAACACTTATGCGTATATGGAAAGGCTCGACGCCGAATTCGAGAAGGAGGACCTTGCGCATCCCACCCTCAGCGGGCATGCGTCAATCAACGGGAAGAGCGGCAGACCGTGCAGCATGGAGCTCCATCCGATAATGTCCAAGGTTGTGCTCAGAAGCATACGGTGCGACTTCAGCGGCATGGCCTATGACGGTGCGAGGTTCACCGGAGCGAAAGTATACCTGACCAATGTCAGCACTATCTGCAGGATGATGCAGGAAAAGGATTTCAGGACAAGGGGAATCCTCAACAGCGGCATGCTCGTCATGGAGGATCTGCAAAAGATTTCGGATCCCGCCATGCTATATCAAGACCTCCCGATAAGCATAGGGAAAGACTGGATCGAGGTGAACAAGACACTTTACTGCTATCCGAACACCAATGAGGAAGAGTCTCCTGGCTCCCCTTTCACGAGGATGGTCATAGAAGGAGAGATCGACGGACACACCTGGTACTACCCCATCAACATCAACCGTAAGGATATCTGTTGGGTCGAAGGAACTCCTGGAATCAGCCGGGATAGGGTTTACCAATATGATGTGACAATCAAGAGGACAGGTACGGACGATCCGGACAAGCCGGTATCACTGGACGACATCAGCGTCATCTGTGAGGTCGTGCCGTGGGACGAGAAAGCAGAACGTTATGAGAGGTTTTAGGATGATTGTGGGCATCGCCGTGATGATGGTGATGTCTGCTGCCTGCGGGAACCTGGAGACGCGGGAAGACAGGTGGAAATCGGGGCCGGATGCCGATGGAAGCCGATACATGGACACCAGATTGAGCCTGGACGGAGGTATTCTGCAGACCAGGTCGGACAATCCTTCGGACGAGAATATGATATCCGACGTGAACATATTCATCTTCAACGCCAACGGTGAGCTGGACGAAAGGAAATACCTGCGCAGCGGGCAGTTCGTGCGCCAGGACTACGGGGCAGACTGCCATGTCAAACTGATCCGGGGCATGGAGTACTCCATATATATTATGGCGAATCTCGGCTACGCGCCGCAGCTCAGGACTCTCGAGGACGTGCTGGGATTCCGCTATTGGATGACCAGGCCGGACGAGTACAGAGGCGGCATACCGATGTGCGGGCATGTGGACAGGAAGGTGGCGGACGGCAAGGATATACATGTCCAGATGACCAGGGCGATGGCAAAGGTCTCCCTCGAGATAGACAAGAACCGGCTGGACGACGGAGTGAGCTTCGAGGTCAGCAGCATTGAGGTGGGCAACTGTCCGAGATCCGTGCTGATGTTCGGGAGCAGCGGAGTGCGTAACGAGGACGACTGTTTCCCCGTGGGATTTACGAAATACAAGATGCCGACGGAAGTCTATCTGCTCGAGAATGCGTCTCCGGCAGGCGGGGACAATTCCTCCTACATAGAGATAAAGGCCGAGTATAAGTCCAGGGAACTCTACACCAAGGAGGGCAAGTTCCTGACCTACCGTTTCCGTATTGACGACGGGAAGGGTCACTCGGTACAAAGGAACACGCACTACAAGATAACCGTCATACCGGAGAAGGACGGTCTGGGAGGAGTCAACGTCGACAACTGGAGGATTGACAAGAGCGAGCTCAGCATACTTTATCCCGGACAGCCATATCTTATACAGCACCCGGAAGGATATGTGGAGTGCCATATCGGCGACCGTATACACCTCTGGTGCGACGTCTACCCTCCGGATACGCCCTTCGACGTGGGACGAGAGTTCCTCGAGGACGATCACCTTGAGGGAAGGTACGACTATGAAATAGATGAAGACGGATTCGGAGTGTGGCTCACAATGACCGAAGGAGGAATGGGATGGGTCGAGATGTGGGCCGGAGAACCCGTCAATGATGGAGCCTTATGGATGATAATGTGCGAACCATAGCAAAATTGATTGTTTGAGTTCGACGAGTGATGTATATTTGCCGTCCCGGAAGTGACAAGACATTCCGGAGACTGACAATGAATAAGATCAAGGCTTTCCTCGAAAGGAAGAACATCGAGATTTCTCTACAGAGATACGGCGTGGATGCGATGTCCGCCATGGCACAGGGACTCTTCTGCACCCTTCTCGTAGGAACAATACTCAACACCCTCGGCACTCAGCTCCATATCGCTTGGCTCACCAAAGCTATCATCACCGTCGGGAGCACTGCATATACCATCGGAGGCTTAGCGTCGGCCATGGTCGGACCGGCGATGGCAGTTGCCATCGGATATGCCCTGAAGGCCCCTGGGATGGTGCTTTTCACCCTGGTACCCGTAGGATATGCCACGAACATACTCGGCGGAGCAGGCGGTCCCTTCGCAGTATACGTCGTCGCCATACTTGCTGCCGAGGCCGGCAAGGCAGTGAGCAAGGAGACCAAGATAGACATTCTAGTCACCCCTCTCGTGACCCTGCTCGCGGGTATCGCCATCGCCAGCCTGATCGCCTCACCTATCGGCAAGGCCGCAAGCTGGGTCGGCAACCTCATCATGTGGGCGACCGAGCTCCATCCGTTCATGATGGGAATCTTCGTGTCGGCAATCGTAGGTATGGCACTCACCCTTCCAATCTCTTCCGCAGCAATATGTGCAGGGCTCGGGCTCACCGGTCTTGCCGGCGGCGCCGCTCTCGCAGGCTGCTGCGCACAGATGGTGGGATTCGCGGTGATGAGCTTCAAGGAGAACCGCTGGGGCGGCATCATCAGCCAGGGACTCGGCACCAGCATGCTCCAGATGGGAAACATACTCAAGAACCCGAAGATCTGGGTGGCCCCGATACTCGCCAGCATGATCACAGGTCCTGTTGCTACATGCATCTTCGGAATCCAGATGAACGGTGCAGCGGTAAACTCCGGCATGGGCACCTGCGGTCTCTGCGGCCCTATCGGCGTATGGACCGGATGGGTAGAACCATCAGCGGCAGCCCTTTCAAATGGAGCTGCCGCCTATAGTCCGTCAATGATTGACTGGATGGGTCTTGTTCTTGTGTCTATCGTCCTCCCTGCCATCCTCTGCATTATCTTTGGACAGATTTTCCGAAAAATCGGATGGATCAAGGAAGGCGACCTGAAATTATCGTAATCAGGCCTGCTGGAGGGCAGGGATTACTTCTTCGTGATTCCGTTCTCAGCGATGAAGGCCTCGATAGCAGAGCCGTCATCAATGCTGCGGACACAGTCCATAAGCACTGCAACCTTCTCTGCCGATGCGAGCTTGAGGATGTTTGCGGTGCTTTCCTTTACACAGTAGTCACCTGCGATACCGCATATGTCGATGGACTCGGCGTTAGTGATCCAGTTGTAGATGCAGCCCTCGGAAAGGTCCTCGAACGCACCGTACTGCTCCTTGTCGACATCATTGCCCTTGAAGAAAAGCTTGGCCTTGTCGGTGGCAAGAATGCCTGCGAACTCGTCAGCAAGACCTGCGCCCTGGGTGTATGCAACGCAGTGTGACGGCCATGGGCCACCCTGAGGAGCGAATGAGCAATGGTTGCCGGGATGCCAGTCGAGAGTGAAGATGACACCGTCATAATTGTCTGCGATGGCAGCAATCTTTGCAGGAAGAACCTCACTGCCGCCCACGTAGAGCGAACCTGCAGGATCGAAGAAATCCCTCTGCACGTCAACGACCACGAGAAGCTTTGCCGGATTTTCACAGCATCCGCAGCATTCGTCACAGCAGCAGTCACCGCTCTGAGCCTGGCCCGCATTCTGATTGCATGAGCTCATGGCAAGCACAGCCGCCATGGCTGAAAGAATTGAAATAATACGCTTCATATACACTATTAACTTATCCCCGTATGGGAAATGGGTTGCAAATATATCCAATTGCACGGATATCTGGGCATCGCAGACACAGAAAAATCGGAACTATCCCCAAGCTTTTGGCTAAATCTCCTATCTTTGCAAGGCATGGACATAGTCATCACATACGTAGACGGACTTGACCCGCTCTGGATGCAGGATTACGAGAACGCGGTCGGCGGAAAGCTCAACGAGAAGAGATTCCGCGACTGGGGCACCCTGCGCTACCTCCTGCGCGGAATCAGGAAGTTCATGCCGTACATCGACAATGTGTTCCTCGTCGTCGCACGCGAGAGTCAGGTACCATCCTGGGTTAGCGAGAAGCTGAAGATAGTCCTCCACAAGGACATCATCCCGAAGGAACTCCTCCCCGTATTCAACAGCACCGCGATAGAGATGTTCCTGCACAGGATCCCCGGCCTCAGCGAACAGTTCATCTATTTCAACGACGACATCTTCCCTGTCGCCCAGTCCAGGCCGGAAGACTTCTTCCGCGACGGGAAGGTGGTGATGAAGCACTCGCGCTGCTTCCTTCCATGGGGAATGTTCAAGAGACAGACCCAGGCATCGGACAGGCTCGCAAAAAGTGCCGCAGGGGCCTGCGGAATAGGTTTCATGCGCCCCCAGCACATCTGTTCACCTATGCTGCGAAGCTGCAGCGAGGAGCTCTACAGGCTGAAGGAAAAGGAGATACTCTCCCTCGTGACTCCGCTGAGGAAGCCTTTCAACGTGAACCAGTACATCTTCACCGACTACCTCTACTACACCGGACGCACGATCCAGCAGCGCCGCTCGAAGAAGCATTTCTCGCTTGCGGCGAGCTCGATGGACAAGATAGAATCCTTCATCCTCAACCCGACCGCGCAGTTCGCATGCATCAACGACGTGAACATGCCGCAGGAGAAGTATCTCGAGTGCAGGAAGCGTCTGCTCGCGGCCTTCGAGACCTTGCTCCCGGAACCTTGCGACCTGGAACGATAGACACGGCATCAGATGAGAATAGCATACTGCATACACTCGATCCACAAGACCGGCGGTAAGGAAAGGGTCCTGAGCATAAAGGCAAACTACCTTGCCGACGTGCTCGGATACGAGGTGCATATCATCACCGCGGCCCTCAAGGGCAGAAAGCCTTTCTTCCCGCTGAGCGACAAGGTCCATGTCCATGACCTCCGCTGCCCGGACAGATATGTCAGCGCACACGGAAAGTATGCGAAGACGCTGGAGAAGCAGCTGCTCGAAATCCGTCCGGATATCACGATCTCCACCGGCTGCAACGAGATATACTGCCTACCTGCGCTGAAGGACGGAAGCATAAAGCTCTGCGAATTCCATTTCTCACACGACAAATACATCCAGAAATATGGTTCCAGCGCTCTCGGACGCCTCTACGCCGGCATCAGGACAAAGAATCTCGAGAAGGCGGCGGCAGCCCTGGACTGCTTCGTCGTGCTGACCGAAGCCGACAGGAAGCTCTGGGCCGGCACTGTCCCTGACGCACGGCAGATATACAATCCCCTCACCTTCACGACCGACACCAAAGCCGCGCTTGAATCCAGGAGGATGATCGCAGTCGGCAGATTCGACCCGATCAAGAACTATCCGGACATGGTCAGGGCATGGGCAAAGGTGCACCGGAAGCATCCGGACTGGTCTCTGGACATCTTCGGGGTCGGAGGAATGATGGAGAAGGTGCGCAGGATGATCGCCGAAAACGGGCTCGAAGGATGCATGAACCTCTGCGGCAGATCGTCGGACATGCGCAGCGAGATGCTCGGGCGCAGTGCGATGGTGATGAGCTCGCTCGGAGAGGGCTTCCCGATGGTGATGCTCGAGGCAAGCGCATGCGGTCTTCCCATCGTGAGCTATGACTGCAAATGCGGACCATCGGAGATCATTGTCGACGGAAAGAGCGGCTACGTGGTCCGAGAGGGCGATGTCGATGCTCTGGCAGAAGGGATATGCAGGCTGATCGAGTCCCCGGAGCTCCGCAGGGAATTCGGCAGGGCTGCCGCCGCCAAGTCGGAGGAATTCCGCATCGAAAGGATCATGACGCAGTGGGACGAGCTCTTCCGAGAACTCATCGCAAAGCACTAGCACAGTATTCCTGAACCGCAGGGGCACACAGGATTTCCCCAAAATATAGAGATTACCGGAAGCAGAGATATGCCTTCAGGAGAAACTGCTTGAATACAGGTAACCTCAGGCTGCGGCCAAGTTTGAATGTCTTGCACTGGCGCAGGATTTCAGGGTATTTCGAGAAGTTGCTCCTGTCGAACTTGAGGATGGACCATCCTGCATAAGCTACGATGTCCCTTCGTATCTGCTTTGTCATCAGCTTGTATCCTCTCTCCTTGAAAAGCTCACGCATCGCCATGTAATTAAGGGCACGTTCGACGCGGTTCTTTCCATATCTGCGGCTGGTATTGGCAATTGACCCTTCGCGGAAATAATAATGATAGAGAGGTTCCTTCACGTGAGATATTCTCTCGGAGAATTCAAGAATCTGGCCGAAGATGAAGGTGTCTTCATTCATGGAATAAGGAGGCACTACAATTTCGTGCTCATGCAGTATGCTTGACTTGATAAGACAGCGCCAGAGATACGAAGTCGCCCTCCAATTGAAGATGTCGTCGAACCACTGGGCACTCTGTCCGTTCGTGTAATCATTTTCCTGTCTGTGACGTATCTTCTTCGGGTAGATGGCCCAGAAATCACAATATGCGATGTCGCTGTCGTTCGCCACGGCACTTGCCACCAGCTTTTCGACCATATCCAGTTCCATCAAATCATCGGAATCCGAGAACATGAAATAGTCGCCGGTAAAGTGCCTTAGACCGAACTCGCGGGCAGAAGGAAGTCCCCCGTTCTCCTTGTCGTAGATATGTACCCTGCCCTTCAGGTGGGGAAAACGGTTATCCAGAATCTCACGGAAAATTTCCATCGACCTATCCTTCGTTCCGTCATTCACTATCACGAATTCGATATTCGTATATGTCTGGCCGAGAAGAGACTCAGTGTAGGTAGCTATATATTTCTCAACTCCATAAACCGGAATGAGAATAGATACCAGCGGCTGATTTGCAACTAAATTTCCCAAAATATCAACGATTCTAAACTTATTACTCCACGAGAGGCGCAAAAGTACAAATAAAATGCCATCTCAACAAAAGTATTGAAGTTTACGGAATCTATGCCCAGCGGCGATGGGTCCAGAGATAGTTCTCCGGCTGAGCCTCTATATCCTTGGTCAGGAGATCATAGAATCTCTGCATGATTTCCTCGACAGGCATCTTGGATGCGTCCTCGCAGATGAGTTCGTACTCGATACGGTACTTTCCCCTCTCCTCGATCACCATCCTCTGGTACATCACCGGAAAGGCGAACTTCGCTGCCATATTCGCAGCAGCAGCCATGGTCCTGCACTCTCGGTGCATGAACTCCACCGGAAGCGAGCCCTTGGCGGATGCGTACGGACGCTGGTCTGTATTGATGTTGTAAACTTTCTTCTGGCCTCTGTGGGACAGGACGTAACGTATGAGTGACTGGGTCTCCACCAATCCTTCGAAACCGGCCGGGTCGACAAGCGGAGCCTTGCGGTTCTCGTTCATGATCTTGTCCCAGACCTTGCTGGTAAGTTTCTTGTAGACCACGACGAAGTCATTCTCCGTCATATGGAAGTCCCTGCCCACAGGGCTGTATGACTCGGTTCCGCCTATCAGCTCCCAATTGCCCATGTGCGAGAAGATCACCATCACGCTCTCGGAACGGTCATAGACTTCATTCAGCAGTTCGACGTTGCCCACGCTGACTATTCCCTGCCTCTTCAACCTTTTCGGGCTGCAGCCGCCGAACCAGATGGTCTCCACGACCAGGTCAGCGAAATGGTCATAAAACTTTCTGAGTATGACCTCCCTCTCCTCTGCGCTCTTCTGCGGGAAGCACTTCTCGAGATTGTCGCGAACGACATTGCTGCGGTAGAACTTCCTGGCAATGAGTGACAGAAGCCTGGCGTTGAAGTAATGGACCTTCAACGGCAGTGCTGCGACCAGCGAGAGCGCGCCCTTGAGGCAATAGTATCCGAAATCCGCCATGCTACCTGAGATATTTTGCAGTGAATGTATCCGCATGAGCGGCCATATCCTCCGGTGTGCCGGCGAACACGACCTCACCTCCCCTGTCACCCGCATCCGGGCCGAGGTCGATGATCCAGTCAGCCGAACGCATCACGTCCGGATTGTGCTCCACGACCACCACGCTGTGACCGTTCGCAATCAGCGCGTCAAGACTCTTGAGAAGCTTCTCCACGTCGTAGAAATGCAGACCGGTGGTAGGCTCGTCGAATATGAACATGATGTTCTGGCGCTTGTAGGAGCTGCTTTCCTCCGACATCGAGAGGAAGTATGCGAGCTTGATACGCTGGCTCTCACCACCGGAAAGCGTGCTGCTGCTCTGACCGAGCTTGATGTACGACAGTCCGACGTCCACCAGCGGCTGGAGCCTGTGTGCAATTCTCTTAGCCTCGCTTTCGGGCTGCGAACCGAAGAACTCGATGGCCTCCGTGACGCTCATGTTCAGCACGTCGTCTATGTTCATTCCCTTGTACTTCACCTCGAGGATGTCCGGCTTGAAACGGCGTCCGCCGCAGGCCTCGCAGACCATGGACACGTCCGCCATGAACTGCATGCCTATCTTCACGAAACCCTCTCCCTGGCACTCTGGGCAGCGTCCTCCGTCCTGGTTGAAGGAGAAGAACGAAGGTCCGTAACCGTTCATCTTCGCGTACTGCTGCTCGCTGAAGAGCTTGCGTATGTCGTCGTAGACCTTGAGGTAGGTCACCGCGTTGGAGCGGGAGCTCTTGCCTATAGGATTCTGGTCCACGTATTCTATCCTGTTGATCCTGTCGAGATTGCCGCTGAGTCCGCGGAAAGTTCCCGGTGCAGAACCCGTCTCGTTGATGCGGCGGTAGAGGGCCGGGTAGAGTATGTCGCCGACAAGGGATGACTTGCCGCTGCCGCTGACTCCCGTCACGACGGCAAGCACGCCGAGAGGGAACTTCACGTCCACATCCTTGAGGTTGTGCTCCATCGCGCCCTCCACCGTGATCCAATAGTTCGGCTTGCGCTTCTCGCGCACATACCTCTGCCTCTCGCCGCTGAGGTACTTCAGGGTCAGGGACTTTGACGCAGCGTCCTTGAACTCCGGAGCTTCGAGGGACTGCGCATCCTTCGGGAGCTTACCCTGGAACACGATCTCACCGCCGTCGATTCCGGCACGCGGGCCCATGTCGATGAGCACATCCGCAGCGCGCATGATCTCCTCGTCATGCTCCACGACCACCACCGTATTGCCTATGTCGCGAAGGCGCTTGAGCACCCCGATCAG
Source organism: Bacteroidales bacterium (assembly GCA_024402115.1). Next base: position 1,985 of record JAKSJQ010000049.1, on the reverse strand, counting down.
CTTCTCCGTGTCGCGCGGATGGAGTCCGATCGACGGCTCGTCGAGTATGTAGAGCGAGCCCACGAGCGAGCTTCCGAGCGCCGTCACGAGGTTGATTCGCTGGCTCTCACCGCCGCTGAGGGTATTCGAAGTTCGGTTGAGAGTGAGGTACGAGAGTCCCACGTCCTGGATGTACTGCAGACGCGAGCATATCTCCTTTATGGCCTTGTCGGCGATGGTATGTTCATAGCCGTTGAGCTCGAGCGTGCGGAAGAATTCGAGGAGCTGGTCGACGTTCATGCACAGGAGCTCATGGATGGTCTTTCCGCCGACCTTCACGTAAAGAGCCTCCTTGCGGAGACGGCTGCCGCCGCACGAATGGCAGTTGGTCTTGCCTGAGTAGCGGCTGAGCATGTATTTGTACTGAATCTTATAGCGGTTCTTCTCGACCCACTCGAAGAATTCGTTGAGTCCGATGATGCTGTCCTCCTCGGTCCTGCCGGCACGTCCCTCCCAGATGATGGACTTCTCCTTCTCGGTGAGGTTGCAGTACGGCTTGAACACAGGCAGCCCATAGCGCTCCGCATTCATCACCGCGAGGTTCTTGAACCACCCCATTTTGTCTCCGCGCCAGCACGCAATCGCACCGTCGTAGATGGTCATGCTCTTGTCAGGAACGACGAGGTCCTCGCTGATTCCGACTATCTTTCCGAGTCCGCCGCAGACCGGACATGCGCCCAGAGGGCTGTTGAAGCTGAAGAGATACTCATCCGGCCTTGCGAAGACGATTCCGTCCGCCTCGAAGCGGTTGGTGAACTGGCGCAGTACGTCCGTGTAGACCAGGAGAGCGCCGCCGCCCTTGGTGAAGGCTGACTCGATGGATCCGAGCACCCTCGTCGAAGTGTCCTCCCACTGCTGGCCCTCACGTACGATGTCCGTACGCACGCGGTCATGAAGAAGGTACACGTTCTCGGGATATTCCCCCGTCTGGGCATTCTTCATCACCTCCTCTATCCTCACCGGCTTTCCGTCCACTAGGAACCTTGTGTAGCCTTCCTCCTTGAGCGAGAGCATGAGCTCGACCTTGTCCTCACGGCTGTTCCATGCGATGTCGGTGATGATATAGGCCACCGGCGAGCTGGATGAGAAGATATGGTCCATCACGTCGTTCGCGCTGTGGCAACGGACTTCCTCGCCGCTGACCGGAGAATAGGTCCTTCCGATGCGGGCGAAGATCATCCTGAGATAGTCGTAGATCTCGGTGGAGGTAGCTATAGTGGAGCGAGGATTGCGGATATTCACGCGCTGCTCGATCGCGATAGCAGGTGGAATGCCTTCGATCAGCTCGACGTCCGGCTTGGACATCCTTCCGAGGAACTGACGGGCATAGGAAGAAAGGCTCTCCGCAAAGCGACGCTGGCCCTCCGCGAAGAGTGTGTCGAAGGCCAGGGAGGACTTTCCCGAGCCAGAGATGCCGGTGATAACGACGAACTTCCCACGAGGGATCTCCACCGTGATATCCTTGAGGTTATTGACCTTTGCGCGCTTTACTATGATGTTTCCTTCTTCCATTCCAAATCCGTCCTTCGGCTCAATGCCGAGGGCCGTAAATTTACGCATTATTTTACAATCACGGAAGTGATACGGCAAGTTCTGAGCCCTGGCGCCGGCTGTACGGGAAGGAAGGCAGGATCACACCGGCAATACAAGATGGTGCGGGAGAATCCAGCGGGCTACCAGAGAGGCTCGGAGTTCCGGAGGGCGGCGTCCAGTTCGGCAGGGTTGACCAGATAGACCTTGGGCGTACGGCTGCGCGGAAAGCGGTTGAAATATGGGTCGCAGCTCTTGTACCAGGTCATGGACACGATAGGATAGATGCGGCGCAGGGACCTTCGGATAGGAGCATAGCTGGCCTGCGAGACTACCGTCAGCCCCGTCCTGCCGTCCCTGAGCTGGGACACGCAGAATATGCACTCCCTGACCTTGGGATCGGTCTCGACCAGCGG
>JAKSJQ010000048.1 GCA_024402115.1 Bacteroidales bacterium | reverse complement strand
ACACGAAAATAGGTGAGACGTGTTAACTGTCTCACCTATAGCTAGTTTTGTTGGAATTTTTCGTAAGTATTTGTAAATCAATCAGTTAGCTCACTTGCCGATGCAGAACTTGCTGAAGATGTTGCCGAGGACCTCGTCGGTGGAGATTTCGCCGACGATTGAGCCGAGGTGGTAGATGGCCTCGCGGATGTCCTGTGAGACAAGGTCGCTTGGGACACCCATCGCAAGTCCGTCTTTGACCCTCTTGAGACTGCTGCTTGTTTCACTCAATTCCTGCACATGGCGGAGGTTGGTTACCAGGGTGGTATCGCTCTCGGAAAGCATTTTCTTCGCAAACGAGGACAATTCAGCCTTCAGATCGTCAATTCCGGTCAAATTCTTAGCAGATATCTGAATAATAGGCGATTTAACTAAATTGTTCAGGTCGCGAACTTTTTTGTTAACCTCGTCTGGAGAGCACTTGTCGACTTTATTAAGGATATAAATGGCGCTCTGAGAGTCAGGAATGAGCGAAATGAGTGAGCGTGCATCGCCAGACACGACATTTGAAGCACTACTTGAAGTAGAAGATATTGTTTCATCTTCGCTAGCATCGATCATTGCAAGTACTACTTGAGCTTCTTCTATCTTCTTGAAAGTCCTCTCGATGCCTATTTTCTCGACCGTCTCATCCGTCCCTCGAATACCTGCAGTATCGATGAACCTGAAGAGTGTACCGTCGATATTTAGAGTCTCCTCGATGGTGTCACGCGTCGTACCAGCGATATCAGAGACGATCGCGCGGTCCTCGCCGAGGAGGGCATTGAGGAGTGTACTCTTTCCCGTATTGGTGGCACCAGCGATGGCAACAGGAATACCGTTCTTGATAGCGTTGCCAAGACGGAAAGACTCCACGAGCCTGTCGCAATGTGCTACAGTACGGTCAACAAGCTCCATCAGCTCTGACCTGTCGGCAAACTCAACGTCCTCCTCACTGAAGTCAAGTTCAAGCTCCATCAGGGAGACAATCTTCAGGAGCGCATCCCTCATCGACCGCAACTCTGACGAAAAGCCTCCCTTCAGCTGACTCATCGCAATCCTATGTGAAGCAGCACTTTGAGAAGAGATAAGATCAGCTACAGCCTCTGCCTGGGCAAGGTCCATCTTGCCGTTCACGAAGGCACGCTGAGTGAATTCTCCGGGCATTGCGACCATGGCCCCAGCCGAAGTCAGCAATCCCAGAACCGTCTCTACGATATATCGCGACGCATGGCATGAAATCTCAACCGAATCTTCGCCTGTGTAGGAATGGGGAGCACGGAATACGGTCGCGAGGACCTCATCAATAACTTCTCCGTCCTTCGCGACGGTACCGAAGCGCACGCTGTACCCAGGAGCCTCGGAAAGGCACCCACGACGGCATCTGACGACCTTATCCGCAATGGAAAGCGCATCAGGGCCGCTGATTCTGATAATCGAAATCGCACCTGTACCGGGAGTGGTAGCAGGTGCGCATATCGTAGTGTCCGAAAGACGGTTCATCCTATATTAGAAGGTATCGTAATACTTGGCCTCCTTCGGATTCACCTTACTCATGTTGTCAAGGAGATCCTCGTTGGTCTTATTCTCGTCCATGAGCTGAAGCATGAAGTTCATTGCCTCAGTAGGATTCATCTCAGCGAGAAGCTTGCGAAGTATCCATATCCTCTGTGCCTTGCTCTTTTCGTAGAGAAGGTCATCACGACGAGTACCGGAGAGGGTGATGCCGACTGCAGGGAAGATTCTCCTGTTGGAGAGAGTACGGTCGAGCTGAAGCTCCATGTTGCCGGTACCCTTGAATTCCTCGAAGATCACATCGTCCATCTTCGAACCGGTCTCGGTAAGCGCAGTAGCGATGATGGTGAGCGAGCCACCGTTTTCAATGTTGCGGGCTGCACCGAAGAATCTCTTTGGTTTATGGAGCGCATTCGCATCCACACCGCCGGAAAGGACCTTACCGGATGCCGGCTGCACGGTGTTGTAAGCACGGGCGAGGCGAGTGATGGAGTCGAGGAGAATCACGACGTCGTGTCCGCACTCTACCATTCTCTTCGCTTTCTCAAGCACCATGTTCGCAACCCTCACGTGCCTGTCCGCAGGCTCATCGAAGGTCGAAGCAACCACCTCTGCCTTTACGCTGCGCTGCATGTCGGTAACCTCCTCTGGACGTTCGTCGATAAGGAGAACGATCTCATACACCTCTGGGTGGTTGTCAGCGATAGCATTCGCAATGCTCTTGAGGAGCATGGTCTTACCGGTCTTTGGCTGAGCCACGATGAGACCGCGCTGTCCCTTTCCGATAGGAGCGAAGAGGTCGACGATACGGCATGACTCGTCGCTCGCATGGCCATTGCCGAGAAGGTTGAACTTCTCATCAGGGAAAAGAGGGGTGAGGAAATCGAATGGAACACGGTCCCTGATGAACTCTGGGAAGCGTCCGTTGATGGTCTTGATCCTCACGAGAGGGAAGTACTTGTCGCCTTCCTTCGGTGGACGGATCTCACCGCATACCATATCTCCGGTCTTGAGCGCATTGAGCTTGATCTGCTGCTGAGATACATATACATCGTCAGGGGAGTTGAGATAGTTATAGTCAGAAGAACGGAGGAATCCATATCCATCAGGCATGATCTCGAGCACTCCTGTAGCCTCCACGGTACCCTCGAACACAATCTTCGGCTGCTGAGGCTGACGCTGCTGCTGTCTGTTCTGATTATTGTTATTGTTGTTGTGATTCTCATGCTGCTCGCCATTCTCGGCCTGCTGCTGATCCTGAGCCGCCTGTGGCTGTGCATTCTGCTGCGCTGCCTGCTGCTGAGGGTTCTGCTGTGCTCCGCCCGGACGCTGCCTGTTGCGAAGCTCCTCGATGCTTGGAAGATTAGCCTTGTCGATCTGGTTTGCGTTGCGCTGATTCCTGTTCCTGCGGCCATTACGCTGCTGCTCGTCCTGAGCTGGCTGTGAAGGGGTGTTTCCCGCGTTCTGAGGCTCGGCAGACTCCTCGTGAGTCTCGACCTCGACTGGTGCTGCTACAGGCTCTGCTGCAGCATTCTGTATCCTTGACCTGCGCTGGCGAAGCTTCTTCTGAGACTGAGCAGCCTCCTGAGCTGGCTCAGATACAGTTTCAACAGCATTCTCTGCTGCCGGTGCTTCAGCTGGCTTTGGCTCCTCTGCAGGAGCATTCTCTGCCTTTCTAGGTCTTCCTCTCTTCTTTCCGTCAGCCTTCTTGGCTGGTTCTTCCGGCTTCACTGAATCTTCAGTCTTATTCGCCTCATTGGCCTCTGCAGCTGGCTGCTGGGCCTTCTCCTTCTTAGAGGCATCCTTGCGTAGACGAAGCTTGCGTGGCTTCTCCTCAGGCTCCTTCTTGGAGTCCACGAGGGCCTCTTCGTCCATCACCTTGTAGAGAAGCTTCTCAGCCTCCATCTTCTTGGCGCCTCTGATGCCGAGTGACTCTGCAAGTTCACGCAGAGATTCCACAGGCATTTCCTTCAATTGAAAAATCGTGTGCATTATGTAAAAATGATTGTATTTGCGATCTGTCCCGAATGGAACGACCGCAAATATAGCAAAAATAATTTAATTGTCCCAGTAAGAACTGCTCTTCTTGTACCGGAGCAGGTCAGAGAGTGCCGCAGCATTCGCTGCAATCCTGAAGCTCCACGACTGCCACTTTCCGGTAGGCACCCATGACACCGCTATGTTGAAACAGTGAAGGTCATAGCTTGCCGACAGCTGGGTGGTGGTAAGCTTCAGAGCCATCAGGTCGAATCCCGATGACATGTTGATGCTGAGCTTAGGAGTGAGCTTCACGTTTCCAGACAGACCGAGGGTCTGGTTGTGCCTGTGCTTGGTGATGAGCTCGCTGTTCGTGTACTGGTACGAACGCTGGTAGCTATACGAATAGTTGAAGCTCAACGACCATGCCGAGTTCGTATTCATATAATATAGCCATCCTCCAGGAATGTACTCTCCAGTGACAGGATGGTAGTATACCCTATAATAGTCGCTCGCTGCGCCCTTGACCTCTCCCGTGCTACCGACAGACTTTCCGTCGCCGGAGATAGAATAAGAGAGGGAAGCGCTCGCACCGGTCAGCCTGAGAAGGCCCTGTCCCTGGGTGACTGCGAACTTGTTGTACTTGGTACCGCGCTCGTTGACCGCGTAAGGGTCAAAGTTTGCATTGGCACTGATACCGAGCTTGCCGAAGATTGAGGTAGACATCGAGATTCCGACAGTGTTCATCTTGAGCGTATCCGCGAGGAAGTTGTAGCCGGTATTGATGTTGAGATTGTCGATGAGCTTGATCTTCTTCGTACCGTTGCCGGTGGTGTCACGGAAGTCACGGACCTTCGCCTCGAGATTGTTTCCGATGCTAAGGCTCATGGTGCCGCTCTTACCGCGTCCCGGCGCTGAATAGACCTGTCCCTCGTAGATATTGTAGTCCTTATGGACAAGCTTTCCTTTCTCGTCCACATAGTCGAGGGAGCGGTAACCATTCATCTTATTCGCCTTCTCAGGGCTGAAATTGAACGATACCGAAGGTGAAACTACATGTCTTATCGCCTGCAGCTTGTGATGCTTTCCGAAATTGAACATACCGTACAGTCGCGTACTCATCGAAATGCTACCCGAATATGTCTGCGTAACTCCGAAAGAAGAGAAAGCCTTGCCCCTCACGTCCTGCACCTCCTGCGCAGTGACCATCTGGGTAAATCCGTCCGCATCCGTATATGCCACCTGCTTAGGCAAACCCGTCTCCTCGTCTATCACGTCCACGAGCTCCTTCATCGTCTTCCTGAAGAACCAGTTCATACCGTACTGTATGCTTGGCGTAAAGTTCAGGTACTTGAACAGGGTGAAGTTAGGCAGACCTATCTGGAAATTATGGGTCATACCGTTCTGGAACTTGCCGAGGAACTCTGGATCCTTGATGTTGAACTCGGAAGCCTTGAAGTTGATCTTGTTCTGCAAGGTGGTGCTATATCCGAGCGAGAACTTCTCGTAGAACTTCTCCTTGCCGACGCGGTTCTTCTTCTTGAAAGGATAGAACCTAGTCACGGAGAAGGTCACGTTAGGAAGCGTGAAGGTATACGAGCTGTCCCTCGAATTCTGGCTATGGAGAGCATTGACCGAAAGGTTCATCTTTCCGTTCCAGTTCTTCGAGTATGAGATCGAAGATGATATCTGGTTCTGGAGCGCCTCGTTCACGCTGGTCGAGTTGTACCTGCTGTTCGAAGGGCTGGAGAAGTTCACGGAAGCACTGAAGGAAGTTCCTGGACGTGCCTTGCTGTCCTGCGAGTGGCTCCACTTCACGGCGAAGTTCTTCGACTGGAAGAAATCGGAGCTGCCCTTCTCACCCGTCTGGTCGTTGGAGTAGGTGAGTGCAAAGCTGCCGTTGAACTTGTAGTTGACCCTATATCGGGAGTTGATATCCACCGCCCATGAACCGAGGGTATAGATATCTCCGGTGATGGAAAGGTCGAAATACTGTCCGAGCACGAAGTACATACCCGCATCCCTGAGATAGAATCCACGCGAGGTCTCCTCACCAAAGGTCGGCATCAGGAATCCGGTCGCACGGTCAGGCCTCTTCGGGATGAAGCCGAAAGGAATACCAATAGGCAGCGGTACGTCCGCGAGTACCAGGTTCGCCGGTCCGAACACCGTCTTCCTGTTCTTTCCCGTCGTCACCTTCGCTGCAGAGAGCTTCAGGTAGTAGTGCGGATGTTCGGCGTCGCAGACGGTGTATTGACCCTTGGTCATGTTGATCGAGTGGTCCGGCATCATCTTGATGTTCTGTCCATGGATGGTTCCGTCCTCCTCGGTGGTGGTCATGTCCTTGATGCTGGCCTTGCGCGTATCGAAGTTGTAGCGCACCTCGCGCATCTCGTAGGTCTTGTCACCCTGCTTCATCGTCGGCGTTCCCTTCAGTTCGCCGGTCGTAGGGTCCTTGGTTCCGCGAGCAAAGAGTATGTTCGTCGACAGGTCATATTCCATATAATCGGCCGTGAGCTGGATGTCGCCATACTTCACGCTGACGTCGCCATAGTAATAGATCACTCGCTTGCCGTTCGAGAAGTCCTCGATGATCGAGTCCTTGGCCTCGGTGAATGCAGGACGCTCGAGCGAGCTCTTTCCGAGCAGGTCGAGGGAATCGGCACGGGATGTGGAGTCGGTGATGTGCTTGACGCGGATAGAATCCAGACGCGCAGTCTTAGCCGAGTCGCTGAGGTTCGCCCACGCAGAATCTACGGTAGCCGCCGCATTGTTGCGGTCACGACGATTCCTTCGGGCCGTATTCTGGGCGGGAAGAACCGATGTGGCTAGCAGCAGGACTGCAAAGAAAGCTGCGATTCTGAACCTGTTAAGAGACATCAAATAACGGTGTTGGCTAAGATTTTGTCTAAATTTTTGTAAATTTGTAACCAACAAAAGTACTACTAATTCCGGTAATTCGCAAATGAACGCACGCGCACGTATACGCATATCGATGTTTTTGGCATTTTTAATGCCAATTATGGCTTTTGACTACACCAGCTTCGCGGCTGAGAAGCAAGACATTAAGCTCAAGACCGTAGTGCTTGATGCTGGGCACGGCGGTACTGACCCGGGAGCCGTCAGCAGAGATGGAAAGACAAAGGAGAAGGACCTCACCCTGAAGATATCGAAAATGGTGGGCGCCAAGATCAAGGAGGCCTATCCTGACGTCAAGATAGTATACACCAGGCCGGACGACAAGTTCGTGACCCTCCAGGACCGTGCGGACATTGCCAACAAGAGCCAGGCAAACCTTTTCATCTCGATCCACATCAACTCCTTCACCAATGCGAATCCGGACGGATTCTCCACCCACATCCTCGGAGAGTCGAGCAAGAAGGACCAGGATCTCTTCGCCTACAACATGAACGTCTGCAAGAGGGAGAACTCAGTGATCCTGCTCGAGGACGACTACACGACGAAATATCAGGGCTTCGATCCTAATGACCCGGAGTCATTCATATTCTTCCATCTGATGCAGAACGCGTTCTACGAGCAGAGCCTTCTCTTCGCAGCCGACGTACAGTCAGAGCTGGAAAGGGGAAAGTGCTTCCAGAACAACCGAGGCATACATCAGGACCCTTTCTTCGTCCTCTGGAAGACAACCATGCCTGCCGTATTGATCGAGAACGGTTTCATCTCAAACCCTAAGGACCTTGCAGTCCTGAAGTCCGACGAGGGTCTCGACAAGATTGCCGAGGGCATATTCAAGGCCTTCGCAAAGTTCAAGGACCGCTACGACGGAAGCACCGACTTCAGCAAGGACAGGACCGCAGCTGCCGGCAGCACAGCAAAAGCCAGCACGACAAGCGCTAGGCAAGAGACTAAACCTCAGGCAGAAGCCGCTAAGCCTGCGGCCAAGGATGAGCCAGCCAAGAAAGACACTGAGGTGAAGAAGGAGAGCAAGCCTGAATTCGTTCCGGCCAATCCGGACAAGACAATGTTCGGAATCCAGGTAGTCGCTTCTTCCAAGCTCATGGCTGCGGACGATCCTTTCTTCAAGGGTTATCCGGTAAGCTGCCACAAGGCGGGCAATGTTTATAAGTACGTCATTTGTGAACAGGAGTAAGAAGAGGAACTGAAGAAAGAATTCAGGGAAGCTGCAAAGAAATTTCCTGATGCATTCATGGTCAAAATCGAAGACGAAAGATTCACTTTCTGGGGAAGGCGACCTTGATTTTTTTGCCCTCAGATACGCTCAGTTGCAGAAAAATCGCGAAATGGCTTATTTATAATCTTTCAAAATTAGAAAGCCATTGATTCTCAATGAGTTTTTCTTGACCTTGAGTTTTTAAATACTTGATTATCAATTAATTAAAAATCAACAAGAGCAAGCAAAACTTCCGCTTTGGGGATGCACAAAAAATTAAATATGCAATAGAAAACTAAATTTTTTATTAGTTTTTTTTCCTCACATTTGCATTATAGAAACTCACTCAAGAGTATCCCCGAAATCGATATGTTACAAGACAGGCACATAGTGGTCTGGGACAAGTGTCTCAAGGTAATTGAGAACATCGTTGAACCTGACCAGTTTAAGACTTGGTTCAAGCCGCTCAAGGCTCTGAGCCTGGTCGAGAACAAGCTTACCCTCGAGGTGCCTACCGATTTCTTCCGCGACTATCTCGAGACCTACTTCCTCGACGTGATCACCAAGGTCCTCAAGAGGGAGATCGGTTCTGACGTACAGCTCTACTATCGCGTGCGTCCTGTAGTCAACAGGGGAGCGATGGAGTTTCCTGCAGCTCCTGGCAAGGAGCCTACCAACAAGTCGATCTCCGTACCTACATATTCACCATCCGGCAACCCTGGCCCATTCGTGTATCCAGGTGTCGCACGCATCCAGATCAACCCGCAGCTGAACAGGAACTACTGTTTCCGCAACCTCATCGAGGGCGAGTGTAACAAGATGGCCGTGAACGCCGGCAAGAATATCGCATTGTATCCGGGTAAGACATCCTTCAACCCTCTCTTCCTCTTCGGTGGTCCAGGTCTCGGAAAGACCCATATAGCGCAGTCGATAGGTATCGCGGTCAAGGAGCAGTTCCCTGAGCTCGTGGTACTCTACGTGCCTGCGAACAGGTTCAAGACCCAGTACATGGACGCAGTGAACGTGAAGAACAAGCTCGTTGACTTCCTCGCATTCTACCAGAAGATGGACGTGCTGATCGTGGATGACATCCAGGAACTTGCCTCACCAGGTGCTCAGAACGCCTTCTTCCACATCTTCAATTATCTCCACCAGAGCGGCAAGCAGCTCATCTTCACCTCTGATCGTGCTCCTGTAGACCTTCAGAACTTCGAGGAAAGGCTTCTTTCTAGGCTCAAATGGGGACTTTCGGTCGAACTCCAGGCTCCGGACTATACGACCCGCCTCGCGATGCTCAAATCGAAGTGCGAGAGGGAAGGAGTGGTGCTTGACGAGGAGGTGCTCGTCTACCTTGCCACAAGGGTAAAGAGCAACTTCCGCGAGCTCGAGGGTGCGCTCATTTCGCTCATTGCGAATGCGACCCTTGCACATCAGCCAATCACCGTGGAACTCGCCGAGAAGATCACAGGCAAGATCGTGTCCGAGGAGAAGAACGAACTCACCATCGACAAGGTCCAGAAGGTCGTATGCGAATACTTCAACCTCACGAAGGAGCAGCTCATCTCCAATTCACGCAAGCGCCAGATCGTGCAGGCTCGCCAGATCTCGATGTACATGTCGAGAAACCTCATCAGCTGCTCACTCTCTACCATCGGCGCAGAGAGCGGCGGAAAGGATCATGCGACAGTGCTACACGCATGCACCACTGTCCAGGATCTGATGACCACGGACAGGGTATTCAAGCAGTATGTCACTGATATAGAAAAGATGCTTAACGCATCGAGGCGATAGTCTCGCGAGGATTCTCGCTCTTGAACACTGCACTTCCAGCCACAAGAATATCGGCACCTGCCTCTGCGAGGAGCTTTGCATTTGCAGGGCTCACGCCACCGTCGATCTCGATCTGGGTCTTGAGGCCGCGCCTTACGATCTCTGCCTTGAGAGTACGGATCCTGTCGTAGGTCTCCTCGATGAACTTCTGTCCTCCGAATCCTGCGAACACTGACATGAGAAGGATGTAGTCACATTCCTCGAGATATGGGAAGAGCGACTCCACAGGCTTGTCCGGATTGATCACGAGACCAGCCTTGCATCCGTTGTTCTTGATAAGTCCGAGCACAGGCTCTGGATCATGCACAGCCTCGAGGTGGAAGCTTATCATCTTCGCACCGGTCGCCGCGAATCGCTCGACATACACCTGAGGGTGCTGGATCATAAGGTGCACGTCCATCGGACGCTTCGCTACCTTGGCGATTGCCTCCACGACAGGGAAGCCGAAGGAGATGTTAGGGACGAACTTGCCGTCCATGATGTCAAGGTGGAAAATGTCAGCATATCTGTTCACGATGTCCGCGCTCTCGCTCAGGTGGAGGAAGTCGGCGGCAAGCATCGAAGGTGCAATCTTTACCATTATCTGAAATTAGTTACGAGGTCAGTAAGAAGGAGTACAAACTTGTCGAGCGATGCGATTTCGAGTCTCTCGCCAGGTGCATGAACACCGCGAAGAGTAGGTCCTACGGAGATCATATCAAGGCCCGGATAGGTCTCTGTAAAGAGTCCACACTCGAGTCCTGCGTGAATTGCAAGTACCTTAGGATCAGTTCCGAAGAGTTTCTTATATGAAGCAACGCATGCATCGCGTATTGCTGATTCACTTGCCGGTGCCCAACCCGGATACTCGGACTCATGCTCGACATTTGCGCCGGCCTGTACGAAGCAGGCCTCGACCTTTCTTCCGGCCGAACGACGAGCCGCCTTGATGCAGCTGCGCTGGCTGGTTCCGATGCGGATGATGCCCGGCTCTGTCATCTTCACTGATGCGAGGTTGGTCGAGGTCTCCACGAAGTTAGCGATCTCCTGGCTCATCGCAAGCACTCCGTGAGGAGCAGCGGCAAGGGCAATGACGAGATTGTTCGCAGTATCCTTGTCCATGGCCACCATATCGTCCTCCACCGGAGAAACGGTCGCCATGAGTCTTAAGTTCTTTTCTCTTGATCCATAGACCTCGAGCATGGCATCCCTGAACTCATCCACGGTCTCGAGACACTCGTCCACGAGCTCTTCCGAAAGGGCGATCTCGACACGTGCATCGCGTGCGATCGCATTGCGCTTGTTTCCGCCGTCTATGCTGATGATCTGATATCCGAGAGGAAGGAGGTCGTAGAGAAGGTTAGCAAGAAGCTTCACCGCACTTGCGCGTCCCCTGTTGATGTCATCACCGCTGTGTCCACCAATGCAGCCTCCGATAGTGATCTCCACGACTACGCTGTCAGGCTCAATGTCCTCTTCCTTATAGCTGAACTTCGCAGTCGTGTCAAGACCGCCTGCACAACCGACGAATATCTGTCCTTCGTCCTCAGAATCGAGGTTGATGAGGGTCTTTCCTGTGATGAAGCCTGGCTTGAGAGCCATCGCGCCGTCAAGTCCAGTCTCCTCAGAAACGGTGAAGAGGGCCTCGATCTTGCCGGTAGGGTCGTCATTTACGAGAAGTTCGAGCGCAGCAGCCATACCGATGCCGCAATCTGCTCCGAGAGTAGTCTCATGAGAGACCATCCAACCGTCTTCGATCACATATGGAATAGGATCCTTGGTGAAGTCGTGGCTGGAACCGGCTGTCTTCTCGCATACCATGTCGCTATGCGACTGAAGCACTATGGTAGGGACATCCTCCTTTCCAGGAGTCGCTTCCTTCGTGATCACTACGTTTCCGGCTTCGTCAGTCTTGCAGTCGAGACCATGCTTGGCTGCGAAGTCCTGAAGCCACTTCACGATCTGCTCCTCATGACCAGATTCGCGAGGTATGGTGGTTATCTCCTTGAAGATCTCAAGAACATTGCTTGCGTTCATCGTAATCTGCTGTTAAAGTCTTTTTCTATATCAGACAAAGATAGTGATAAATCTAATCTTGAACTAAGATAATCCATGAAAATTTCAAGCTCCTTCTCAAGATTGTAGGATGGGATTTCATCCGGGCTCACGGCTTCGTTGGCAGCGACCGCCATCCTCAGCGAAATAGGGTTCGGAAGGTCGGCAGGGAAGTCCGTTTCATTGATGTCGAGTCCGATACCGATGATCGAGTCAAGCACGTCCTTCTCCCTGACTTTCAGTTTAATCAGCAATCCACATATCTTCTTGTTACCTACATAGATATCATTAGGTAGTTTAATCTTTGCTTCAACTCCTTTCGAGCCCAGATAATCCACCACGGCGAGGGCTGTTCCCCAACTTATCCGGGACTGATTCCTAGCCTCCATCTGACCCTTTTCGTACTGCTCCACGACGGTGAATGTGAGGTTCTCTCCAGGTGCCGAATGCCACTTGTGATCACCCTGCCCACGGCCAGCCGTCTGACTCCATGCCGCAATGACTGACAAAATGTCAACACTGCCATTCTGGCCCTCTGAAAGCCATCTTTCCGCCTCCGAATTGGTAGAATCCAATTCTTTATGCCATATAATGTTCCAGCCTCTTTTCATTGGTTCGAAAATTGTTATATTTGTAATTGCAAAAATAACGAAATAAAAAATTGGAAGAAAACATCATCAACGTCATTGCTGACGCAATGCTCGAAAAGAAAGGCCAGGGCGTGATTTCGCTCGACCTTACCAAGATAGGTACCGCAATTTCGGACCATTTCATCGTGTGCAACGCTGACAGCACCACCAACGTGCTCGCCATTGCAGACAACGTAGAAGACCGCGTCATCGAGAAGCTCCACCGCAAGGTGGTACGCTCTCAGGGCAAGGAGAACGCATTCTGGATCATTCTCGACTATACTGACGTAGTCGTTCATGTGTTCCAGACTCCTTACCGTTCATTCTACAGACTCGAGGATCTCTGGGCAGATGCCGAGAAGACAGAATTCACAGACGAAAATTAACCTATGGCAGATAACAAAGGCAAGAAACCTAAGATAAGAAGATTCACCGTAAACCTCTCGTGGCTGTACGTGATCTTCCTGGCGATCATCGTCTACATGATGTTCACTGGGGAGGGAAGTGCTAATCCACAGAAGATTGAGTGGGATGAAGTGAAGCAGATGTTCAACTCAGGAGACATCAAGGAGATAGTCTTCGTGAGGAACGACTTCAAGGGTCAGGTGACCGTGAAGCAGGAGAGTCTCGAGAAGTATGCTTCCAAGTTCGGAGGCGTAGTTCCTAAGAAGTCTCCTCACTTTATCTTCCTCGTCTCTGGCAGCTTCAACGCTGAGGAGATGTTCGGTGCTCTCAACGAGAACCTTCCTGCGACAGACCAGGTAAAGATAGTGATGACCAACAACGACAGGATGTGGTCGAAGGCTGCCGAGTGGCTTGTTTTCCCTATCCTGCTGATCATCATGTACGTGTTCATGTTCCGCAGCATAGGCCGTGGCAACGGTAACGGAGGCGGAAACATCTTCGCTGTCGGAAAGACCACCGGAAAGGTAGTCGAGAAGAAGGACAATCCTGTGACCTTCAAGGATGTCGCCGGTCTCTACGGCGCAAAGGAGGAGGTAGTCGAGATAGTCGATTTCCTGAAGAACCCTAAGAAGTACACTGCTCTCGGAGGTAAGATTCCGAAGGGTGCGCTCCTCGTAGGCCCTCCGGGTACCGGTAAGACCCTTCTCGCGAAGGCCGTAGCAGGTGAGGCTAACGTTCCTTTCTTCAGCATCTCCGGTTCTGACTTCGTGGAGATGTTCGTCGGAGTGGGTGCATCACGAGTTCGTGACCTCTTCCGTCAGGCAAAGGAGAAAGCTCCATGCATAGTCTTCATCGACGAGATCGATGCAGTAGGTCGTGCAAGGGGTAAGAATGCAGGCTTTTCTTCAAATGACGAGCGTGAAAATACTCTCAACCAGCTCCTTACAGAGATGGACGGTTTCGGCTCGAACAGCGGTGTGATCATTCTCGCAGCAACTAACCGTGCCGACATCCTCGACAAGGCACTCATGCGTGCAGGTCGCTTCGACCGTCAGATCCATGTGAGCCTTCCTGACCTTAATGAGAGAAAGGAAATCTTCGGAGTCCACACCCGCAAGCTCAAGCTCGCCGGCGACTTCGACATGGAACTCATCGCAAAGAACACCCCTGGATTCAGCGGAGCTGATATTGCAAATGTCTGCAACGAGGCAGCACTTACCGCGGCTCGCAGGAATAAGAGCGCCATCGACCAGACAGACTTCCTCGACGCTGTCGACCGCATCGTCGGCGGTATCGAGCGCAGCAAGACCATCATGTCCAAGGAAGAGAAGATGCTCACAGCATACCATGAGGCTGGACACGCTGTCACCGGATGGGTACTTCCTTTCGCAAGCCCTGTTCTCAAGGTCAGCATCATCCCTCGCGGACAGGCTCTCGGACTCACTTGGAACCTTCCTGACGAACGCGTCATCCAGGATCGCAACCACATGTTGGACGAGCTTTGCGTCCTCATGGGTGGTAGGGTAGCCGAAGAAATCTACCGCGGCGTCCCTTGCTCAGGAGCCCTCAATGATCTCGAAAGGCTTACCAGAATGGCCTACGCGATGGTTTCTTACTACCGCATGCGCGACAAGGTCGGCAACCTCAGCTTCTAGGACAGCACAGGTTCGCGTGGCTTCGACCTCACCAAGCCGTACAGCGAGAAGACTGCAGAACTGATAGACCAGGAGGTCAAGGAACTCGTGGACCAGATCCACGACAGGACCTACCAGATACTTACCGAGCACAAGGCAGAGTTCGAGGCCGTGGCCCAGGAACTCATAGACAAGGAGCTCATCCTCTCGTCTGACCTCGAGCGCATCATCGGTCCAAAGGCCGGCATCCACGGCCAGGACAGACTCGAGCCTGAGGAGCAGAAGCCAGCAGAGCAGGAAGCACCGTCAGCTGAACCAAGTGCTGAAACCGCTCCAGCCGA
>JAKSJQ010000047.1 GCA_024402115.1 Bacteroidales bacterium | reverse complement strand
CGCGGCACTCTTCCATCCGCCTGTTCTGATCAGTCCAGCGCTCCCCCTTGCTCTCAAAGACGATCTGCATCTATGAGCCTTCATAGTCGGAGAAGCTGTCCACTATCGCCTGGCATATCTTGGTGTCGGCAGGCGCTTTGGCATCGGCGAACTGCCACATATAGACCTTGTTCAGGAATGCTCCGATGGTTTCGCCTGTCATCGCGTAGCCCTTGTCCTGCGGGTCTTTGTCCAGTTTAACGTCGCTCAGCGGATTGAGCGCATGCATCACGGCCCAGTGGCCTCCGAGCTGTTCTTCAATGTCCTTGAGGGCCCAGCGCTCAGAAGGATTCTTCTTGAGGAGTCCGGCAATGATGTTGCGCAGGCGTTTCGGCATATTCTGAGGGATTGCCATGCCACCCTTGAGTTTCCAGACGGCCATCTGATCCTCGGCGGCGAGGAATGCCTGTTCCCCGAACCAAAGGCAGAGGGCGGTCATGCCGAGGGAATAGAAATCGGCCGCGGGGCTTATCTCGAACAGGTCTGCACCGTCTATCCTGGCCTTAGCGCAGGCTGGATCGTAAATCTCCGGAGCTGCATAGATGGGGGTTCGGGATTGCCTGGTAATAGACTTGCCGTCAGAGTTCATAATATCGGCGATGCCGAAATCGCAGAGAACGCACTCCCAAACTGCAACGTCCCTGACAAGTATATTGGCTGGCTTGATGTCCTTGTGTATGATGCTGTTGCGGTGGCAGATGTCCAGGGCCATCGCGACGCGCAGGACAATGGTGGTGATGGCTGCGGCGTTGCCCCTGAGGTCGTAACGGGCCAAAGTGCCGCCGGGGATATATTCCATAAGTTCATATTCCCTGCCGTCAGGCTTGGTGCCGGTCTCAAAGATGTCCGCGATAACTCCTCTGCCTCCAAGGTGCTTAAGGGCATCGTTGACCCTGGTGTTCGGATGAAAGCCTTCGTGATATTGCTTCAGGGCATACTTCCTGCCATGCTTCTCAACGATTACGATATCCGCCTCGGCGCCGCTGCTGACAGCGGTCTTCTGGGGCACTACCGCCGTTTTCTGCGGGGTGACGATAGCGGTCTTCTGAGGTGCGATGGTGGTTTTCTGAGGATCTGTCATCATTTCTTGAAGTAGTCGATTCGCGATGTTGTGATGTCTTCATATTTCCAGGTACCTCCAAGATAGGGCTTGGAGCACTCGGACGGTTGATCGTGGGTGCAGCCGCAATAGTTGCATACCCAGCCCACTCGCACACGACTGGTGATTCTTGTGGTGACCGCAACTTTGCGTGCGCAATGGTAGTTGCGCTGCTCCTGCGGTGTGCTGCCGGCCGGAGGAAGCATTTTCGCAAGCGTGTCGTTCAGGTCATTCGTGACCTTGATGAGTTCCTGACGGATTAGGGAGACCTCGGATGGTGTCGCCTGTTCGAGTCTGAACTCCAGTTCCTCAACCTTAGCGTTCTGTCCAACCGCAGCCTGGAACATCGGATCGTTCTTTGCCGCTTCGACCATCCTAACCGCGGCCCTCGTGACGGGGGTGTTGCACTTCGGGCAGAAGGACCTGTGGCTCAAGGTGCCGCAGGAAGGACATCTGATACCGCCGGCGGGGGCTCCGCACTCAGGGCACTCATCGTCTGACCACTCCATAGGGGTGCCGCAGAACGTGCAGTATGACACGAGACGGTGTCCGCATGACGGACAGATTTCGCAATCCTCCCCGACCGCAGCTCCGCAGTGAGGGCAGCGGGCACCGGACAGGGTTTTCTCTTCGGCGGTTTTGACTTCTACCGACTCTCCTGTAGCGTATGAGACTCTGGTTTCTGGCATGTTTGTAAAGATAGTATTTTTTTCTAAATTTGTGATTATGAAAAAGATGATTGTCCTTCTTATCACTATCACGACCATAGTCGGATGCGGGAGCAGAAAGTCCCTCAACGTCACCGACCCTGCAGAAAGGGAAGCGATGCGTACCAGGGTGGACTCCTGCACGGTCAAGGAAGCCTTCGGCGCCAAAGGCCTCAAGATCGCCTTCAACATCACAGACCAGGTCAAGCCCAAGTCTCTTGTGACCGACTATAAGGAGGCCCTGAGCCTCTCCACGGAGACCAAGCCAATGGCAAAGGCCAGGGGGGCGTTATCCACAGTCAAGGAAACAAAGTCCGAGATATATAATCCCGGTCTCACGATATATTGTACAGTAATGTTGATCGCCTTTGTCCTGATTGTGCTTGGCAAGGTGGTATATGCACTCTTCCATAACGACTAGGCCTATGAAAGTACAGGATATCAAACGCGCGATCAACGCATATTCTCGCCTGACCTCCCAGCATCCGTTCGAAGACTACGGCAACGACGTCAGGATCACCGTCAACGACGACTGCCCGATACGAGAGTGCTCCGTCAGGACACAGTACGAGGATCGCAGCACGGAAGAAAGGCAGAGGCCATACAAGGGATGGACAGTCTCTCCAAGAAAGTATTTCAAGCTTTCCGAGATATCCGCATGGAGTTACAATCTGAATGTCCCTGCCGATTTCACAGACAAGAAGTCATTTGTAGAGGTTGATGGATCGGCGCACATCGAAGGATGCGCCAGCTGCAACTCCCAAGGCCACAACAACTGTTACACCTGCCTCGGCAAGGGCAAGGAGCTCTGCCCCAGGTGTCACGGCGACTATCTGCACCTATGCTGCAGTTCCTGCGGCGGTGACGGCAAGGAAAACTGCCCTTCCTGCCATGGAAAGGGAGAGCAGTACTGCTCCAAGTGCAACGGCACCGGTAGAGTCATCGAGAATGTCAGCGTGTGGAAAACGCATTGGGATTTCTACCAGAAGAAAGAAGTCGGAGGATACGAATGGGTGAAGAAAGAGATGCCCTGCTCTGCCTGCTCCGGCAGAGGTCACTGGCGCTGCAAATCCTGCGGTGGCACAGGGACAAAGAAGTGCAGGACCTGCGACGGTCGTGGTTATGTTACTTGCCCGGACTGCTCTTCCGGCTACCTGGTCTGCAAGACCTGCTCCGGCAAGGGCCTCCTTGTGTGTAAAGTCTGCGAGGGTGAGGGAAAGAACGAGTTCCGCTACACTGTCAACAGGACGCTCAGACAGGAAACCCTGAGACGCTTTATCTGCGACAGCAGGGTGCGCGAGTTCGCCGAGAACGGGGAGCTTGCGTACGATTCAACAGACTTCAGCATCCGCAATAAGTCCCTTGCCGGCATCGAACTATATCCAGAGGAGGTCCGTTGCAGTTCATCCCTGTCCAAGCTTGTGGCCAAAGCAAATACTGACGACGGCAAGATACTCTTTCAGGAAGCCATGGTGAATAGCGTCGTGGCTACCTATGTGGAATATGAATATGACGGAGGCATCTACAAGGGCATAATCTGCAACGGAGTCTTCCATCATGAAGGGAACAGTCCCATAGACGAATGGTCCGCCGACCTTGTCAGCAAGGCTGAGAAACGCATCAAGAGAGGCTCTAGCGCCTCAGCTCTCAATATGCTCGACCAGGCGAAGACTGCCGGCGGCGACATAGATAAGATCAACGCCCTCAGGGGCAAGGCAGCTCTCAAGCTCGACAGAATATATTCCGCAGGCGTGAGTACTGCATTTTGGCTGTATGTAGTGATTGTCACTCCGGTGTTCTTCAACTTCTACTCCAAGCTCAATCCAGTGATGTCATGGGCCATACGGACCAACAATCCTGACTGGAAGTTCTACGGTATGCTGGCGTTCGTACAGACATTGATTCTTCTCGGTGCGCTTGTTGTGCTGAGAATCAATTTTATCGACAAGTCGAAGAATGCCATCGACAGGCAATACTCCAGCGTATGGCTGTATTTCGCCGAAGGCTTCGGCTTGTTCTTCATTTCCAGTCTTGCTGTTATCGCGGCATTGTTACTGCTCAATTCCCTTGGCGCCAGCTTGCTGACCACCTTCGTGATAGGACTGGTCATCCTGATTGTCGCCTTTGTGATTGCAATGGCCTACCTGATTATAAAGTGGATAGTCGGAATCTTCGTGTAGACGGTTTCCGCATTCGCATCGACAATGTAATTACCGGAGTTTAGGCGTCGTGTATAATGGGGTAGCACGCTCATTTTCGAATTCGGTAGATCATAAATAACGCATATCACTTGGAGGTGGTATGCGTTTAATTGCTTTAGATTCCACTATGGGGTGTATATGCTAATCGAATTTTCCTGCCTATCTAGGGATGTTCCGAGAAAAAACGTCCTTAGATAGAACTGGATCATGGCAGGCGGACAGGCAGAAATGCATTTGCCCGGACTAGGGTCGGCGGAGCGGAGCGCATCCGATCTGCATTTTGCAGCTTGCCTGACTGTTGCTCTATGCCTTGTATTCAACTGAAAAAAGTTGACTCACACTGTCACGAACGCCAAAAATCAGCCATTTTTTGTCCGTCGTGGCAGCAAAATGGAAGAAAACCCCGGAACTCGTGTCACGAACTCCAAAAAACAAGCGTTTCTTGGCGTTCGTGACGGCAGCGTGCCCCACGGGGCAGTTGCGATAGCCGCGGGAGGTAAAAATATGCGACTCGCAAAAATCGAAACTAAAAAAGGCCGACCCGAAAGGGCCGGCCTCTTTGGCCGAAGGTCTTGCCGTAAGCCGGTTTCTGTTTTGTGTTGTCATTTATCTTCGCGACCTACCCCCTGGCATCGGGCGGGCAGCCCTCATCTGCCAGTATATTTGGTTTTGCAGGCCCTGGTTCCGTACCCCGACGATGTCGCCACCGCCGACCGTGGGCTCTTACCCCGCGTTTTCACCCTTACCCTTGCGGGCGGTTATTTTCTGTTACGGTCTACCTAAGATTACTCCCACCTGTGCTTTCCACAGCAGGGTGCCCTGTCCTGTCCGGACTTTCCTCAGCGCCCGAAGACGCCGCGACAACTCGCAAGGCCTTTTATTATTTGCGGAAGCCGAGCTTGCGCTCCATCTTCTCGTTCTGTCTGTTGATGCGTGCGACCTGCTTCTCGAGACGAGGAGTGATGTCGACGCAATTCTTGTGGCACTGCATGGACTTGCTGTACATGCGGCCGATGCAGAAGTTGCTGTGCTCGCACTTGCTGCAATGGTGCTCATCTTTCTCCATCTTGTTCACGAAGTCTGGATCCTCGAGCACCGCACGTCCCATCTGGAAGAGAGGGAAGCCTGCTACCATGACGCTCTCCGCATCCTCACGGGTGGTCACGCCGCCGACGTAGGTGAACGGATAGTCAGGCATCGCAGCCCTGAACTTCAGCGCATCCTCCATGAAGAAGAGATGCTTGTACGGAACTGGTGGACATACTATCCTTCCTCCAAAGAGGATGCCGAGCTTGAGCCACCACTGGTTCCATGGGAAGTAGTGTACGAATACAGGGATAGGGAACTGACCCCTCATCACGTACATAGGTGCACGACTCACGAAACCTCCCGAAAGCGCGATCGAAGCGACTCCGAGATTGCGAAGCTCCTTAGCGACCTCGATGAGCTCGTCAGTCTCCTGACCGCCCCTGAATCCGTCGCGGGTGTTGAGCTTCGCGGTGACGACGATCTTTCCGTCTGCTGCCTTGATGGCCTCAGATACGCACATTCTCATGAAGCGCATGCGGTTGTCCAGGCTGCCGCCGAACTCATCCTTGCGGTGGTTGGTGTAAGGAGAGAGGAACTGGGAAATGAGATATCCATGGCCAGCGTGGATCTCGACGGCGTCGAAACCGGCCTCGATGCAGAGCTTTACTGCAGTTCCGAAAGCCTGCGCCACCTCTTCGATGTCCTTGCGGCTCATCTTCCTGTAGAAGGTAGGAGAGTAGAGGTTGAAGCCGCGGCTCGCGCCAATAGGCATGCAACCGCAGGTCCTCCTGTGGGTCATGTTTCCGCAGTGTCCGAGCTGGATGCTGGCTTTCGCGCCTTCTGCGTGGATGGCATCGGTGAGGGCCTTGAGCTCAGGCACGATCTCCTCGCGCATCCAGAGCTGGGTGTCGAAAGAGACGCCGCTCTTGCATACAGCCGCATAGGCGATGGTGGTCATTCCTATGCCGCCGCGAGCTACAGCGGTGTGGTAGTCGAAGAGTTCCTTCGACGGACGGTTGCCCGGGCACATAGCCTCGAAAGCCGCGGAACGGATGGTCCTGTTCCTGAGCTCGAGATTGCCGAGCTTGTATGGAGTGAATATCTCGCTCATTTCTTACCAGATAAAAGGTATGAGGTTCTTCTTGTTCAGCTTGGTGTACTCCTCGCCGAATTCCTTGACGTACTTCTCGGTGAGCGACTTGCTCCTAGGAGCGAGGTTGCAGATGGACCAGAGTGCGAAAAGGACTCCGCATGGAGACCAGCTGAGTATTGCATAGCCAATCCATTCGGTGATCTCGCCGAGGTAGTTGGCTGAAGTTACATATTTGTACATGCCCTTGGTCGGGATGTAATGCTTGGTGTCGCCCGGCTTGCGGAGATGCCGGATGACATGGTCGCTGTGCATGTTGATGCCCATTCCCACGAAGAAGATGATGAGTCCGATGATGAATTTCGGGCTGGTGAGCCATGCGGTTGTGTAGTAGCCTGCAGGTGCGACCTCGAAGAGCCACTTCCCGATGAACCATGTGTTGAAGGTGTTGAAGGTCATGCCCATCAGCATGATCGCAATCGGCATGGTGCTCTTTCCGCGGAGCAGGAGAGGGAAGACGAACGCACGCTGGAAGTAATGCATGAGGTAGAGGCCTGCGATGATATAGAGCACAAGGTTGCTGTTCACAGGGCTGCTGCAGTTGATTGCATAGTTGAGCGTGTATCCGAGGAGGAAGAAGAATGCAGGAGCCTCCATCAGCACCCAGGCGAGCTTGTTGCTGACCTTCGGCCCCCAGTTGGAAGTCGAAAGGTAGCCGTAGCCGGCCTTGAGGAAGAACAGGCAGATGAAAACGAGCACGCCGAGTGCCGCCATCGCCGTCATGAGTGCATAATAGATCTGCATAAATCTTGAACCAAACCCCTGCGTATGGAGGGAAAATCGGTCAAAGGTAGCAATATTTTTTCATAAAAGGTTTTTTATGTACATTTGCGCCGTCAAAACGATACGGAAGTATGAGAAAATTGATGTTCATGATGCTTGCGATGCTGCTTCTCTGCTCATGCGGAGGAGTGCGCCACTATACCCTCGAGGTGGTGGCGGAGTATCCTCATGACGTGACCTCATACACCCAGGGCCTCTTCTTCCGTGACGGCCAGCTCTACGAGAGCACAGGCCAGTACGGTGAGTCTACCTTCCGCAAGGTGGACCTCAAGAGCGGAGAGGCGATCGAGCGCATCAACTTCGATCCGAAGTACTTCCTCGAGGGTTCGGTGATGCTCGACGGCAAGCTTTACATTCTTACTTGGAGAGAAGCGACGGCCTTCGTCTATGACGCAGATTCTCTGAAATATCTCCAGGGATGGTCTTATCCTCGCGAGGGATGGGGCATCACCACTGACGGCAAGCAGCTCATCGCCAGTGACGGATCTTCACGCCTGTATTTCATGGACGAGAATTTCCAGGAGCTGCGCCATGTGACCGTAAGGAACGACGGACGTATGGTACGCTGGCTCAACGAACTTGAATATATTGACGGACAGGTGTGGGCAAATGTCTACACTACCGACGAGATAGTTATGATCAATCCTGAAGACGGAAAGGTGACGGGAGTCATCGACTGTACGGGTCTTCTTCCTCGTGGACTCTATACCGACAGGACAGACGTTCTGAACGGCATAGCCTACGACGAGAAGACGGGAAAGATCTTCCTTACGGGAAAGTACTGGCCTCGCATGTACGAGGTGCGTCTCGTGAGGGTGAAATGAGTTCTCGCGCCGCAGGGCGCAGACATGTTACATATTTTGTTTAACTGGGGTGCTGAAATAGTTTCGGCTGAGAAAACACCCATAGAACCTGATGCGGGTAATTCCGCCGGAGGAAGTTTATGAAAACAATTCTCTTCTTTGCAGTGTTGAGGACACTGCTCTCGCCTGTTGTGGGTCCAGGCAATGACAATGATCCATATTCAGATCGTGAGGACCGTATCGACAGTACCGTGGTGTCTGCTTCCAGGGCAGGCGCCCATACTCCTGTCACCTATACCATGATCCAGGGCTCCGAACTTCGTGAGCAGAATCCGATCAACTCCCTGCCGATGGCGCTGAACCTTCAGCCTTCGGTCGTTTCCACCAATGAGGGCGGAACGGGAATCGGCTATTCGAAGATGACCGTCCGCGGCTCGAAGGGCTCGCAGATCAATGTCACCCTCAACGGTATCACCCTCAACGACGCAGAGTCCCAGGAGGTCTTCTGGGTGAACATCCCGTCGCTTGGCAACCTCCTTTCATCGGTGCAGCTCCAGCGCGGTCTCGGCACCTCCGCCAGCGGTGCGGGTGCGTTCGGCGCCAGCATCAACATGAGCACTGCGAATGTGGGTGCTGACCCATACGCAAGCGTGGATCTCGCGGTGGGCTCGTTCAACAGCTTCATGTCCACCATATCTGCAGGTACAGGCCTCACCAAGTCGGGTCTCTATGCGGACTTCGCATATTCACGCAACTTCACCGACGGCTACATCGACAATGCATTCGCGAAGGTGCAGTCTGCATTCGCGGTACTCGGATGGATGAGGGGGAACAATTCCCTCCGCCTCACCTGGCTCATGGGCGACCAGCACACCGGTATCACATGGAACGGTATCAGCCTCGCACAGATGGCTGAGAACCGCAGGTACAACGAGGCTGGCCTCTGGTGGGATTCGCTCGGTAATCAGCATCGCTATGACAACGATACCGACAACTACACCCAGAACCATCTCCAGCTCAACTATACCCACCAGTTCGCGCACAACATCGTATGGACCACCACCTTCAACTGGACCAACGGTGACGGCTGGTACGAGGAGATGAAGGCTGGCAAGAAGTTCAGCAAGTACGGTTTCAGCAACGAGGAACTCTCAGCTCTCGGCATGCCTTACACCAAGAAGGACAAGGCTGACTTCCTCATCCGCAAGGCCATGCTCAACAACTATTATGTAGGCAACACCCAGCTCTCATGGAAGGGCGACGGCATCAACCTTGTGGGCGGCGTCAACCTTTCACGCTACATCGGCAACCACTACGGCGTTAACTTCTGGAACAGCCTCTTCGGCGACGATTTCGACTATTCGAAGATCGACAACTCGATTTCCGAGTCCAACATGTGGTACTTCAACCGCGCATACAAGGACGAGGCAAGCGTATTCGCACGCGCCGAGTACAGCCCTGCATCATGGGTGACCGCATATCTCGACCTCCAGTACAGGGGAGTGGCTCTCAAGATGAACGGTATCGACGATGACGACGACGCTCCTCTCGACTACAAGACAAAGTGGAACTTCTTCAACCCCCGCGCAGGTGTGACCTTCGCATGGGCTCCTGAGCACAAGGCATACGCTTCCGCAGCCCTCGGACATCGCGAGCCTGGCCGCAGCGACATCAAGGAGGTGATCATCAGCAGCAACTGGAGCGACAACAAGAGTGAGCTCAAGCCTGAGAAGATGCTCGACATCGAGCTCGGATACCAGTACACCGGCAAGAAATTCGCCGCTTCAGCGAACATCTACCTCATGGAATACTGGGACATGCTCCTCGAGACCGGCAAACTCTCTGATGTCGGTTATGCAATCAAGGAGAATGTGGGACGCAGCTATCGCCGCGGTATCGAGCTCGCAGCCGCATACCAGGCGGCTCCATGGGTGAAGCTCGAGGGTAACGTGACCCTCAGCATGAACCAGATCAAGGACTACACCGCATACTTCGACACCTACGACAACCTCGACTGGTGGACCCCTGCTCCAGAGCAGCACACCGAGCATTTCGACAAGACCACCATGCTCATGTCTCCATCGGTGGTGGCCATGGCTCAGGTGACCTTCAACCCATTCAAGACCATCGCGCACAACTCTCTCAAGACCACCGCGATCTCATTCAATGCGAAGTTCGTCGGAAAGCAGTACTGGGACAACACCAGCTGCGCTGACCGCAGCATGCCTGCATATTACGTTGCGAACCTCGCCGTCACCCACGAGTTCAACCTCAGCCGCGGTGCCGGCCACGACAATCTCGGCCACGACGGCGCGCGCCTCGGCCTCGGTTTCTACGTGAACAACTTCACCAACAACATCTACTACTCTGATGCATGGGTTTACAACGCATGGTTCAACGAGGAGAAGAACCCTGCATACTGGGAGGAGGGTGTGTTCCCTCAGGCTCCTGTGAACTTCATGGGCAAAGTCTACTTCAGATTCTAAGCTGTCTCCGGAATTCCGGATCAGTTGGACAAATAAGATTATGTGAAACTCTGGTACCCAGCGTGCCGGAGTTTCTTTATTTTTCCTAACTTTGAGGAACTCAACCCGTAATACACTTGATTATGACCATGAAGAAAGGCCTGCTTTCCCTCGTCGGAATGGCCGCATTTTCCATTTTCGCATCAGCCCAGAATCCATATCTTCCGCTCTGGGAATACATCCCTGACGGAGAACCTTACGTATTCGACGATCCAGACTGTCCGGGCAAGCAGAGGGTGTATGTGTACGGATCCCATGACAACATCATCACGGCATACTGTGGACGTGACCAGGTGGTATGGTCGGCGCCGGTGGATGATCTTTCCAATTGGCGCTATGACGGAATCATCTTCAAGTCGGAGACCGACGCGAATGGGGAGAAGTTCCGTGCAGACGGCATCGGTGACATTCTCTATGCTCCTGATATTGCCGTGAAGACAGGCCCGGACGGACGCAAACAGTATTATCTCTATCCTAATAATCAATCCCGTGGACGTAATGGCCAGGTATGCGTGAGCGACCGCCCGGACGGACCGTTCACCGTGATCAATTGGAACAAGGAGAATCCCCGCCTGAATGATGGAATCCTCGGTTTCGACCCTGCAGTGTTCGTCGACGACGGCAAGGTCTATGGATATTGGGGCTTCCAGGAGTCAAACGGCGCAGAACTCGACCCTGAGACCATGGCGACCGTGAAGCCTGGTACTGAGATCGTCCATGACATGGTATCCAACCTGAATCAGCCGGGAGTCTTCCGCTTCTTCGAGGCGTCTTCGATGAGGAAGATCGAAGACAAGTATGTCTTCATCTATTCGCGTACCACAGCGGAGGGTGAATTCGGACTTCCTTCCGTGAACTATACCCTCGCATATGCTTACAGCGACAATCCGCTCGGTCCGTTCACCTATGGCGGTACTCTTATTGACTGCCGTGGACGCGACCTTGACGACAATGGCAAGGTCATCTGCACAGCAAACCCTTATGGAAACACCCATGGCAGCATCCAGCAGATCAACGGCAAGTGGTACATCTTCTACCACCGTCAGACCGGTACCGACGAGTTCTCGCGCCAGGCAATGGTGTCGGAGATCGACGTCAAGGTGGAGAAAGGAAAGGGCGGAAAGGTCATAATATCTGAGGCAGAGTTCAATTCCGAGGGCTTCAGCACCGACGGACTCAACCCTCTGTACAAGACCCCTGCGGGTCTCGCATGCTACCTCACCAATCCGAAGGGAATCGGCCAGTCATATCCAAAGTTCATCTTCTCGGGCTCATATATCCAGCCGACCAGGCTCGACCTGGATTCATACCAGGGTGTGTTCAACCAGAAGCAGCCTTACTGTCCTGTCGTGAACAACACTTCGGGTTCAGTCGTCGGTTACAAGTACTTCAACTTTGACGTTCTCTCAGAAAAGGATGCAGCGACCCTCGTCGCACATATCAAGCCTGAGGGTGTGGATGGTACGATCAGCGTACTCGTCGGAGGCCCGAAGACCAGTCGCGGTGGAAAGGTGATCGCCAGGATAGAAGTGAAGGCAAACGCAGCCCAGGAACTCACCGAGGTGACAGTTCCTGTCTATGGCCTCAAGGGTATCAAGGGCAAGCAGCCGCTCTTCTTCGTGTTCAGTTCCGCAACCGAGGACCGCTCGATATGCGAGTTCCATGATTTCCTATTCCTTCGTGCTCTGTAATACCGTAACACAAACAGTTTTTCCGTCTTTTTTAGTAGCGTATATCTTGCATGACCTGGGCTCGCCGGTAGTGTTCTCTCGTACAAGTAGGTGCAGCTCTTGACGCCCACTGCGGTATGACGCGGTTATCCATGACAGACGAGTGTACCAGTCAGCCTGGTCAACGCCGTCGCCAAGGGCTCTTCTGGCCGTTTCCGACTCTGATTTGTCAGATAGTGCTATGGTTTCCCCGTCAACATTGAATCCTTTTAACAGATAAGGTCCGCCCAACGCAGTGCTTCGGTAATATCGGTCAAATTCCTCTTTTGTACACGAAGTGCAGATAATGCATGTCGCGAGCACCAGCCATTTTATGAAATTACGCATACTCAATTTATTTGCTTGGTTTATCGTGAATTCTATTTTGAACGCAAAAGTCTTATGCCCTGATGAGCTGCAGGCAGGCCCAGTCCTCGCGGGAACGGATCGGCTCTACGAGCTCGAATCCGCAAGTTGCGGCGGCGGTGGTGATGTCAGGGATGTCTGCCGAGTAGAAGCCGCTGAGCAGCAGTTTTCCGCCATTCCTGACTGCCTTCGAGTAGAGCGGAAGGTCGTTGATGATTATGTTCCTGTGGATGTTCGCGAGAAGAAAGTCATAGGAATCTTCCTGAAGGTCGTTCGCGTCGCCGCAGAGTATGCCGAAGTCGAATCCGTTCATGCGCACGTTGTTCTCGGCGGAGCGTGCTGCGACCGCGTCGATGTCGATTCCTGAGACCTTCACTGCGCCGAGCTTTGCCGCCAGAATTGCAAGCACGGCGGTGCCGCAGCCAAGGTCCATCACCGATGAATCCCTGATCTCTTCCCTGAGCGCAAGCATGGTCTCCATCATCATGCATGTGGTGTGGTGGTGCCCGGTGCCGAAGGCCATCTGCGGGTCGAGTTCTATGCAGATCGGTGTTTCGGCAGTGCTGCCGGCAGGCATGATGGTGACTTCAGATGCGACTACGATCGGGGTGAACCCGCTCTTCTCCCACTCTGCATTCCAGTTTACGGCAGGCATCTGCTCGATGCTGTATGACAGTTCGATCTCCATGTTCCCGGCGAGGTCGTCGATGATTTCCCTGAATGCATCCTGATCGAAGAGGGGAGCCTGGATATAGCACCTGAGCTGCTCGTCCTCATAAGCGAACGAGTCGAACCCAAGGTCCGAAACGACTGCCTCTATGATCTCTGCGGTCTCCTCGGAAGGAACCCTTACCGTAATCTCCAGATAGTTCTGACTGTCCATATCCTGCGCGTTTACATTTTGCTTCGCAAATTTGCGAAAAAACGCTATTCTTTGATTGGATTTTTTTTCTAATTTTGATGGAATTACCACGAATATCACTTAAACCAATACAACTATGAACAGGAAGTCCTTCTTTTATGTCCTTTCTGCGTCACTTGTGGTACCGGCAGCGGTTGCTACAATGATCGCTACGGCTTCGGAAGGTGGAATGGTTCCATCTCGTCCGGAAGGCCCATGTGATGTGTACGCAAAGGACGGTGCTCCATGTACCGCGGCACATTCTTCTACCCGCGCACTCTACAAGGATTACAATGGCCCGCTCTATCAGGTGATGCGCCAGTCTGACGGCAAGACTCTCGACATCGGTGTCGTACAGCCAAGCGCCGGCGATCCAGGTGGATATGCAGACGCAGCTGCTCAGGATGAGTTCTGCGCAAATACCTACTGCTGGCTCACCGTGCTCTATGATCAGTCCGGCAACGAGAATCATCTCCGTCAGGCCCCTCGCGGCGGTTTCGGCGGAAATGCATTGGGCGGATTCAACAATGTCCCTATGGCAGACTGGGCTCCTGTGACTCTCATGAACCATAAAGTCTACGGAGTGTTCATCAACCAGGGTATGGGACTTCGCTGGAACGATGCGAAGGGTACCGCTGTGGACGATCAGGCAGAAGGTCAGTACTGGGTGTTCAACGGCCAGCACTTCAACAGCGGCTGCTGCTTCGACTACGGTAATGCCGAGACCGATAGCCGCGACGACGGCGACGGTACCATGGAGACCACTTACTACGGTGTCTCCCGTGGATGGTACTATGGTGCAGGTCAGGGCCCATGGGTCATGACCGACCAGGAGAATAACCTCGTGGGATGCGTCAACGACGATCCTAACGACAAATACTGTCCTACTCTCGTGAGCCAGACAGCGCGCTTCATCACCGCGATGGCAGACGGTGAGCCTCATCACTGGAGGTCTATGGCCGGCAACGCGCAGGAGGGAGCGCTTGACATTCTCTACGACGGCGGCCGAATCCGCAACGAGCGCAACAGCTATGATCCTATGCGCAAGCAGGGTGCAATCCTCCTCGGAAACGGCGGTGACAACAGCAACGGTTCTGCAGGTACCTTCTACGAGGGCGCGATGACCAAGGCCGGCACTTTCCCAACCGAGGCTGCCAACCAGGCTATCCAGGCAAACATCGTTGCTGCAGGTTACGACGTACAGCGTCTTGCGATCAGCGGTACGGACAAGGTCGGCTATCCTAACGGACTCCAGACCTTCTCTCCACGCACCAAGCGCAGCACATCGGTGGTATTCGTGAACACTACCGGCGCTGCCATCGACGACCTCAGCATCACCATCGCGGCTCCTCGCGGAT
>JAKSJQ010000046.1 GCA_024402115.1 Bacteroidales bacterium | reverse complement strand
GGGGCTTGCAGCCCCGGCGTCATAGCGGATGAAATAAAAAAGCCGGCCCCCAGGGGTCGGCTTTTCTATGATATGTATGGGAATTCGATCAGAACTTCCTGGTAAGAGTGATGACACCCGCTGAGAGGGCGTCGATAGAGATTGTGGCCTTGCCGTCGCTTACCTTCGGAGAAGCAGTCTTGAGAGCGACCGCGTTCTTGTTCTCCATGCTGTTGGCAGCCATGAGGTCGCCTGGAGCGTAGTACTCATACTCAGCATGCGCAATGCCCTTCCAGTCACCGCTGACCTCGAGCTCGTACGGAGTCTCTGTAGGGTTGCAGACCTTCACGATCACGTCCCTTCCGTTCTCGGACATGGTGGTCACGATGCTGAGGTCCTTGGTCTCGCCCTTGAAGTCTACGAGATACTTCGAGAAGTGGTTGTACCAAAGCTCGGTCACCTGATAGTTAGGAGCCACGAACACATCCTTATAGTCGAAGTTGATGAACGCGTTGTTCCAGTCAGGCATGTCGGTACGACGGATGAAGAGAGCCGCAGCACCCATACCCACGATATCACGCTGCTCACACACATTGAGGAAGCCTGCAGCGAAGAGACCGGTTCTCCAGTCGATGCTCTGGAGGTTCCACTCCGAGATGAAGAGCTTGATATTAGGATTTGGAGAATTCGCGATCACGTCAGCATAGTGGTCATACTGAGCGGCAAGCCTCTGAGGGCCGGTAGCATAGCCACCCTGCTGCTCATAGTGATGGAGGCTGAGGAAATCGAAGTAGTTGCCGGACCTGTTGATGAACTCCTCATCCTCCGAGAAGCCACCGCAGGCGATGATGGTGATGGTAGGATCGATCTCGCGCATTGCGGTGGAGAACTCGCGTACGCAAGCCTCATATCTCTCGATACCCATCTCCCACATCTCGTTGTCGATCTCCCAGAACTTCACGTTGTATGGCTCCGGATGGCCGTTCGCAGCACGCTTAGCACCCCATTCGTCGGTTGCAGGAGCATTGCAGTAACGAAGCCACTCGCATGCACTCTGGATGAAGTCTGGACGCTCTGAATCTGGACGCTCGAAACCTACAGGAACCACGATGATAGGCTCTGAGTTGATGGTGCGGCAGAACTTGATGAACTCGTCGGTTCCGAAGCAGTTCTGGTCGTAGTCCATCCACATCCAGTGAGCCCATCTCTGGCGCTCTTCCTGCGGACCGATACCCCACTTCCAGTCATACTGGGCGGTGTATCCGCCACCTGGCCACCTGAGACAGGTAGGATGGAGATCCTGGACAGCCTTGAGGATGTCAGGACGGAAGCCGCCGAGAGACTCACCCGTCGCGGTTGTAAGGCTCACCTGGTCAACCTGCACGGTACCGTTCTCTACGACGATGGCGAAATCCGCGTCACCGCTGTATGAGCCGGCGCTGAGCTCGATGTCATACTTCTTCCACTCTGAACCCGGTACGCCGAGAGCCTGGACAGCCACGTTCGAAGCTCCGTTCTTGAGAGCTACGGAAAGCTTACCGTCGCCCTTCGCATAGATGGAACCGATGTACTTTTCGCCTGCGATCACGTTCTGAGGGCCCTGAGCAACGCCGGTAGCGCTGGTGGCAGTGATCTTCTGCGAATAGTCCATATTGATGGCGTCACCCTTGACGAGCTCGAAGCTGCCGTTTCCGAAAGAGTTCCACTGAGGAGCGACAGAAGGAATCTTCACGTCCTCTGGAGTGCCCTCGAAATAGGTGGTATAGCCGTTTGGAGAAGTGACCTTGATATTCTTATAATAGGTCTCGGTATAGTTGACCCAGAGAGTCACATCGTTCTTAGGAGCAAGATCGAGTTTGTTATAGCTAAGCACCTTCTTGCCGTCCCAGAACACGGTGATGTTCTTGCCGCGCACATTGATGCGGAGCTTATGCCAGTCGCCACTCACCCACTCGAGAGGCGGGATCTGAGCTGTGGTAGCGTTCTTCATCACGATAGGCTCGAACACGTTCACCTTGCGTGTACGTGGGCCCATCTGCATCTCCCTCTCGACCTGCTGTGCGAGAGCGAAGTTAGGACCGGTCTCGGCTGCCTGTGCCCTTTCCCTGGCCTGTGCGAGGTTATTTGCCTGAATCTGAGATTCGGTCTGGGCTGGATTGAAAAGCCTTGCCTCGTACTTAGGATCATGGATACGGACGTAGTAAGGCTTGCCCTCCGCGTCGTTTCCAACAGCGAACCTGATATCGAGAAGTCCACCTGACCAAGATCTTCTGGCAAGCTTGTACGCACGCCAGTTGACGTCCATGGTGATATCGTATGAATCAGCGTTCACGGTAGTGATGTTGAGAGGCTGCTCATAGCGGGTAGGAGAATGGAGGACATCGCCTTCCATGAACCAACCGTCGAAGAAGCCATCCCTCGGAGTGATACCAGGATGGTGCTCAGGCTCGAAGGACCTCTCATAGATAAGCTCCTGCCAAACACCGTTGTTGGCAGAAAAATAGATATGCTCGAAGAGCTGACCGTAGAGGTTCTCATCGATGATTCCGGAAGGCTTCTTCGCGGTCACGTCGATAGAGACCTTTTCCTGTGCAGCAGCGGCTGCGGTAAGTGCCACAGCCGCCATTGCTATACAAAAGATTCTTTTCATTCTACTTGAAGAGTTTCTTGGCAACGATTTCGATATAGTCGCGGCAGTTCATCCAAGTATGCCCTCCGCCCGGGTTATAGAAATCGTGTTTGATTCTGAGTGTAGTGAGCTGCTGATCGAGGTCGCGGGACGCCTTGATGAGGAAATCGTCCGAGCCTGTGCCGAGCCACATCATCTTCACGTTCTTCTTGATTGCCTTGACCGGAGCGTACACGCCGGTCTCGAAGTTGGTCTTGTACTCCTCACCGAAGATGGCAGGTGCCATCGCAGCCACATACTGGAACTGCTCAGGATTGCCGAGTCCGCATGCGAGAGCCTGACGTCCGCCGAGAGAGAAGCCTGCGATAGCGCGGTTCTTCTTGCCGGTGAGGACGTTGTAGTTAGACTCGATGAACGGAACGACCTCGTCGAGGATCTCACGGGTGACGATGTCCGTGCCGATAGCATCATAGCTGTCAGCAAGTCCGCGAAGCATCATCTCCGGATAAGGGTTCGCATAAGGCATGACGATTATCATCCTCTTTGCGAGTCCCTGGGCGATGAGGTTGTCAAGTATGATGTTCACATGTCCGACCTTGAACCATGTCTCATAGGTATCGGTCATACCATGGATGAGATAGAGGACAGGGAGTTTCTCGCTGCCTGCAGGATCATAACCGGCAGGAGTGTAGACGCACATCGGACGGTCGAAGCCACCGCAGTTCTCAGAATGGTAGTAACGGTAAGAAACCTTTCCGTGTGGCACCTTCTGGATATCCTGGATGCTAGGCTCTGGTCCGCGAACATCGACAAGAGAATACTTGAATCCCTCGTTAGGGAAGATGAACATGTTGTTTGGATCGGCTACCTGAGTGCCATCGATCTGGAAAGCGTATGGATAGATGTCAGGCTGGTCTGGCTTGACAGTGATGGTCCACACGCCCCTCTCGTCCTTGGTCATAGGCTTGGTGCCGCTGAACATCTGGCACTCGAGCTCAACCTTGGTGGCATTCGGGGCCTGGCAACGGAAGGTAACGCTTCCGTCAGCATTGTACTCCGGAGATACGACACCGGCCGGGAAGAGACGGGCCATCACCTCCGGGGTGAGTCTCTGCTCCTGCTGCTGGGCATTGACAAGGAGAGGCATGAACATCGCCGTCGCTACAGCCAATATGGTCTTGTATACTGTTTTCATGATAGTCTCGTGGATTTAGGTTATTCCTGGAAAAGAAGCGGCAGCGACTCCTCGAGCCAGTACTTGGCATTCATCCAAGTGTGGCCGTACTTGTCGTTTGTAAATACCTTGATGTTATTGATTCCCTTCTTGTCGAGGAAGTCCATATATTCCTTGGCGTTTCCGTAGAGGAAGTCATCGGTTCCTACGCCGAGCCAGAACACCTTGATGTCCTTATTGAGCTTCGCTGCATCGTCATACACGCCTGGAAGGTCCATGCTGGTGAATGAACTGTATGAGCAGAGATGAGAGAACTTGTCGAGGTTGGTAAGTCCGAAGGCAAGGCCCTGGTTACCACCGCGCGAGAAGCCTCCGATCGCACGATGCTCGCGGTCATTGATTGTTCTGTAGTTAGACTCCACGAAAGGCATGAGGTCATTGAGGAGGTCCTTGCTGAACGCGTCACCAAGCTTCCTCATGTCGACCTGACCTGGCTGGAAGTATTTCGAAGGATTACCATAAGGAAGAACGACTATCATGTCCTTCGCCTTGCCCTCAGCAATGAGGTTGTCAAGGATGAAGTTGACGCGGCCTACCTTGAAGTATACCTCCTCTGTGTCGGTAGTACCGCTGATGAGGTACATCACAGGATACTTCTTGCCCGGATTCTTGTCGTATGTCGGAGGAGTATAGACGATAGCGTTACCGAAAGTTCCGAGTGTCTCGGACCAGTAGTTGACATAGTCTACGCTACCGTGAGGAACTGCCTTAATCGCATGAGGCAACGGTGCTCCGTTGCCACGGATGTCTACGACGCTGTTCTTGAAGGTCTCGTTAGGGAACCAGTCCGGATTCTGAGGATCCATGACATTGATTCCGTCGACGATGAAGCAATAAGGATATAGGTCCGGAGCGGCTGGACCGACAGTTGCGGTCCAGACTCCGTCCTTATTCTTCTCCATCTGCACAGTGCCGGCGAACTGAACGTTCAGCTTGACGTCCTTGGCATTAGGATTAAGATAGTTGAATGTTACTGTGTTGTCCCTATTTACGATTGGAGACTCTGCGTGAACCCTTGCTATTACTGGGAGAACTGGGCTTCTCTGCCGGCACGTCCTCGATCACGACTCTGATCTTACCAGCTGTCTTGCCAGGGATAATCTCGAACCTGAGCTGTTTGGTGATCTGGGTACCAACACCCATCTTGGTAGCAACCTCAGTGTAAGTTGGCTTAGGGTCGGCATCCTTAGAGATGAGATCCTTCTCAGTGAGCTCGCCGTTGAAGAATACAGGGCCATAAGAGTGGCTGAGTACCCAGTAGCCTGGAGTCACGTCGTCGAATACATACTCGTTCACGCCTTCCTTGATCATGAAATACCTGGTCTGGTTGTCCATGGTGTAACCGGATACGCGCTCGCCTGGCTTCCTCTTGAGGAGCTGGATCTCAGCACCGGTACCCTTGGTAGCAAGAGTGTTCTCCTTGTAGTAATTGAGACCGCTGTCGAATGCCTCTACGTCGAAGTAGTACTCAGGAGCGGTATTGAGGCTGTGCATGTAGAGGGTATTCTTGCCGTAAACGATGTAGCTGTTGTAAAGCTTGTTAGGCTCGATACCGTAACGAACAACGTAACCGTCTGCACCTGGGACAGGATCCCAGAGGAGGTTAGCCTCGCGGCGATCCTCAGGATTGCGGACTACCTTGACATCCTCGACCTTGGTCCTAGACTGCCATGAAGTGGTACCGAATACGCGGAGGTCCTTGATAGAGAACTTAGCGTTGTCGTAGCAAGCAACGTTGGTAACCCTGACGTAGCGTGCGTGCTGAGGAGTTGCAAGCTCATTGTAGTCATGCCTGAGCTCGATCTTGTTGTTTGGCTTGTCGATGACCTTGGTCCAGGTGTTGCCGTCCCTTGAAACCTCGACGGTGTAGCACTGATAGTGGTCAGGATTGTTGGTGAAGCCGCTCATGCGGTCGCCTACGCTCTGTGAAGCCTGTGCATCGATATGATCCCAGTTGATCTGGATTGCGCAGATGTTTGCGTCTGCTCCGAGGTCCACGGTGAAGAACTCACCAGGGTTGCCGGTCTCAGCGCACCAGTAGGTGGTGAAGTTCTCGTCGAGAGCCCTGTCTGGGGTGAAGTTGCCGTAAGTTGAAGATACGATGGCCTTCTTGCCGTTTGAAAGAAGCATCCAGTCAGCATAGTTGTCCACGCCGTCGCTAGGTCTCATGTCCGGATAGAACTGAGGATAGTCGCCGAGTGCGGTATTAGAGTACATTACGCCCTCTGCGTCAACTGCTGTAGGATAGATTGCGAGCTCAGAACCACGGCCGGTGCCGCCGAACTGTGCAGGGATCATACAGATGGTCCAGAGACGACCGTTCTTGTCATGGAATGTGCTACCATGTCCTGCGCCCACCTGGAAACCGCTGGTCTTGAAAGTGAGAGGGTTGTGCTCTGAGTAGGTGAAAGGACCTGTAGGGCTGTCTGAAACGTATACACCATGTGAGTAAGAGATGAACTCAAGACCGATGGCAGCATACTGGAGATAGTACTTACCGTTATGCTTGGTCATCCAAGGACCCTCGATCCAAGGGAACTCCTCCTCGAAATAGTCACGGCGACCATTGAAGATAGAGTAGATCACGTCCTCAGGCTTGCGGGCCTCGAAACCATGGTTCATGATGTCGCTGAAGAAGAGCTGCTTTGGCTCGGTGATCTCGTGGAAGGTGACAGGATCGAGCTCGACCACCTGGAAAGGCATGATCTGTGACCAGCCGAAGTAGAGGTAGAGACGGTCGTCATCGTCAACGAAGAAGTTCGCGTCACCATAGCGGTCTCTGTCGAGCTGGCCGCAGAGTTCCCACTGACCCTTCTTTGCGTCGATACACTTGTAGACGTTCTTGTTGTTCATAGAGCAACCGATGAGAGTACCCTTGTACTCTGCTACCGATACGACACCACCTGGATAGTTAGGAGCGTCAACATAGGTCCAGTTGCGGAAGTCTGGAGAATACCAGTATCCCTTGCGATGGGACACGAAAAGATAGTAATCGTCCTGATAGATGAGGACAATTGGTTCACCACCGCGATACGCCCTCTCGTTGCCGATGATGACGTCAAGTGGATTTGCGAAGGTCTTCGGAGCCTGAGCGAACATGCTCATGCTAGCGAAGAGTGCGATACAAAAGGCTAGGAGTCTTTTCATAATCTATGTGTTATTAAAAAATGATTTGCCAATAACACAAATTTACGCAGAAATACGACTCGTTGCTAGTAGAATCTCTCCCTTGTCTTTAAAATACAAACCATGATATTGCAACCACGGTTCATTTTGGCGCCAAGACGCCCTATCAGCCCTTGCGGGCAGGAAGGATGAAGAAGAATTTGGCTCCGTCGGTATAGCTCGCATCAAGGTAGAGCTTTGCTCCGAGACAGCGCGAGATTGCAAGGCTGGTATGGAGACCGAGGCCCGCACCCTGCATGTTTGGATCGACCTTGTAGAAGCGGTCGAAGATGAACGGAATCGACTCTGGCGGGATGCCGACTCCCGTATCCGTCACGCAGACCGAAGCCGAGCCGTCCTCCCTTAGGTCGAGCTGCATGGTGATATTTCCCTTGAAGGTATTCTTGCACGCGTTGGTGAGGATATTGACGAGCACCTGGTGCACTCGCATCACGTCTGTCTCCACCCTGAATTCCGGAGGCAAGTTGTCTATGAACCTGAACTCGACGTCCGAAGGCATCCTATGCTCGACACTCTTGATTGCCCTGACGCAGATCTCCTGCATCTTGGCTTTCGAGTAGCGCACCTTGAACTCACCCCTCTCAACGTCGGCGACGCTGATCATATCATCGATGATGGTGAGGAGCAGCTCGGCGTTGTCCGCGATGAACTTGCTGTACTCCTGGCGCTCCTCCACGGTGATGAAATCATCCGGAAGTCCGAGCATCTGCGAGAAACCGAGCACGGCATTGAGCGGCGTCCTGATCTCATGGCTCATGTTCTGGAGGAACCTGGACTCGACCTCGCTGGCAAGCTTGGCCTGGTCGAATGCATCCTCGGCAATCTCCCTCGCCGTCATGAGCTCGGCATTGGTAGCAAGCAGCTCAAGGTTGCGGCTCTTCGCCCTCGAGTTGTATATGAGCGCGAGTACCAGACCGACTATCAGAATTATACCCAAGACCAGGAATGTTATGTTCAGGATATTGGATGGCTTCCTGCTCGCCATAATAGCTGCAGCATCCTCGAGCAGGGCCTGAGCCTCCTGCATGTTTCCAGCACCGATCATTTCCCGGGCCTGCCTGATGTACAGGTCCACGGAATCGAGAGGTGCACTTACACCGCCCGAGGCACTGTAGTCATACGTCTCGAAGTAACTATGGAAGCCATGAGAGCCCTGAGAACGGGAATGACCCGGCTCACAGGATAGCGCCATGAGAACCACCGACGTAACTATTATGTATATTATTCTTTTCACTCTAGTCCAGTTGTGTTTCCATAGGTAATACGAACAGGAATCTCGATCCGTTCTTGTAGTTCTTGTCGAGCTTGACCTTCGCATGGAGAGCCTCAGCAATCTGTCGGCAGATGGCGAGACCTATACCCGACCCCTGTTTCTTCCTATCAAGCTTCACGAAGCGCTCGAAGACGGCATCCTGAAGCATAGGAGGAATACCGCAGCCCGTATCAGTTACCGCAAAGGTTATCTTTCCAGGATTCTCATTTACCGAGCAGTGGAGTTCGATGGTTCCATTCTCAGTATTCTTGGTCGCATTCGTCAGGAAATTGATCAGCACCTGAAGACAGCGGTTAGGATCCGACTTTATGACCAAAGAGTCGTCTGCAGAAGAGGTAAAGAACATCTCCACGCCGTCCTTGCACCTATGCTGGCAAGTCAGCACAGCCTGCTTTCCGATCTGGTTCACGTTGGTCTCCGATATCATGAACGACATCTTCTGATTCGTATTTCCTGCCGTGAGGACGTCGTCGATGAGTATGGTAAGGAGCTGAGCATTCGCTCCGATGAACTCGGAATAGCTGTTCCTCTCCTCCTCCGTAAGGAAGTCCGGCGGAAGCGCAAGCAGCTGAGAGAAGCCGACCACCGCGTTGAGAGGAGTCCTGACGTCATGTGCAATGGTCTGGACGAAGTCAGTCTTCTCCTGGTTCGCCGCGAGGATCTCGGCATTCTTCTTCTTGACCGTACAGAAGGTATGGTATCCAAGGATGAGTATGACGATCAGCAGGCATACGGCCACGAACACGATCCATCTCATAAATCTGACGCGCTGCTGCTCATGCTCGAGCTGAAGTTCATTGTTCTGACGGCGGAGAAGCTCGTTGGAAAGCGACATGTTCACAAGCTCGAAGTCGCTGTTGTTCTCGATGCTGTTCTTGTTCTTCAGAGCGTTCGCGAATTCCTCATAATAAGTCAGAGCCCTGGTTGCCTGCCCCTGAGCCTTGGCCATGAGGTAGCGAAGCTTCATCGCCTTGATATCCTCAAGCTTGTCGGCATATTTCTCCACGTTCACGTTTCCTGTGGTGTAGAGGTCTGCATATGCCTCGATGAAAAGGCTGTCCCTATAGTCCGGACAGCTGTCGAAGGTCTTGAACTTCTCATAAGCGTTCAGGAAGCCGTCCTTCTCGCCGAGGTAGCCATAGGCCAGGCAGGTGATCGTTGTACCGTTGCGGAGATTGACTTCGCTCCTGTCCCTGTCGACGAGATTGCTCAGTATGGAAAGCGCGTCCTCACACTTGCACATTGCATACTTGTTGCGCGCATACTCTGTCAGTGCAGCATTGTAGAGTTCAGGGTCCTTCATCGCGGAAGGGATGGCCAGACACTTCTCGTATGCTGAGTCTGCCAGGATGTAGTCAGTATGGAGGTAGTAGAGTCTACCGAGGATATAGTTCAGGTATGCCCAGCCGACATTATCCGGCTTCTCTCCGGCGAGTTCATCCTGCATCTCGTAGATGATGACCCTAGCCTTCGTCCTGTTCATGTCGTTGACATAGTACAGAGCCTCGATGAAGTATGTCCAGAAAAACTCATTCCTGTCCCCCGGCTTGTCGCACTTGAGCCTCAGCTCACGTGCCCTAGAAACCACTGAGCTGTCCCTTCTGTTATAGAGGCCCAACACCTCATCGTGGGTAACAGCTCCTGAGCCTAGGCAGGAAATAATGAGCAAAAATGTCAGAAGAATTCTTTTCACGGCCGAATTACTTATCACAATGATGCACAAATATAGATTGGGGCGTGCTTCAGAGCAATTCTGCCGAGGACAAGCTATTACGGATATCACATCAAGGATTCAAGAATTCACAAAAAGCTGGTTTATAGCAAACTTTATTATAAATTTGTAATAGAAAAGTACAGAATTGATGATAGGAATCTTCGATTCAGGGGCAGGAGGCCTCTCGGTATATAAGGAGATATTCAGATTGCTCCCGAAGGAGAAGTACATCTACTTCTCCGACAATGCCCATTGCCCATATGGAGAGAAGAGTCAGGAGTACATCATCGACCGTGCCTGTGCGATCACCGAGATGCTGATGGAGCAGGGCTGCGAAGTCGTCGTGGTCGCATGCAACACCGCCACCGCGGCAGCAATCTCGACCCTCAGGGCAAAATATGACATTCCTTTCATCGGCATGGAGCCAGCGGTCAAACCTGCTGCGCTTGCGACCCGCAGCGGAGTGGTCGGAGTGCTGGCCACCGCAGGCACGCTAAAAGCCAGCAAGTATCTCGACACTAAGGACAGGTATACCGACGGAGTCAAGGTCGTAGAGCACGTGGGCCAGGGATTCGTGGAACTGGTGGAAAGCGGCGTACTTGACGGACCGAAAGCAGAGGCCGTAGTCAGAAGAAGCGTGACTCCGCTCACCGAGGCTGGCTCGGATATCATAGTATTGGGCTGCACCCACTACCCTTTCCTCAAGAGAATGGTCCAGAAGGTAGCAGGAGAGAACGTCAGCGTCATCGACCCTGCACCGGCTGCTGCAAGGCATCTTCTGGACGTAGTCACATCCAAGGGACTCATAAAAGAAGACGGCACCCAACAGGCTACAGACCCGAAGGATGCCGACATAAAGCTTATGTCAAGCGGAGACAGGAGCGCTCTCGAAAGGATCTTCGCGCTCCTCTAACTAATCTTCATCCTCGTCATCATCCTCATCGTCACCGAAGTCCACGGCAAGCTGCCTGAGGTCTGCGGCTGAGACGCCGAGCGAATCCAGGCGTGCGATCTGGAGAGAATCAAGATTGTCAAAATCCGGATTGTCAAGGTCGACAACAGAGCTGATGGCGTCCATCTTGTCGAAGATGGCTGAATGTCTTGCTGAAAGCGTGTCTGCCGGATTATCCTCGACAGGCTTATAGTTCACCCTCTCCTTATAGTCATCCATCCTCTGCTGGACGTTATACTCCTCGATGGCGCGTTCTACGCTCTTCTGGAAGATATTCTTGATGACGTCCTTGAGGTTTGCCTTGGATTCATCCACCATGGTAGTGAACACAGGCATTCTCTTCTCCCTCTTATACTTCGCGCGGCCGAGACGGAACTTGAACTTGTCGAAGTCTCCGAAGAGGTCGATACCGAACTTGAAGAGAAGGGGTGACTTCATCACCGACACATGGTACTTGAACGAGGTGTCAAGGTTCTGGATGCCGGCAAGGGCAAGCTTGTATCTGTCTATGTCAAGCACGAACGGGAAAATCTCCACGCGGTTATCTCCGATGAGTCCGTCTACCGACATATGGTCCACGAAGAGCTGATTCCTGTTCTTGAACATCAGCAGCCTTGTAATCTTCGAGAGATCCCCCATATCATCGACCATCAGGTCGCTTCCGGAGATTCTCACGACTCCCTTGAGAGATGGGAACTGGATATCCATGTTCTCATCCAGGTCTGTGGTGACAGCAACGCTACAGTTGAGAAGACCCGAGAAGGACTTGAGCATAGGTATCAGGCTGTCGACTGCCGGAACGAGTTCGACGACTCGCTCTGCAGTGATGTCCTCAAGGTCGATGGAAACGCCGGCCTTGATATCCTGCTTGGTCTTCGTCGAATAGAATGCCTCGCAGTATACGTTGCCCATATTGGACATCGCTATCATGTTCGTCAGCTGTAGACATCTCTCCTTCATAGTAAGTTCAGCCTGCACCCAATCGAAATCAATGGTAGAATACTGTATTCTGTTTGCGTCGAGGAAGACGTTCGCATTTACGTTCGAAGGAATGACGATGAGCTTATGCTGGATGGTCGTATCAGCGAAGTCCGAATGTACCACAGACGCCTCGAAATCGGAATCAGCAAGATCGGCAGCAGCCTTGATGTCTGCCTCGGTCA
Organism: Bacteroidales bacterium; assembly: GCA_024402115.1. The sequence goes on along the minus strand of JAKSJQ010000046.1, from coordinate 2,602 downwards.
CCTTGGAACCGGCATCGAGAGCCGCCAGAAGCTCATTGGCATTGAGAGCGTCAGAGGTCACCCTGAGATCAAGGTTTATCGGACCTCTACCCTTGAGGGCTCGTCTCAGATTGGTCACGGAACCGCTTGCCGCGAGATCCGAAGTACCGCTCCTGAGGACTATGCTGCTAAGGTCAATGTTGTCGCTAGTAAAGCTTGCGACAGCCTTGCTGACGCTGTTCTTAAGAGGAAGGTACGGAGTAGTCATGGTAGCCCTTCCGAGCGACAAGCGTCCATTGAGATCCCATTGGTTGAACATCTCTGCGACATTTCCGGTAAGCTTGAGGTTCAGGTCCGCTGCCCTGAAATCCTCTTCGCGCAGCCATTCAGGGAGTTCGCCACGGTGGCGTTCTCCTCCTCTTCTGCCAGCACGCATCTGCCTTGCGATAGAATCGCGAGGCACATCCGGATGCATCCTCGACATCGAATCAAGGCGTTCTTCTTTCCGGGCCTTTCGTATGTTCTGCCTCATCACTGCTGTGACTTCGGCATCCAGCCTACTGATGCTCATTCGGTTCGCAGCGCTCCTGATCGAAGCACGTGCGATATCGCTCGTTGCGTAGAGCTCTGGTATGTTCGGATTGCCGGCATGAGGCCTGATATAGAAATGGTCCTTGAGGTCACGGACATTGATCCTTGTCGAATCTGCGTCCTTTATGCGTATCGAGCGTATGGAATTGTATCCACAGAGCGGACGCACGTTCTCGGTGAATGAGAACTTCATATCGCTGAGCAGGTCGGCAGAGTTCTGGGCATCCAGAAGGAGCTTTCCGGCCCTTATGTACATACCCTTGTAATCCGCATTCAGCGTATCTGCAACGGTAGACAGCATCAGCACGCGGGCGTCGTCCGCCATGCTCTCGTCATAACGGTTCCTCGTGATGCCGAGATTGATGTCAAGACCGTCCACATCTACGGAGAACTGGTTTGAAGGCATTGCGAACACGAAGCAGTCGCTGGTGAGCTCTCCCAGGATCTCAGCATTTCCTATGCGGTTCATCGAGGTCAGCTGCGACAGCAGGGCCTTGGCACTGATCACGGCGTTCACGTCTCCTTCCGCCTCCATTCCGAGGTCCTTCGGGAGCACGCCTATCGCCTTTGCGACATCAGCTGCGAGCTTCGAGTCAAGCTTAATTGCCGGATCCTTGCCGAGAAGGTCCTTGACCTCAGCAGCCGCTCCGAACAGGAGTCCGTCAGTGTGCACGTCAAGAGTATCCACACGGACGTTGAGAGGATCTCCGGCACCGCCCTTGGCTGCGGCGTCCATGTAGATATGGAGAGCCTGATCCACCCCCTTGTACTTGATGTATGAATCCGGGATGGACACGGTAGCCGCAAGCGCAGGAAGTTCCTTGGTCGCCGGCACATAGTATCCGTTCACGTCCGCATTGAGCAGGATCTTCGCATCCGACTCTATCTTTCCGGCCTCTGACCAGAACGACGGCCCGTATTCCTTTATCAGATCACCGACGCGTATAGGCTTCATCGCCACGTCCGCATCGACGAAATATCTGTCCGAATAGAGTATTGCCTGACCCTTCACAACGAGAGGAATTCCGGCGACGTCGGCTCTGAGGCGCTTGATATTGATGACAGGAATGCTGTCCTTAGGGCAACCGGCCTTGGCGTCTATGGTCATCGGAACCGTGAGCCTGCCGAAATTGTCTGTCGCCGCAAATGCCGTAGCCTCGGCATCAAAAGAGAAATCCTTCCTGTTTCCCTTCAGAGCGAGACTCTGGAGATTGAACAGGACAGTATCCTTCTTGTACCTGCCGGTCACGTTGAGCGCATCCACCTCGAAATCGCCCCTGCTGGAGAACAAGTCCTGCAGGGCAAGTCTGCCCCTGAGGCTCATCTCCTTGAGAGTCAAACGAGTAAAGAGAGTGTCTGAAGGCATGCAGAAGACGATGTGGGCATTATCAGCAAGTCGTAACTTGTTGAGTTTTATCTTCAGCTTGTTGCCAGCCTCGGACTCGACTTCGATTGTATCATCTTCGACGACCTCACCTCCGTCCCCTCCGTCATCACGAAGTATGTTCCAGTTCGCATTCTCCCCATCGTACATCTTCGCAAACACGCGAGGATGAAGGAGCTCGACTCTCTTTATCTTGATGGTCTTGGTCAAGAGGGCAGGCACGCTCACTGCTCCGGTGAATCGGTCGAAGCTAGCCAAGGTATCGGCAGCAACGTTCCTTCCCTCCCTCATCAGCACGGCCGAAGATGCATTCTCGAAACGCGCGTAACGGTCATGCGGATAGGTAAGCACGGCATTGTGCATCCTGACGCTGACATTAGGGAAGTTTCGGAAAATAGAGATGCCGGCCTTGTCAAAGACAAGGTCAGCATCAAGAAATTCCGGAGCATATCTATTGACGAGGCGCGTAGCTACCGCCGGTGAAAGGAGAACCTCCACCATAACGAGAAGCCCGAATACGACACCCGCCGTCCAGGCGAGCCCCTTGAGGGCCTTCACCTGCCATCTCTTCATGTTATCTGTTCTTTAGAGCTGCTTGAAGAAGTCGTTGCCCTTGTCATCCACGAGGATGAATGCAGGGAAGTCCTC
>JAKSJQ010000045.1 GCA_024402115.1 Bacteroidales bacterium | reverse complement strand
CGATGCCCTCTGCCTTCTCCATTACGACGTCAGAGTACATCATGATGAGACGACGATATGCATCGTATACGAAACGTGGGTTACCGGTCTTCTTGATCATACCAGGGATGGTAGCTGAGCAGAGACCGATGTTGAGAATGGTATCCATCATACCAGGCATTGAGCTTCTTGCACCTGAACGACAGCTCACGAGGAGCGGATTCTCAGGGTCGCCGAACTTCATTCCCATGATTGCCTCAGTAGCCTTGAGAGCTTCTGCTACATCGTTCTTGAGTTCTGCAGTGTAACCGCCTCCGAGCTGATAGTACTCAGTACAGCACTCGGTGGTGATGGTGAAACCTGCAGGTACAGGGATGCTGAGAGTACACATCTCGGCGAGGTTTGCACCCTTACCGCCGAGGAGCTCGCGCATCTTGCCATTGCCTTCTGCGTTCTTACCGCCGAAACGGTAGACTCTTTTCTTGTTTTCTGCCATAATTTAACCTAAATAACGTTATTTTTTTTCAGTTGTATTCTAAAATAGGGCGCGAAGATAATCAAAAATCGCGTTTATTGAAAATAAACTTTTAGTTTACAATAACTTTGCGGCGATTTCGGACAATTCGCTCCTCTCTCCCTTTCTCATGTTCACATGCTCGAAGAGGACCTGGCCACGGAACTTGTTGTTCAGGTGGGTGAGGCCGTTCGACCATTGGTCGAGGTAAGGCTGGTCGATCTGGAAGATATCTCCCGTGAACACGATCTTCGTGCCTTCTCCTGCCCTGGTGATGATGGTCTTGATCTCATGAGGGGTGAGGTTCTGGGCCTCGTCGATGATGAAGAAGACCTTTCCGAGCGAACGTCCCCTGATATATGCGAGAGGGGAGATGAGAATCTTCTCGTCGTTGAGGAGGTTCTCGATGTGAAGCGCCTGCTTGCTGCCAGGCTTGAATCCGTTCTTGATCACGTTGAGGTTGTCCATCAACGGCTGGACGTACGGGCTCATCTTTGTCTTCTGGTCTCCAGGGAGGAATCCTATGTCCTGGCCGCCGAGCACGACGGTAGGGCGTGAGATGATGATCTGCTCGAAGTCCCTTTCCTGCTCAAGCGCCGATGCGAGTGCGACGAGGGTCTTTCCCGTGCCCGCACCTCCGGTGAGAGACACGAGAGGAATGTCCTTGTTCATGCAGGCGTCCATCGCGAATTTCTGCTCCGCGTTTCGAGGCTTGATTCCGTACGCGTTGCTCTCCTTCACGAGCACTACGCGTGCGGTGGCCTTATCGTAGCGCGCTGTGGTGACCGGTGCTCCTTCGCCCGGCCAGCAGAGCTTGAAAAGTTGGTTCGGAAGCGGCTCCTTCGGGCATACGGACTTCCATGGAATCGCGTTCTCCGGTCCATAGACGAGCTTCTGGAGTTCCTCCGGACTGACGTCCTCGACGGTGAGGACCTCCTTTGCCACACCTTCGATCTTCTCCTCGTCGACGCGGTCGGTCAGGTAGTCCTGCACCTCCATTCCGACGGCCTTCGCCTTCATTCGCATGTTGATGTCCTTGGTCACGAGGGCCACGAACCTGTCAGGGTTGTGGTCGCGGACCCACATCGCGGTGGCGATGATCCTATGGTCCTGGATGTCGTCCATGAAGCACTCCTTCAGTGCGTCAGGGAACGGATGGTTGACCTCGATCCTGATCTTTCCCAGACCCTTTCCGATCTGGATGCCGTCCTTTCCGAACTGCCTTCGATCGGACATTCTGTCGAGGTCGCGCACGAAGCCTCTCGCATTGAATGCAAGGGCGTCATTGCCTTTCTTGAAGTGGTCAAGCTCTTCGATTACCGCAATAGGGATAACCAGGTCATTTTCCTGGAACTTGCGGATGGCCTTGTGGTCGTGGAGGACTACATTGGTGTCCAACACGAAAATCTTTGGTTTGCTCATGTGTTATTAATCTTCTCCCTCGCTTGTCTGTCCGAGGAGGGCTCCTAAGATGCCTGCCACAGCCGGTTTTCTGCTGTGGCGTACCCCGATCTGGCCTGCGATTCCGTCAGGATGGCCCAGTGGGTAATAGGCAACGTCCTGAAGAAGGAACTGGGAGTCTATGTAGTCAAAATCAATGTCGCTGAATTGTATGAGGACGCCAGGGACCTCTCCGAAAAGGATGCGCGCAGCGCTTGCCTCATCGTACGAGCTTGCGATTCCGCTGACGTCGAGCGTGGTTCCTGTCTCTGCGCAGAGCCTGGCGGCCGCTGTCATGAGCCCGCCCTTACCGACGGTCACTCCGCTCAGGGCGACTCCGTCCTCCACCATCTCTCGGATGAGCTCGTAGCAGTCGATGAAGTAGTCCGCGTCCTGGACTTCAGGTGCGTTGTCGGCACCGTTTCCGGCAAATGCCGAGAGCGCTGATGCTCCGAGCCTGTATGGACAGGTGTCGAATGGTACGTACACTATCCAGCTGTCGGCTTCCTTGCGCGCCTTGTCCGGGCAGTTGCGCTTCTTTCCGGGAACGATCTCGTCTGCCTCTTCCTCCTCCATCGTCGCGACGGGCGAGAACTTGACGTCGATGTCGAGATGACAGTCCCCGTCGCTTTCCTCGAATCCGTACTGCTCCACCTTGAGCCCCATCTCGCTCACATATTCGCAGAGGGCCTCGACGCTCTGGTAGAAGGCCGCCATGTTGCCCATCTTAGTGTCGTTCCATCTCCACTTCGGGCTGATCCCAAGGTTGCCCAGACGGAAATGTCCGTCAAGCCATAAGGTGTCTATGAGCGATACGGCCACCCTGGTCTTGGCTCCCGAACGGGGATGCCTGGTAGGGAACTTGTCGGGAAGATTCATGATGGACTCGATGTACGAGGCCACCTGAGACTGACGGAAGGTGCTTGGTTTCGGATTTGGGTCGAGGGATTCGTCCACGATCTGCCCCGGACACGCCTCTTCCGGCACACATGCTTCCCCATAGTCCCTGAGGAGCTCAGCCGGAGTGTTGTCGGTCTCGATGCCGTCAATCAGATACTGCGAATACAGTGCTTCGTTCTGCTTCATGTGAAGGGCAAATGCGTAAAACTTTGTAAATTTAAGTAAATTTGACGGCCATTCAAATTTTTTATGGAATCTTCATTCAGCAACGAAGCATACGAAAAGATGATTGCGGGTCTGTATACCCGTTTCCAGTCCTTCCAGACAGCCGGAAAGGATGCCTATAAGCCAGGCCTTGACAGGATGGAATTCCTCGATCAGCTCGCCGGCCATCCGCATCGCAGGTACCGCACTATCCATGTCGCAGGTACCAATGGTAAGGGCTCGGTGTCCAACATGCTCGCGGCGTCTCTGTCAGCGACCGGGCTCAAGGTCGGGCTCTACACTTCTCCCCATATCCTCGACTTCAGGGAGAGGATGAGGGTGCTGGAGAAAGGTGAGGTTCGTCTGATCGGCAAGGACGACGTATGGGACTTCGTGCAGACTTGGGATTCCACCTTCGACAATCTCGGCCTCTCGTTCTTCGAGATAACCACCATGATGGCATTTGACTGGTTCGCCAAGCAGGGCGTCGACCTTGCCGTGATAGAGAGCGGACTTGGCGGAAGACTGGATAGTACCAACCTCATCTCACCTGAGCTTTCCGTGATCACGAACATAGGACTTGACCACTGCGACATACTGGGCGAAAGCCTCGGTGAGATAGCCTTCGAAAAGGCAGGAATCATCAAGCCGAAGACCCCTGTTGTGGTGGGTGAGAGCTCTCCGGAAATAGATATTGTCTTCGAGCGTAAAGTCTTGTATACCAATCTCCCGGAACCTGATTTCATGGGTGACAGAACTCGTATCATGTCCTTGCTCACCTTTGCGGACAAATGCGAGCCTAGAGGCTGGGAAAGAGCGGATGAGATTCTCTCTGCGATGGACCTTCAGGGCTCGTATCAGAGGAAGAACCTCCGCACGGTCCTGGCTGCCCTCGAGATACTCGGTACAGAACTTTCCGACGAGGTCGTGTATGCCATCGAGAACACCGCAAGACTGGCTGATTTCCACGGCCGCTGGGAGCGCATTTCGACCGATCCCCTCACCATATGCGACATCGGTCACAACGCACATGGTCTGAAATACAATTTCGGCCAGCTCGAAAAGATGCTCGACCAGGGGAAAGTGTCGGATCTCGTCATGGTCTACGGCAGTGTCGCGGACAAGGATGTCGATGCCGTGCTGTCCCTGATTCCGGAACGTGCGAACATAGTGTTCACGGCCGCTGACAGTCACCGTGCTATGCCTGCGGCTGTTATCGCAGAGCGTTTTTCCGTTCTTGGCCGTAAGGCAGCTTCCGTCCATGTCGAACCTGGGGTAGGCGATGCTGTCGCTCTTGCTCGTAGACTGAGTGAAAGTATGGCATTACCTTTGATTTACGTAGGAGGAAGTACTTATGTAGTATCGGAGGCAATATCATGGGTAGAACATGTCTGATTGTAGCAACGGTCCTGGTGGCCCTTGCGCTTTTCTTTTTCAACAGGCCGGTCGAGGCCATGTCTGACGACGATGATCTGCAATTGAAGGAATTGTGGAAGGAATATCGTGCTGCGGAGAGCAAGGATCTTCCCCAAAAGCAGCTTGCTGCGTTGGATAAGATTCTAAAGGAATCCTTGTCGCGACGTATTCCGTATGATTATTATGTCGCAGGTGAGAACAAGGTCCAGGTTCGTCGTAGAATCAACTGGAAGGATGTTGATAACGCGAGGGAGGAGTTCCGAAAGGCTGTCGAGGATTACGGATTGCCGGTGATGGAACTGTATTATCGCCTTCAGAGAGGATCTGGCTCCTCTGTTCTTGACTATGCCATGGAACATGCCTCGGAGCTCAGACAGAGCAATGTCACAGCTTTCAGCAGGGCGTGGTTTTCTACCTGGGACGGTCTTGGCTCCTATGTGGGTACCTTGGTCAGAAATGATCTTGAATTCGCTCTGTGGGCATGCCGCTTAAATGGAACGCATTGCTCCGATGCGCTTCTTGCCGAAATTGGCAAAAGCTATCCCGGATATGCAGTCTTGGAATATCTTGATGCGAATCAGGAAGTGAACGCTGATGACCGCATCAGGGCATTGGAGGCTCATGCCGATAAGTACGCCGGTAAGGCCGCCGCAATGCTTTCTCGTCAGCAGCTCCTCAAGGCGGATGTGAAGAAGCTCTCTCTGGAAAAGGATGTTGCGGAAGACTGGGTCAAGTCCTACCATGCGAAATGCCAGGCCTTTGAGAAGGAACGCAAGGCTTTTAGCGGTGACGAGCGCAGGCTTGCCGATTGCTGCGTCGAGGTCCGTGACATTTTGGACGCCCTTGAAGTGCGTTCGGCAAGAGCTGATATAGAAGATGATACCCTCCGCATATGTTTCCGCAACTTGGACAAGGCCAGCGTTGAGTTGGTGTCGAGGAAAGACGGGAAGAAAGTTTGGGCATCGACGGTCGAGAATCCTGCGGACAGATTCTATCTCCAGGATGAGGCCGTTGTGATTCTGCCAAGGATAGACGACGGGGATTACGATGTACTCGTGAAGGGAAAGGACGTGAATTCGAAGTCTCGCTATTCACGTCATACGATCTCTGCTGCATTCCGTCAGGATTCTCGTGGTTATGCCATCTTTGCTGCTGACTATAAGACTGGCGAGCCGCTTGACGTGGTCGACCTGTCTTTCTTCGTGGATGGAAAGGAGACGGCGACAGCCAAGGGCCTTGCCATTGACGGATTCACTCCTCTCCCGGATAATATGGTTGCGGCGATAAAGAAAGCGAACGGCGAGGGGCGTTATCGTCCGAATTATCTGGTATGCAGCCATGTGGACAAAACTGGCGGAATTTACCGCTGCTCGGACCGCCTTGGTGCCAGATATTACTCGATGGGCGAGGAACGTATCTCTGAGTCTACGATGGCGCATGTTCTGCTTGACAGGACGGCGTTCAAGCCCGGAGAAACTGTCCAGTACAAGGCTGTGGTCTATTCCAACAAGGGCTATGACTATGCTCCGATAGCCGGGAAAACAGTCACGGTGTCCCTTGTCGATGCAGAGGGCAAGGATGTGAAAACTGTGAAGGCCAGCACGAACGACTTCGGTTCAATCGCGGGCTCTATCGAAATCCCGCACGGTCTCAGGAATGGATATTTCACGCTTAGGGTCCTTGACGGGAAGAACTACATAGGCGATGCAGGTCTTCGTGTCGATGATTTCGTGCTCCCGACCTTCGATGTGCGCTTCGAAAAAATAGTAAGGTTCTTCCTCGAGGGAGATACCGTCCGCATAAAGGCTTGGGCGACCAGCTATTCCGGTCACTCGCTGGCATCTGCAAAGGTCTTCGCCCATATCGGGCGTGGCTATCGTGATTCGGATGACGAACTTGATCCCGTCACCGTTGCTCCGGATGGCTCGTTCGAACTTGTCGCAAAGGACGTTAAGTACGGATATTGTGACGTGATCGTAAAGGTGGTGGACAACACAGGCGAAACTCTCGAGTTCAATACTTCATTCTTTGTGATGCGCCGCCCGTCCGTAACCGTCGAGGTCGAGAATGCAGTCGAAGCGTCGCAGCAGAACGTTGTCGATGGGGATGTGCTGACAGTCAGGGCAAGTATAGGCAATGAACTCGGCGTGAAGACTGGCAACAACGGAGATGCTGAGATCATATATAGGATTCTGGGCGACAAGGACAAGCTCATGGGAGTAGGCTCCTTGACTCTTGGCGAGAGACTCGACATAGGCATAGCCTCACTTCCTTCAGGCCGATATGCCCTGGAGGTCGAGGCAGCTGCGAAAAAAGCCGATGGTAGCGTTGTCTCAGACAGAACTTCATGTACTTTCATCAGGATTTCTGAAGACGAGACTGTCTTTGATGCTGATGTGGAGAGCTTGTTCCGTGTAATTGAGAAAGATGATGACATCTCGCTGCAGATGGCATCCGGACGAGGACCTCTCTGGGTTTGTGTCGAGGTGTTCGGCTATGGCGAAGAATTGCTTCGTTCTGAGATTGTGAAGGTGGGAGGCATCCGTGGCCAGAAAGGCTCTGTCGTACATAAGCATATTGATTATCCAAGATCATGGCCGGACAAGGTCGTCCTGCACGTCTTCTACTTCAAGGGTGGTAGAGTCGGTCGTTACAGTAAGGAGATAAGCAAGGCTGCGCAAGAGGTGAAGCTCCCTCTGGCCGTCAGCCGTTTCAGCGACGTCACATCGCCGTCTGCCAAATATGACGTGACCCTGGCGACTGCTGCCGGAGTCGAGGCTGCCGCATCTATCTTCGACGCGGCTACGGAGGTGATTTTCCCGAACTGCTGGTATGAGGTCTACCGCATGCGCCCGTCGCTCCCATATATCTCATATAACTCAGTCTGCGGCTCATCGTCCATGGGCTCCATCTACGATGACAGGTTCTATGTTGACGGGGAAATGGCTGAGAACGGCATGTACATGTCCAAGGCTAGCGTCAACCTGGCGGTGCGCGATATGGCACCTAGGGCGATGGGTAAGGTGAATACCATGTCGTCCGGAATCATTGAAGAGGAGGCCTTCGAAATGATGGAGGATGATGGCGGAGATGAACCGGAGGTCGCAGGTGTGCTCAGGGAGGACTTTGCCAATACCGTCGCATTCGAGCCGTTCCTCCGTCCAGACAAGGACGGGAAGATAAGTTTCGAATTCACTACCTCAGATAAGTTGTCGACCTACATTATCAACGTGTTCGCACATGACAAGGATATGAACAGCGCGGTGGCGAGGGAATCATTCAAGGTGACGATCCCTGTCAAGCTTTCGGTGGTTGAGCCTCAGCTGTTGTATGTGGGTGACAAGTATGTTCTGAAGGCGAATCTCTCGAACTCGAGCGTTCTCCCGGTTGATGGTAAGGTCTCGGCTTATGTCTATACGACAGAAAAGCATGAGAATGCAAGTCCTGTAGCCGCAATGTCAAGGGCTGTCAAGGTTGAGGCGAACGGTGCCGCCGGCGTGGAGTTCGAGATTGATGTGCCTCAGGCAGAAGTCCTGGGACTCAAGCTCGTCTTCAGCGGAAATGAGGGCGGCGCAGCGATTTCCGACGGAGTCTTCGTAAGCGTGCCGGTGAAGCGCCCGTCGCAGACGATACGCGAGTCGCATTCATCCATCGTCTTCGCAGGGCAGGATAGGGATGCGATCGTCGCACATCTGCGCTCTCTCTTCGTGAATGTGCCTGCCGAGTCAGCCGTGCTTTCGGAGAGGACTATCATGGACCTTATCCGAGAAGCCATTCCGGAGAAGATTTCGACAGAGGCCAAGGACGTCATCTCCCTCACGGAGTCCCTCTATGCGTCCGTCATCGCCAGGACTCTCGGAATGGAGAAGCTTGACGACGGAATGCTTGACAAGATACTTGCATGCAGGAATGCGGACGGCGGATTCGGATGGTTCGAGGGAATGGATTCATCTCCTGTCGTCACTGCCGCCGTGCTCAAACGCGCTGCTGCCCTCGAAGACAGCGGACTTTCTCTCGGGCTTGATGACGATGTCCTCGAGTCTGCGGTGAAGTATATCGATACGCAGATGCTCAAGGATAGGAAGAGACCTTCTTGGTGCGGCGGTATGTCGCTGGAGCAATATCTCCTCGTCCGCGCTCACTATGCGGATGTGAAGCTGGCTGCTCAGCCAAGCGCGGAGTACAGGAAGGCAGTGAGCCAGTATCTCGTTCCGAAGAATGGTCGAGGCGTGAATGGCGCGATCCTCATGAAGGCTTACAGGATAAGGACGCTCAGCCTGCTTACGGCTTCTGATGAGGGCCTGAGGCTTGCGAGGGCTCTTGGCGTGCGACTCTCTGCGGAGAAGAAGATGCAGCGGTCTCTCGAAGCGGATGTCGCATCTCTGATAGAGTATGCTGTGGAACACCGTTCCGGTGGCAAATATTTCCCAAATGCGGTGATGCCGTTCAGAGGACTCATGGAAAGTGAGCTTCAGGCTCATGCCCTGCTCTGCGATATCTTCCGCGATTTTGGATACGAGGAGCTCGCCGATGCGATCAGGATATGGATCATGGTGCAGAAGGAGACCCAGCAGTGGGATGTTGATCCTGCCTACATGGAAGCGCTATCGTCGGTGATGGACGGAAGCGGGGCGATGAAGGACATGCGCGTGCTGATCCTTTCCGGCGAAAATGAATTGCCATTCCAGCAGATCAGGTCCGCTGGAAATGGCTTCAAGGTTGAGGTTTTATATAAGAGGGAGGACGGAAGTGCCCTCAAGTCTGGTGATGTTCTGTCGGTTGGGGACAAGGTCGTTTCCGAAGTCAGGATATGGAACGAGGAGAATCGCAGCTTCGTCCATGTCTGCGTGCCTCGCCCGGCTTCTCTCAGACCGGAGAACCAGCTCTCGGGAATGATGCGCTGGTGGCTCAGGCCGCTCTTTGTCGACGGGTGGTACTCATGCACTCCGCAGGGCTATAGGAACGTCAAAGCTTCGATGACGGAATACTTCTTCGACAGCTATCCCGAGGAGACGACAACCGTGTCCGAGACATTCTACGTGACTCAGGCGGGCAGCTTTGCAGCTCCGGTTGCGTCTATTGAATGCCTTTACGCTCCGCACTACGTCGCGAATAGCGAGTATACAGGAGAACTGCAGTCAAGATGATGCTCACGATCATGGCTATGCTAGTGCTAGACTTGAGCAGAGAGTGTCAGCGATAAGCTTGTGACCGTTTTCATTGGGGTGCATTCCGTCAGCACAGAGCAGACTTCTGAAGTCTCTTCGGTTGAGGAATGCACTCGTGATGTCTACGAACGGCAGCTTCTTGAGCGCCGCGATCTTGAACACCTCGAGGTTGTATATCTCATGCCAGTTGTAAATGTAGGAAGGCTGTCCTCCCAGCCATCTCTCCACGTTCTTCTTCTGCCTGTCGTCAAGACCACGCATCACGTTTGAGTAATACTTGTCCGGGTCGATAGGCGGCATGGAGATGATGACCGGAGTGACGCCCTGGTCAAGAATCTCGTCTACGATTTCTATGTAGTTGTGTCGGAAAGTGTCGATGTCGGTATTCGGACTATGAGGCGCTTCCGGGTCATCTCCGATCTCGTCCCATCGGTAGGCGCTGTCGTTGCCGCCGAATTTAAGGAGCACATAGTCTGCTTCCTTCACCTGGTCGAGATGCCTGTCGACTATCTTCTTTCCGGTGGTCACTGTGCTGCCGAACTTGCTGAAGTTCTCTATCTCCACTCCGAGCCTGCGGCTGCACTCTTCGGTGAAGCTCTCGTCGCTTACCGTATATTTCATGTCTGATATGCTCCTGTTCCTATCAACGACGACTCCCTTCATTATTGAGTCTCCAAATGCTAGAATCTTCTTCATTGCTGTATCTTTTCTTTGGTTTCGATGATGCAAAGGTAGCGGGTGGTCGCGGCCTGTGGAAACAATCTTTACCGGGGACGGGCGAAAGTGACGAGATTTGGATTTTTGGGATTAAAGTGCCATATTTGGGATGAAAAACGGATAATTTTACACTTGTCACAGCGTTGACAGGGATGATTTAAGATTTGCTTTGTGACTAATGAAGACGCCTGAAGTACCCGGAAGATGGGGGCCGCAGTTGATTTACGCGATATTCGTTCCTCTGTTCTTCTTTGCATTCGTGCTAGTGTTCAACCCCTATGACATGTTCACTTTCTATGACATGGGAATGGGGCGTTTTACGCTGAACATACTTATGCTGTTCTGCATATCTCTGGTATGTCTTGCCCTCACGAGGACAGCCCTGTATCTGTTGATGAACCTCGCGAAGGTGAAGATATCGTGGTTCTGGTATGTGGTGTGGTGCCTTGCCGAGGTTATGATCATCTCGCAGTTCCATACCCTCTACAGCTCACTGATGCTTCACACCTGGTACCTTTCGGCTCTGGACGATTGCGTAAAGTTCAACTATACCATCCTCGTGTTCCCTTATGTGATCATCACTCTCTCTCTTCTTGTGAATGATCTGAGGAATGATGAGGCGGGTGGGGCAGCGTCTGACGAATCCCTTCTGAGATTCCATGACGAGAACCAGAAGCTCAAGCTGGTCATCGCAGCGCCAGCAGTACTCTATCTGCAGTCTGAGGAGAACTATGTGCGTATCCATTATCTTGAGTCTGGAAAGCTGAAGAACTATGTGCTCCGTAATTCCATGAAGAGCCTTGAGGACAATCTTGCATCTCACGGTCTGGTGCGTTGCCATAGGTCATACGTGATCAACTCGAAGCATGTGAAGGTGCTCAAGAAGGAGGCTGAGGGCGTGATCCTTGCCCAGCTGGATGTAGATGGAGCAGCTCAGATTCCGGTCTCTAAGAGGTACTATGACCAGATCAGCTCTCTCCTTTCTTAGGTTTTTTGATTTTTAGGACATTTTTATTTGGGGATTAAAAATATCTGCGTATATTTGCAATCCCATTTCGGGAGCTTAGCTCAGTTGGTTCAGAGCGTCTGCCTTACAAGCAGAGGGTCGGGGGTTCGACTCCCTCAGCTCCCACAAGAGAAAACGCCAGTCATCGACTGGCGTTTTTTGTTATATGTCTGCTGTTTGCGTGCCCAACGGCTTTTTTCGTATATTTGCACTCCTATATAATGTATACCCTATGAACAGAGTCGTAATTACCGGCATGGGAATATATTCCTGCCTTGGCAAGAGCCTTGACGAGGTGAGGGATTCTCTCTACACTGGAAAATCAGGAATCATACTCGATCCGTTTCGCAAGGAGATGGGTTTCCGCTCAGGTCTCACTGCCTTTCTCGAAGTTCCGGATCTGAAGAAGGAACTTTCCAGGAACCAGAGGGTGTATATGCCGGAGCAGGCAAAGTATGCCTACTGTGCGACTCGCGATGCCCTGGCATCTGCCGGCATAACCCAGGATTATCTTGATACCCACGATGTCGGTCTTCTCTATGGAAACGACAGTACGGCTGAGCCTGTCTACAAGGCTGTGAATACTATCATGGAGAAGAAGGACACCACCCTCTGCGGTTCGGGCGCCATCTTCCAGTCCATGAACTCTACCGTGACTATGAACCTGGGCTGCATCTTCAAGCTCAAGGGTATCAACCTCACCGTTTCCGGAGCATGTGCCAGCGGATCGCACGCTATTGGCCTCGCGGCTCTTCTTATCCAGAACGGACTTCAGGAGATGGTGGTATGCGGTGGCGCACAGGAGGTGAATCCGGCATCGGTAGGCTCGTTCGACGGCATCTCGGCATTTTCCATCAGGGAGGACGAGCCGACCAAGGCTAGCCGTCCTTTCGATCGTGACAGGGACGGCCTCGTGCCTGGCGGCGGAGCAGCTACCGTCATACTCGAGAGCTATGAATCTGCGGTCAGAAGAGGCGCTCCTATCATCGCAGAGGTGCTCGGATATGGATTTTCAAGCAATGGAGACCATATTTCCTCACCTAATGTAGAAGGTCCGTCGAAGTCTCTTTCCATGGCTATCCGCCGTGCTGGAATCGATATCCGCGAGATCGGATACATCAATGCCCATGCAACCTCCACCCACGTCGGAGATGCAAATGAGGCAAAGGCGATCTACAATGTTTTCGGAGATCAGCGCACCGAGGTGACGAGCACGAAGTGCCAGACCGGGCATGAGATGTGGATGGCCGGAGCCAGCGAAGTTATCTATTCCATTCTCATGATGAAGGGTGGATTCATCGCCGGAAACATCAATTTCGAGAATCCGGACGAGGATTCGGCAAAGCTCTTGATCCCGTCCCATACCATAGAGAAGGGCTTCGACACCTTCCTCTCAAACTCCTTCGGCTTCGGAGGTACCAACTCAACCCTGATAATCAGGAACCTCTAGATGGAACGCAGCGCCATAGTCATTGGCAGCGGACTCGGAGGTCTGCAATGCGGTCATATCCTTTCCCGCCACGGATGGAAGGTGACCGTACTCGAGCAGCACAGCACCATAGGTGGCTGCATGCAGTCCTTCCGCAGAGGATCCGCGACCTTTGACACCGGACTCCATTTCGTCGGTGGAGCGGGTGAGGATGGCGGTCTGGAAAGTCTTTTTGCAGACTTCGGTCTCATGGAACTGCCGTGGAAGCGTCTCGACGGCGAGGAGGTCTGCATTGGAGGACAGAGTTTCTTTCTCCCGTCAGGTTATCCTGCCTATGAGGAGGCCCTGTGCGGCTATTTCCCGTCGTCGGCAGACGAAATCAAGGACTTTGTGCTTCAGCTCAGACAAGTTGACGGGCATCCTGAGTACATGGAGATGAACGCATACTCATGGCTTTGCAAGACCATTTCGGACCCTCTTCTGAGGAAGGTGGTTTCGGGTACGTCGCTCAAGATGGAGCTTGATTCGAAGAGGCTTCCTCTCTATACTTTCGCGAGGATAAATGATGCCTTCATCAGGGGTACATGGCGACTTCGCGGAGGTGGAAGCCAGCTTGCGGAGAAGCTTGCAGAGGGTATACGCTCGAAGGGCGGTGATGTGCTCACTGGTAAGAAGGTCACTGCCCTGGAAAGCAATGGCGGAGCGGTATCCGCCGTCCTGACAGAGGATGGGGATCGCTATTCCGCAGATGTGGTGGTGTCGGACATACACCCTTCAGCTCTGGTTGCGATGACGGACGGGCTGAGAAAGATATATAGGACTAGAGTCGCGAGTCTGGAGAACACCAAGGGTCTTTCGACCGTCAACATACGACTTCGAGACTGTGCGCCTGCAGGGGAGAACCGCAGCGTCTATGTGCATTCGGAAGACGCCGATCTCTGGAATCCTCGTACCGATGTTCTCGAGACTGTGGGCATAAGTTTCGGTGAGGGGACGGTGGACTTGATGACCAGGACGGAATTCGTGTCGCGCGAAGAGCTCGTGGACCGTTGCGTCGAATTCGTGTCGTGCAGGCTGCCTTGGCTCAGGGATGCGATTGATGCCGCATACGTCAGCACACCATCCACCTATGAGCGTTATACGGGAACTCCTGGAGGTTCTGCGTATGGATTGGTGAGGGATTGCAGCGATATCATGAGGACTTCGCTTTCAGTAAGGACGCCGTTGGCGAACCTATATCTGACGGGCCAGAACATCGGAATACACGGCGTGCTTGGGGTGACCAAGTCGTCATATCGTACATGTGAAAAAATATTAGGAAAGAATATATGAAATACGCATTGGTAACAGGAGGCAGCCGCGGAATCGGACGTGCGGTGAGCCTCAAGCTTGCATCCATGGGCTATACAGTCCTCGTGAACTATGTGTCCAACGAGGCGAAGGCCCAGGAGACCGTTGATCAGATCAAGTCAGAAGGTGGCGACGCACAGTTGCTGAAGTTTGATGTCTCAGACGCGGAACAGACTCGCGACGCCATCACGGCATGGCAGCAGGCCCATCCAGAAGATTACATCGAGGTAGTGGTGAACAACGCCGGCATACGCAAGGACAACCTCATCGTCTGGATGTCCCCAGAGGATTGGGGCAAGGTGATCAACACCAATCTCGGCGGCTTCTACAACGTGACTTCGCTCCTTATCAAGCCTATGCTCATGCACAGGTTCGGCCGCGTGATCAATATGGCCTCTCTGTCAGGACTCAAGGGAATGACCGGTCAGACCAACTATTCTGCTGCCAAGGGCGGCCTCATCGCTGCGACCAAGGCTCTCGCCCAGGAGGTTGCCCGCAAAGGCATCACCGTCAACGCAGTCGCTCCTGGCTTCGTCAGGACGGACATGGTAGATGGTCTCGACGAGGCTGAGCTCAAGAAACATATCCCTATGAACCGTTTCGGCGAGCCTGAGGAGGTCGCAAATCTCGTCGGTTTCCTCGCATCCAAGGAGTCATCGTACATCACCGGAGAATGCATCTCTATCAACGGCGGACTCTATAGCTAGTCGCCGTATTTTACCTTGAACAGAACGAAAAAAGATGCCGACCCTTTTGGGCCGGCATCTTTTATTTATTGACAAATGTTATTCGTCGATACCCTCGATAGTCTCGATGTTGCCTTCAGCGTCGAAGGTGAGCTCGCAGACCTTAAGGCTGCGGAGCCATGACTTACCGCCTGAAGGAACGCTGTCATGATGGAAGAGGTACCACTTGCCCTGATACTCGATGATGGCATGGTGAGTAGTCCAACCAACGACAGGAGTAAGGATCACGCCCTTGTAAGTGAAAGGACCATATACATTGTCACCAACTGCATAGCAGAGGAGGTGGCTGTCACCGGTAGAGTATGTGAAGTAGTACTTGCCGTCCTTCTTGAAAGTCCAGCTTGCCTCGAAGAAGCGGTGTGGGTCGTCAGCTGTGAGAGGCTGTCCGTTCTCGTCAACCACTACTACAGGCTTAGGCTCCTCGCCGAACTGAAGCATGTCTGGAGAAAGCTTCACTACGCGGC
>JAKSJQ010000044.1 GCA_024402115.1 Bacteroidales bacterium | reverse complement strand
TCTTCATGTCCGCGCTGACCTCATATCAGGTCGTCGCAGCCGTCGCGACCCTCAGCGCCCTTGCTGTGTTCAACTACATCGGTACGGTCGGCCAGGAGTCGCCTCTATTCAGGGAAATCACTTACTGGCTGTCGCTCAAGGGTCGCGCGAGCAATATGGTCGGAGGTCTGGTCTGCACCGATGACATAGTATATTTCATCGCTGTGAGCTGCTTCTTCCTCGCGCTTTCGGTGATACTTCTCGAGAACCGAAAGACAAGGCGCACGGCTGCCCAGAAGTGCCTGCGATACGGTGCCGCGGCGGCTGCCCTGGTGGTCGTCGGATTCATCAGTTCTCGTCCTTCTCTCAAGACTTTCTGGGACGCTACCTATGCGGATTCTCGCACTCTGTCGGAGGATAGCCAGGCTGTGATGAAGCAGTTACCTGGCGGAATGACCATCACGACATACGTCGATGTACAGGACGAAGAGTTCTCGAGCTATGTTCCTAGTCAGCAATTGAAAGATAGGGAACACTTCAAGGAATACCTTAGGTTCAAGCCGGAGATAAAGATGAAGTATGTCTACTACTATTCTCCGATCAAGGACACCGCCATACTGAACAAATATCCGGGCAAGAGCGAGAAGGAAATCGCAGTCGAGCTGGCGGCCATCAAGGGCTACAAGCACGCCAATCTCGTGAGCGCAGAATCACTCAAGGAGGAGATTGATCTCGCGGAGGAAGGATACCAGTTCGTACGCGTCGTACGCCGCAAGAGTGGCGAGGAGGCGCGCCTGAGACTGTTCAACGACATGACCCATCATCCGAGTGAGAAGGAGATTTCTTCGGCGATGAAGAAGATGGTCAAGGACCCAGTCAAGGTCGCAATCGTCACCGGTCATGGCGAGCGTTCTGTGAAGAGACGTAGCGACAGGGATTACTCTCTCTTTGCGACCAGCGGCCAGTTCAGGAACTCGATGGTGAACCAGGGCTTCGACCTGGAGGAAGTGGTGCTCGCCGAGGGCATTCCAGAGAACATAAACATACTGTTCATACCCGATCCCGTCAGCGCTCTGTCCGAGGCTGATCTTGCTGCGGTGGATGCGTTCGTGGAGAGGGGAGGAAACCTCATGATACTCACCGATGCTGGAAGGCAGGAGGTCATTTCCGAGCTCCTCTCACGATTCGGAGTGAAGTGCTCTGCCGACATGGGTCACGACGAGAATGTGCTTGCCCGTGCGACCCAGACTGCGGCTGACAAATACAAGGGATTCTATGCTTCGATGAGGCGCAATCCTGCCGTTACCTCCGTCATCATGCCAGGCGCTATGTCCATGGAAATCGCCGATACAAGCTTCTTCAAGGCCATTCCGCTGCTCGTGAGCGACAGCCTTTCTACCGCCGGTCCGCAGACCTTGGCCGTGGCTCTCAGCCACAAGCGCGGCGAGAAGGAAAAGGATCAGAGGATCATCATCGTCGGTGACGCGGATTGCTTCAGCAACTCGGTTCTCCAGCTCGTGAGCAGGGAGCAGAGCAGCAGGGCATACAATTTCGACATGGTCCCTGGGTCGTTCCGCTGGCTCTGCTACGGAGAGTTCCCGATCTCTCCAGCCCATAAGCCGTACATCGATTCGGATATCAAGATGACTCCGATGCAGATGCCACTGGTAAGGGCTGTCTACAATTATCTCATCCCAGCTCTCATTGCCCTCGTCGGCATCGTCATCCTCTACAGACGTCGTAAGAGATAATATCTCTTAAATCATTGCATTTTAATTATTAAAAATAATTAGAAATTGCTAAATTGCAGTGTCCAAAGGACATTGTAGACTAAATAAGTACTTATGAATATTTATCGATTGGCCATAAGGAATCGACTTTTTGTCGGTTTGTTTATGGTTTTACTTACAATCTTTAATTCACTTCCTGTTTCAGCTCAGTCAAGTGTAAGCGGCATCGTGATCGATGACGACGACCTTCCTGTGCCAGGAGTGGCAGTGTATGAGCCCGGAAAGCTTACTTCGGGCACAGTCACTGACGCTGATGGAAAGTACACCATCAAGGTGAATGCGAAGACCAAGGAACTCGTTTTTGAGTCGCTGGGATTCAAGACCAGATACGTGGTTCTGGCAGAATGTGCAGTCGTGCGCCTCGAGACCGATGCAGAGATGATTCAGGAGACCGTCGTGACCGGTATCTACACCCGTAAGGCTGACAGCTTCACCGGTGCGGTACAGTCGCTCAGTGCCGACGAACTCAAGAAGGTCGGTACGAAGAACGTGCTCGAATCACTGAAGAATCTCGACCCGTCCCTGATGATACTCGAGAACCTTGAGAGCGGTTCCAACCCTAATGCGATGTCATCGATGCAGATTCGTGGTGCATCGTCCCTCGGAATGGAGACCACCTCGCTCAAGAGCAATTTCGTGAGCGATGCGAACATGCCTCTGTTCATCCTCGACGGTTTCGAGACGACTGCAGAGAAGATTCAGGATATGGACATGAACCGTGTCGAGAGCATCACCATCCTCAAGGATGCTTCTGCGAAGGCCATCTATGGTTCCAAGGGTGGTAACGGCGTCATCGTCATCGAGACCAAGTCCCTCGATTCGGGTAGGACGGCGATCACATATACCGGAAACGTCTCTCTCGAGATGCCTGACCTCTCCAGCTACAACCTCTGCAACGCCCTTGAGAAGCTCGAGGTCGAGAGGCGAGAGGGTTACTACATCTCCAAGAGCGCAAGCACCCAGGAGAACCTCAAGTCGCTCGAGATCTACAACGAACGTCTCCGCCGTGCTCTTGAAGGCGAGAGCACATATTGGCTTTCGAAGCCGCTCCGCATCGGTGTCGGCAACAAGCACTCTCTCTCAGTCGAGCTCGGCAACAAGGAGCTCAAGTCGTTCACCACTTTCGCGTACAACGATGTCGAAGGTGCGATGAAGGGCTCTTCGCGAAAGGTCATCAGCGGTGACATGAACCTTGCGTACAGGCACAAGGGATGGACTTTCCGCAACATCATGAGCATTGCGCACATGCGAAGCAGCGAGTCTCCGTACGGTAAGTTCTCGACCTACGCCGAGATGAATCCGTACTTCAATCCATACGATGAGGACGGCAACCTAGTCCGCGTGTTCCAGTTGAAGGCCAACAAGACCTACGTCACTGCGAATCCGCTCTACGATGCTTCGCTCAATGTTGTGAATACGAATCAATATCTCGACTTTACTGACAACTTCTATGTCGAGTACATGCCTATCCAGCCGCTGAAGATCGTTGCAAGGGCCGGTATCGACACCAAGACAACCCGCAGTGATGAGTTCTATCCTTCCAAGCACTCGAAGTTCTATTCGGCCAGCGACGAGAATGAAACAGAGGATGAGATTCTCCGCAAGGGCTCTTATGAGCAGTCAAACGGTACCTACACTTCTTTCTCAGGCGACTTGAGCGCGCAGTTCAACCATTCGTTCGCTGATGTGCATGACGTGTTCGCGACCGCGCAGTACACCATCTCGCAGGTCAAGTACGGCGAGGTGACTCACTATGCGAGCGGTTTCCCTAACGACAAGATGTCGGACATAATATTTGCGAGGGACTACACTCTCGACAAGACTCCGACCGGAAGCAACGGACTCAACCGCAACCTCGGACTCCTCCTTACAGTCGGATACTCCTTCGCAGACAGGTACATGCTCGATGCGACAGTGAAGGGTAGTGCATCATCGGTGTTCGGAACGAACAACAAGTGGGGTACCTTCTGGAGCGCCGGACTTGCATGGAACCTCCACAAGGAGAGGTGGCTCGAGTATGTGGATTGGATGAAGCAGTTCAAGCTCCGCTTCTCGCTCGGAAGCTCGGGTAACCAGAATTTCATGTCCAATAATTCGATCGCTTCGTATATCTATTACAGCGACAGATTCTATAATTCCCAGACTGGTGTGCACCTCTCAGGAATGGCTAATCCTAACCTTGGATGGGAGCAGAAGATGGACTACAACCTCGGACTCGACTTCCGTACCGACCATGTCTATGTCGTTGCCGACTTCTATCTTGCTGACACGAAGAACCTCGTGTTCAACCGTACGCTCCTTTCTTCTACCGGCTTCGGATCGGTGAGCGACAACCTCGGTCTCATCCGCAACAAGGGTGTCGAACTCTCGGTCAACTACACCGCCTTCCAGAAGAAGAACTCATACCTGACCTTCCTCGCAAAGATCGCCCTCAACGACAACAGGATACTCAGACTCTCCGATGCGATGAAGGCGTTCAACGATCAGCAGATCACCCAGGCGGAGGAGAATAAATCCGACATGCCTGTGATCCAGTATTACGATGACATGCCTCTGCATTCGATCTGGGTTGTGCCTTCGCTCGGTATCGACCCGATCAGCGGAAAGGAGGTGTTCGTCAGCAAGGATGGCTCTCTTGTCAACACATGGAAAGCAACCAACCTCGTGAACTATGGTTCATCTGACCCTCTTTTCAACGGCAACTTCGGTTTCAACTCGGAGATCAAGGGCATTGGAGCGAGCGTGATCTTCACTTTCTACGGTGGTGGAAAGAAGTATAATTCGACTCTCGTGTCCATGGTCGAGAACACCAACCTCGAGAAGAATGTCGACCGAAGGATCTTCTCCGACCGTTGGTTCGAGCCTGGCCAGATCGCACAGTACAGGAACGGTGCGGGCGGTGACGGAAGCACCAAGCCGACCTCACGATTCGTGCAGAAGAACGACGTGCTCAACCTTTCGTCGGTGTCTCTGTACTACGAGTTCCCATACGCGATGATACGCAAGGCAAAACTCTCACGCCTGCGTCTCAGTGTCTACGGCAACGACCTCTTCACATGGTCGTCCATCCATATCGAGAGAGGAACCAGCTACCCATATGCGAGGACTCTGTCCTTTGCTGTGACTGCAACATTCTAAAGGGGAGGACTGAATATGAAGAAGATATTTTTATTCATGACAATCGCTCTTGCCGCCTGCTCATGCGACAAGTGGCTTGAGGCGACTTCATCGACCCAGTTCAAAGCCGAGGAGATCTTCAGTTCCCGTGAGGGTTTCTTCGACGCTCTGTCCGGAGTCTATATCAATATGGGTAAGGAGAACAACTATGCTTCCAATACTACATGGAAGCACATTGACATCCTCTGCTATCCATATAATTCTTTCACGTCGCTTACTCTGTCTCAGGTCCAGAACCATGAGTTCAATACAAGCAACGTGAAGAAGCTCTCTTCACAGATCTGGCTCGCTTACTACAACACCATCGCGAACATCAACATGGCGCTCGAGAACATAGACGGCAAGGAGTCTCTGTTCATGAATAAGTCTGAGTACAACTGGGTGAAGGGTGAGCTTCTCGCTCTCAGGGCTTTCAACCATCTTGACCTTATACGTTTCTTCGGTTCTCCCGGCATGACCGGCAGCAACGGAGCCAAGCTTGCGGTTCCTTATGTGACTACCTATAGCCCTATAGTAACCCCTCAGCAGAGCAGCGAGAAGACTATGGAACTTCTCCTTAAGGATGCTCTCGAGGCAGCGGAGCTGCTTGCTGACGACCCTGTGACTGGTGTGGTTTCCGAGAACTTCAGCACGACGCTGAACGCGACCGGCTACTGGAGTAACAGGAAGTCTCATGTCAATCTCTATGCAGTGTATGGCTTGCTCGCGAGAATCTATCAGTGGGACGATGACATCGAGACCGCAGCGTATTATGCGAAGCTTGCTGCCGATGGCGCTATGAAGTCGAAAGCTGCCTCATGGATTGATCCCAGCCACATGATCTCACAGGGATTCGGTCATGACCTGGCACATGCGGACCTCACTTTCTCATGCGAGCATCTGTTCACTCTCGAAATCAATGAGCTCTATTCAATTGTCTCTAAGTTCCTCATTCCTTCCGCAACCGGTGCTGCAACGGAAGCCATGTACTTCTCCAAGGAGATTGTAGAGTACAAGCTTTTCCCGATTCTCGAGACCAGCGGCCTGGAGGATGTAAGAGGTACAGCTTTCTATCTCGAGTACCAGAACGGCAGCTATGTCTGCCGTAAACTCTTCAGTCTATCCAACTCGAAGTATAGAAATCTGATGCCTATGATCAGACTTTCCGAGATGTACTACATAATGGCTGAGAACGAGGCGAGGAACGGCAGCAAGGCAAAGGCAATGGAACTTATCAATGAGGTCCGCTCCCACAGGGGCATTACCGAGGATCTTCCTCTGGACAGTGATGCTCTTACCGAACTGAATCTCGAGTACGCAAGGGAGTTCCTCAATGAGGGACAGTTCCTCTACTGGACCAAGCACGACAGGCTCGAGCACATCAGAGACGTCTATTCGGCATTTGTTCTCGACCGATTTTATATATTGCCGAATCCTGAAACTATGGGCGAACTCACCCTGCCTTATCCGGATGATGAGATCAACTATGGTAGAAAACAGGAACTCTAAAACATGTATCAGATGAAAGCAAGATATATTATATCATATCTCGTCGCGGCTATGTCAATCATTGCCTGCAAGCAGGAGGAGATTCCCGTATATGACGTGAAGGATTCCGCCGTCTTCTTCAAGAGGGCTTCTATCGAGTTCTCCCTGAAGGGCCATAATGATCCCCAGCCGGAGATAAGAATTCCGCTCGAGGTCTTCGGACCGGTATGCGATTATGAAAGGGTGTTCCAGGTTGCGATACCTGATTCCTCATACAACGACGCCGTGCTCGGAAGAGATTTCGAGATCATTTCCTCAAAGGTCCCTGCCGGTGCCCTGGAGGGTGAGATAGTCCTCAAGGTCCAGGGGCTTACAAGTGAGACTCCTTCGCATACCGTTGCGATGGAGATACTTCCGGACGAGAACTTCCCTCACAGCGTGAAGGACAGGGAGTGCGCCAAGGTGACTTGGTCGAAAGATTTCGTACGTCCGGATAACCAGTACACAAGACAGGCGTGGTACAATTTCTTCTGCACAGGCTATAGCAAGGCCCTGCATGAGCTTCTCTACGATTATTTCGGTGAGGAGATAGAGAGGGCTGGCTATTCCAGCGGTGCGATGAAGGACGAGAATACTGTCTACCATGTGAACACATGGTGGTACGGTGCACAGTCCGAGTTCTTCGATTTCGTGAGGAAGCATGACAGGGAGAATCCTGATTCTCCATATATGCACAGTGCGGATTACGAGATCTACACAAGCTATACCCAGGAAACCGGAACCGGCATCAAGCCGCAGGTAATC
The DNA here is from genome assembly GCA_024402115.1 of Bacteroidales bacterium. The sequence goes on along the minus strand of JAKSJQ010000044.1, from coordinate 8,535 downwards.
CCTACAATTCAGTCAACCTTGATTCACTAATAGAACGATGATAAGGAAACTATCTATATTATGTCTGACCGTGGTTGCAGTGCTCGTGGCGTCGTGCTATGCTGATAAGAGCACCTTTGCGACTTTCGATTATCCGGATATCGTGCTCGTCCCTTCCGTACAGGGCGATACGCTTACTGTTGCCTATGGCGAGACTCTCAAGATTACCGTCGATGTGTCCCAGGATGGCGTTTCTTCCAACGATCTGGAATACATGTGGGAGATGGATGTGCAGCCGGGTTCATATAGGAACAGGGCATTCATGGGCGATGGCAATGAACTCGAGTTCAGGGTGCTGAACAACCCTTCTGCGATTCCATATGTCCTTTCGCTGACTGTCACAAACAAGGAGTCCGGTTACTCGAAGATCAAGTCGTGGACGGTCTATGTCACCAGTTCGCTGGGAGAGGGAATTCTCGTTGCACATACCGCGGACGGAGGAAAGAGCTCAGAACTGGCGCTTGTGGCCCAGTCCAGCATAACCTACGGCTACACTTCGGAGGTGCCGCGCTACACATGGAACCTTTTCTCTCTCGGAAATGACAAGAGCATCGACGGAAAGGTCACTTCGTTGCTCGCGCGCAGCTACACCAACCTGAATGCATCCGTGGTGTCCAATTTCAACGAGAGCGCAATCATGGTCGGTACCGAGGATCATATCTATGCACTCGATCCTGTGAACTATAAGGTGAGCAGGAGCGATGCCGAGCTCTTCAATACCAAGAACGTCACAGAGTTCGGAACTTCATACCTTCACAACGTAGGCGGCTATTCGACTATCTCAATCAATGGAGGTGTCCCTTACGGATGTATGGATCTACTCGATATTTCGTACTCAAGGCTCACTTATCCGGGTTCTTACGAAAATGCCTTCAAGCCAGGGAATATCGTGTCTGTCCCTGAACTTCAGGGCAAGGTATATGTGTATGATGACGAGCTCCATACCGTATTCTTCTGCATGGGATGGTGCCTCACGACCAGCAGCTTCACCCCAATGGACGTCGACAAGATGCCTGACCCTACGCTCCTTGCAGACAAGACCTGCGTGGCGGCCGGCCACCTCAAGGCGATGAAGGGCGGTTTCATCCTCAAGGATTCTGCCGGTAAATACTGGATCCTGATCGTTGATGTGGACAGCGCTTCTCCAGTTCTTCAGCCGCTGGATGCTCCGGACATCGACAAGGCCGAGTGCTTCGAATTCTGCGATAATGCCGATGTGATCTTCTATTCGGTCGGCAGCAAGCTCTACTCGATTGTCGTCACTTCCGGCACCGTGACTGTCAAGAGTCTTTCATGGACACCTTCAACCAAGGGGGAGAAGGTCACTATGCTCCGTCAGTACAGCCAGGCATGGTTCGGAACTCACCAGTATCCTACGTCATCGAGTGAGTCGAACTCATACCAGTTCCCGCTGAAATACAACAGGCTCCAGCTTGTCATCGTGACCTACGACGAGTCGACCGGAGAGGGAAGGTTCTACCTGCGTCCATACAATGTGACCACCGGCTTGCTCAGCGCATTTGTTGACAACGGCGTATACGGCGGATTCAACGAGATCACGGCGATCTGTACGACCATGAGATAGAAATAAATACTACAACTTTATATAAACAACTTAATTAAAGTAATTATGAAAAACGTGAAATTCTACGTTCTTGCAGCCCTTGCGTTGGCTATCGCAAGCTGTAAGCCGGTAGAGGTCGAGGATTCGCTCCAGGTCTCAACCGCGACGATCTCTGTCGGCGCTTATGCAGAGCCGCAGACCATCTCATTCACAACCAACACTTCATGGAAGATGACTTCTGAAGTTGATTGGGTTACCGTCAGCCCAGACTCTGGAGAAGCGGGTAATTCTACTGTAACCGTAAGGGTTGCCGACAATGGCACTTTCCAGGAGCGTTCAGGAAAGATCATCCTCACCGCTGGCAACAAGACCACCACATGGACTGTAAAGCAGGGCTTTGTAAATGTTTTCGAGGCTACTGCAGAAATGAACATAAGCTCTGAGGCTCAGACTCTCAGCATTCTCATCAACACCAACTCCGCTTTCACTGCCGAGTCTGACGCAGAGTGGCTCACAGTCGTTGCAACCAAGGCCGCTCCTTCAGAGAAGACCGTGACTGTGAACGCTGCTGCCAACGCAACCATCGAGCCTCGTACCGCTCACCTCACCGTGACTTCGGACAATGGCGCTTCAACCTACGCCATCACTCAGGCCCCTTCTGACAACGCCATGGTTCTCGAGGAGGTACGCTATCTCGGCCACTCTATCGCACCTTATGACCATGAGGAGTATGTGCCTACCTCATTCGAGGAGTACGCACTCGTATTCTCTACCTCTAAGGGTAAGGTCGTTCTCGCTGTCAATGTAGAGGAGAAGGGCGTTCTTACCGGCGAGTATGATGTTGACGCAGCCGCTGACCACAGCGCAAACACTTTCTCTCTCAACAACTCAGGTGAGGATGACTATTACACCGCCATCTGTGAGGGTGAAGTCGAGATCCCTGTAGCTGACGGTCTCATCACCATCGAGGAGGCAGAGGGCGTGCTTACCGTTTCTGCAGCTCTCATGGACGAGCACGAGAACGTACGCACCTATACCTTCAGCGGTGAGATGCCTGAGGTGATCGTCGACAACTACCGCGCTGAGATCGCTGTCAACTTCGATGGTGACTACTGGACACACTTCGCAAACGGTGCACAGCAGTACAGCATCACTCTCTATCCAAGTGCACCTCTTGCCGAGGGCGCATACGACATCTACTCTATGTCATTCAAGATCTTCGGTGACAAGAGCTGCACAAATGCAAAGCTTCCTCTCGGTTCATTCACCTTCGTAGAAGGTCCTGAGACCGTGGAGCACTACTCAAGGAACGGTAAGAACCTCTATCCTTACAACTCATTCACCGGCAACTCTATCTACATGAACTACAGAGGTGACTATGAGATGGACTATGGTGACATCCTCGGCGGCACCCTCTCAATCGCTGAGGGTTCTGAGCCTGATCGTTACGATATCACAGTCGACTTCAATGTCAAGGGTTACTGGTACAACGAGGACTGGGATATTGAATATGGCGACGAGCAGGCATACAAGTACGAGTACAAGGATGTGAAGATCGTCATCTCTGACAACCACACCGGTGCAGTAGAGGACGGCGACGATGTATTCGTGGCTCCTACCGTTTCAGCTAACTACCTTGGCTATGCAGCAGAGAACTACTATGCTGAGGGCGGTACTGCATTCATCCTTTACTGGTCTGGCATCAGCAACGAGTACATGGTATATCTCCCTCTCCACACAGCATCTGAGTGGGTTTTCGAGAAGAACTATGCCAACCGTTTCTGCAGCACTCCTGTTCCTGACGGTGTCTACGCAATGGCTGAGAAGCCTGTTGATGCCGAGGGCAAGCCTGTTGACTGCTTCGCATTCATCGACAGCAAGGGCTACAGGTCTGTAACCAACAACTACACCGGTACCATCACCTACATCAAGGAGGGTACTGTAACCATCTCCGGCAACGGAACTCAGATCGAGATGGATCTCACCACTGTCAAGGCAGACGGCTCTGAGGGTTACCACTTCACCGGTTCGTTCGCGACTACTGTCAACTATCTCCAGAGTGCAAGCGCAACCTGGCAGAACCGTATGAAGTGGACATACTAATGGAAAATGCTTCTGCATTTTTGTTAGCATACCAGAGGCCGATCTTTTGATCGGCCTCTTTTTTTACATATTCCATTTTTGCACACTATGACTCGGCGAGGATGTGCCTTCATAATTATGAAAAATGTGGTAAATTTGTATGATTACGACTACCAAATAACGAGATAACACATGAAACTGACCAGATTTACTCCTATGGCTGCGCTGGTGGCGCTCGTGTCATGCGCCCAGCCTACTCTCCAGGACAGGCTTCTTGCCAATGACAAGGCTATCGACGAGGTCATCGCGAAGATGTCCCTCGAAGAGAAGGTGATGATGTTCCACAGCAAGACCAATATGTCTTCTGAGGGCGTTCCAAGCCAGGGTATCCTTGCGATCCAGTACGCGGACGGACCTTTCGGCATCCGTGAGGAAGGCGTTCCGAACGGCTTTGCTCCTGCGGGTTGGGTGACCGATTCGGCGACCTATTTCCCAACGGGCTCAGCACTCGCAGCCACATGGTCCAAGGAACTTGCGTATAAGTATGGAACAGGAATGGGCACCGAGGCGCGCGTGAGAGGTAAGGACGTGATTCTCGGCCCGGCAATCAATATCCAGAGGCTTCCTGTCGGCGGCCGCTCGTATGAGTATCTTTCCGAGGATCCTTTCCTTTCGGCGCAGCTCGCGACCGGATATGTGCTCGGAGTGCAGGAGATGGGAACGGCGGCATGTATCAAGCATTTCGCTCTCAACAACCAGGAGACCAACCGCGGCAGCGTGAATGTGATTGTGGATGAGAGGACCATGCGCGAGATTTACCTCAAGCCTTTCGAGGCTGCGATCGTCGACGGTGGTGCGATGGTGGTGATGCCGGCATACAACAAGGTCAATGGCGACTATTGCTCGGAGAACGAGCACCTGAACAACGAGATTCTCCGCGGCGAGTGGGGATTCAAGGGCTTCACCGTGTCTGACTGGGGCGGTACGCATTCTACCATGGGCGCGGCAATGCATGGACTCAATGTGCAGATGACTGGCGACAGGTATCTCGGACCGGCGCTGATCGATTCGGTGAACGCGGGTAAGGTGCCGATGGAGGTGATAGACCAGAAGGCGAAGGAGATTCTTCGCGTGCGCTATGCGATCAAGGGCATTCCGGATGGCGAGCATGACCTTCCTGGTACCATCGCTTCGCAGCCGGAGAGCCGCAGGATTGCGTATGAAGTTGCGCAGAAGTCCATCGTGCTCCTCAAGAACGACGGCATTCTTCCAATCCGCAAGGACGTCAAGAAGATCGCGGTCATCGGTCGCAATGCCGTTGCGCTGACTCAGTCCGGCGGTATGGGCGCGGGCGTGAAGGCTCCGTATGAGGTGACTCCTCTCCAGGGCATCCAGAATAAGGCTCCGAAGGGCACAGAGGTCGTATATGCAGCCGCATACAAGGATTTCAAGGGCATGTTCGGTCGCAGAAGGCCGGGCGACGCACCGGATCCTACCGTCGCTGTGGACATCAATGAGGCTCCTACCGCGGAGATGCTCGCAGAGGCGCTCGTTGTTGCTAGGGACGCAGACTTGGTGATCTATCTTTGCGGTACCAACAAGTCCATCGAGACCGAGGGTTCGGACAGGAAAGATATCGACCTTCCATTGGGTCAGAATGAGATTCTCGCAGAGCTTGCGCAGGTCAATTCCAATATCGTCACTGTCGTGATTTCCGGTGGTCCATGCGACCTTCAGCAGGTGGTTGAATACTCTCCGGCAGTCGTGCAGGGATGGTGGAACGGTCTCGAGGGCGGTAATGCGCTCGGCGACGTGCTCTTCGGTAACATCGCGCCTTCCGGCAAGCTTCCTTTCACTTTCCCTGTGAAACTCCAGGATTCGCCTGCTTATGCGCTCAACAATTTCCCGCAGAAGGAGGAGGTTGCCGGTGACCTTTTCGGCAATCAGTATCGTCAGGACGTTCAGGGTCAGGCTGGATATAGGCAGCGCATGGATCCTAATGCATACTATTCTGAGGGCATGTATGTTGGTTACAGGTGGTTCGATTCTAAGAACGTGAAGAGTCTCTACGCGTTCGGTCATGGTCTTTCTTATGTGACCTTCAAGTATGCGAACATCAAGGCCAATAAGTCCAAGTACGGAAAGAATGATGTCATCAAGGTCAGCTTCGACCTTACCAACGAGGGCTCGATGGAGGCCGATGAGGTGGCACAGCTCTATGTGCACAGGATCGATTCGAATGTCGAGTTCCCATACAAGGAGCTCAAGGCTTTCGAGAGGGTGACTCTCGCAGCGGGCGAGACCAAGACCGTAACTCTTGAGATTCCGGTGAAGGATCTCCGTTACTGGAATGAGGCTATCGGCGGATGGGATCTCGACTCATGCAATATCGAGCTCCAGCTCGGTTCTGCTTCAGACGACATCCGTCTCAAGACTCAGGTTGCTATCTAACCGAATCGTCAGATAATGGATTCCATCAAGAAAAGGCTGCTCGCCATATCGTGCTCCGTCGTCTTTTTATTGTCGGCGGTTGCCGGGCTGTGGCTGTACAGGGCGTATCGGGTCGCTGACATCATAACTGACGAGGCGCTTCAGGATACTCCCACGATTGCCCGTATCAAGGAAAACGGTACTCTGCTGGTGGGTACGACGGGGGACTATAGACCTCTGACTTTCTTGGAGCCGGATGGCAGCTATTGGGGATTCGGTATTGAGTTGGCAAAGGCTATCGCACATGATCTCGATGTCGAGGTCAGCTTTGTCGCAACCTCATGGCCGGATCTGACGGAGGATGTACTTGCCGAGCCTCAGCTCTTTGATTTGGCTATCGGTGGAATTACCATTACCGAGGCGCGTCAGGATGTGATGCTCATGAGCGAGGGGTATCTCGCCAATGGCAAGACTATTCTTTGTCGGAAGGCTGACGAGGGGAGGTTTCAGAAATTGGAGGATATAGATAGGCCTGATGTGAGGGTGATGGTGAATCCAGGCGGAACGAATGAGCAGTTTGCTCATGACAGGTTGACTCATGCTTCGGTCACGGTCCATCCAAGGAACGAAGAGATTCCTAGCCTCATCGCCGAGGGAAAGGCGGACGTGATGATTACCGAGGTGACTGAGGCTCCGTATTACATAAATGGGGATTCGCGGCTTGCTGCACCTATGCTTGCGGCTCCGTTTACCCATTCATTCATCGGGGTTCTGATGCGTAAGGGGCAGGATGATCTGGTGACGGCGGTGAATGAAACCATCCAAAAGATGAAGGCCGATGGCTCCTTGCGTGCCCTTCACGACAAGTACGGGCTTGTTTATGCATTTTAGGTGCTGGGGCTTGCCGGAGCGGGAAGCGGGCAGAATGCATTTGCCCGGACTAGGGTCGGCGAGCGGAGCGCAGCCGATCTGCATTCTGCCGCTCCCGCGACGGCACCCCCCGGCAAGGCTGATTCTATCTCGTGGCTTTTTCTCGCAAAACATCCCTAGATAGAGCGTATTTCTGCAATTTTGCCGTTTTTGCATCCTATCTCGTGGCATTTTTCGGTAAAACATCCCTAGATAGAGACATGCGTTCATGGGTGGCACCGCCGCCGGAATGAAGTATCTCCGGCGGCTGAAGATCAAGCGCTGCGCCGAGCTCGATGGAACGGCTCGCTTGCACTTGACTTCTGCCATGAAACCAGCCGTCACTTCAAAACAAGTCAACAGCAAGCTATTTTGCTTTTCAAATAATCAAGTTTGTCCTAAATTTTTCAATGGCGTTCCCACCAATGTGGTGGATGCTCAGGGTATTGAGCAACCCGAAATTCGGAGCGCACACCGATGTGCCACAGAAGCACTTCCATGGCTGATTGTCGTGCGCTCCCAGGCAAAATCGTCGCGGAACGCACATTGAACGGCAATATAGAGGCCTGTAGGGCATGCTCGTGTGCGCTCCGATTTTCGGGTTACAGGAAATAGCTGTTTTTGCACCTCGCAACATAATCAGGCGAAGTGGAAAACCTGAGAACAGCGCACTGCAATGAGGATGGCAGCGGGAGAAGCGGGCAAATGCTTCCTGCAGGCTGCCGCACCGCCGCACATGCATTGAAGAACCGTGGAAATGTAGTATATTTACGGTACTATGGGAAAGAAAGTTATCATCACAGGCGGAGCAAGGGGAATCGGAAGATGCCTTGCAGAGGAGTTCACCAAACTGGGTGATACGGTTTTCGTGATCGATAAGGACCTGCCGGAGGTGGCGACTGACGGTGTTGTGTACTACCAGGGTGACATCTCAAGCAGGGAAGTGCTCGAGGAGTTCCGATGCTTTGTTCTTGCGAAGGTGGACAAGATTGACGTTATCGTGAACAATGCGATTCCTATGATGAAGGGCATCGATGAGTGCTCCTACGAGGAGTTCCAGTATGCAATGAGCGTCGGCGTGACTGCACCATTCTATCTTGTTAAGCTTTTTATGGACAGCTTGGCTCCGGGTGCTTCTGTCATAAACATGTCCTCGTCTCGCGACCGTATGAGCATGCCTCAGACGGAGAGCTACACTGCAGCGAAGGGCGGAATAGCAGCACTTACTCACGCGCTGGCAGTCAGTCTTGCCGGCAAGGCGCGAGTGAACTCTATCTCTCCTGGATGGATCGATACTGCCTATACCGTGTATGAAGGCCCTGACGCTACGCAGCAGCCGGCCGGACGTGTGGGCAATCCCATGGATATCGCGAACATGGTGCTGTTCCTATGCTCTGACAAGGCTGGCTTCATCACCGGCGAGAATATCTGCATCGACGGCGGAATGACCCACCAGATGATCTATCACGGCGACAACGGCTGGATCCTTAATCAGTAGCTCGTCGCGAACT
>JAKSJQ010000043.1 GCA_024402115.1 Bacteroidales bacterium | reverse complement strand
ATTTAGCACCTGCTGACTTACCAGCCTTACGACGAAGCTGCTCACCAACGAACTTAATACCCTTACCCTTATAAGGCTCTGGCTTACGGAATGAACGGATCTTAGCTGCCACCTGGCCAACGAGCTGCTTGTCTGATGACTTGAGGATGAGAACAGGGTTCTGACCCTTCTTTACAGCCTCAGCCTCAGCCTTGACCTCTGCAGGAAGCATGAGCTGGATCTCGTGTGAGAAACCGAGGGAGAAGATAAGCATCTGACCCTGAACGTCTACACGATAACCGACACCGACAAGCTCCTGCTTGATGGTGAAGCCCTCAGATACGCCGATAACCATGTTGTTCACGAGAGCACGATAGAGACCGTGGAGTGAACGATGCCTTGGAAGATCGGTAGGGCGAGTAAACTTAATTTCATTTCCCTCAACGGTCACGGTGATATCTGGGTCAACCTTCTGACTCAGGGTGCCGAGAGGTCCTTTAACCTTAACCACGTTACCGGCTGCAACCTCAGCGGTTACGCCAGCAGGAAGGCTTACAGGCAATTTACCAATTCTTGACATTTTAAAAAGTGCTTTAGATTAATATACGTAACACAATACCTCACCACCGACGTTGAGCTCCTTAGCTTCCTTGTCAGTGATAATGCCCTTTGAAGTTGAGAGGATAGCGATACCGAGTCCATTGAGGACGCGTGGCATGTTCTCAACATCTGAGTAACGACGGAGACCTGGACGAGACACACGCTCGATCTTCTTGATCGCAGGGGTCTTGGTCTGTGGGTGATACTTAAGAGCGATCTTGATAGTTGACACAGGAGTACCCTCTACCACCTTGTAGCTGAGGATGTAACCCTTCTCGCAAAGAATCTTGGTGAGAGCGACTTTCATCTTAGATGAAGGGATCTCGACAATCTTCTTGCCTGCGCTGTAAGCGTTGCGAATCCTGGTCAGGAAATCTGCAATTGGATCAGTCATTTTTTTGTTTGTTTTGTAGAAACCGGCGTCTTTTGACGCCCGATATCCAATGGTTAATAATTAAATAATATATGGTATATGTTACCAGCTTGCTTTCTTTACGCCAGGGATGAGACCGTTGCTTGCCATCTCACGGAACTGGATACGGCTGATACCGAAGGCACGCATATATCCCTTAGGTCTTCCAGTGAGAGAGCAGCGGTTGTGCTGACGGCATGGAGAAGAGTTCTTAGGGAGCTTGTCGAGAGCGGCCCAGTCACCAGCCTCCTTCAAAGCCTTCCTCTTCTCTGCATAAAGGGCAATCATTTTCGCGCGTTTAACCTCGCGAGCTTTCATTGATTCTTTTGCCATTTCTGTTCTCTTTAGTTGTTATGTTTCTTGAATGGAAGACCGAATGCCTTGAGAAGTGCGTGGCACTCTTCGTCGGTCTTGGCGGTAGTCACGAAAGTGATCTCCATACCGAGGATCTTGGTGATCTTCTCGATGTCGATCTCAGGGAAGATGATCTGCTCCTTGATACCGAGAGTGTAGTTACCCTGACCGTCCATCTTCTCAGCGATACCGTTGAAGTCACGGATACGTGGAAGGGTTATGCGGATGAGTCTCTCAAGGAACTCGTACATCTTTACAGAACGAAGGGTAACCTTCACGCCGATTGGCATGCCCTTACGGAGCTTGAAGTTAGAGATATCCTTCCTTGAAGCAGTAACGACTGCCTTCTGTCCAGTGATAGTTGAGAGCTCCTGCTGTGCAACGTCGATGAGCTTCTTGTCACCGGTAGCGTCGCCTACACCCTGGTTGATGGTGATCTTAACGAGCTTAGGGCACTGCATTACGGTTGAGTAACCGAACTGCTTCATAAGCTGAGGAACGATCTCCTCCTTATAGGTCTTTGCGAGAGCAGGAACGTATCCTGCAGGAACTGCCTGCTGCTCTGCTGCTGAATTCTTCTTTGCCATTACTTAATCTCCTCTCCTGATTTCTTAGCATAGCGGATCTTCTTCTCACCGTCCATCTTGTAACCAACGCGGGTTGCTGCGCCTGACTTAGGATCGAGGAGCTGGAGGTTTGAGATGTGGATGCCTGCTTCCTGTTTTACAATACCACCCTGTGGGTGCTGAGAGTTTGGTTTGGTGTGCTTGCTTACCATGTTGATACCCTCAACGATGGCGCGGTCCTTTGAAGGGATTACCTCGAGCACCTTACCGGTCTTGCCTTTGTCGTTACCTGCATTTACATACACGGTATCGCCTTTCTTAATGTGGATCTTTTTCATATTGCTCATCGATTAGAGGACCTCTGGTGCCAGTGATACAATCTTCATGAAGTTCTCACGAAGCTCCCTTGCTACAGGGCCGAAGATACGTGTTCCACGGAGCTCTCCAGCATTGTTGAGGAGTACGCAAGCGTTGTCGTCAAAACGGATGTATGAACCATCTGGACGGCGGATTTCCTTCTTGGTGCGGACTACGACAGCCTTAGAGACGGTACCCTTCTTGGCGTCACCGCCAGGGAGTGCGCTCTTGACTGCAACGACGATCTTGTCGCCTACCTTTGCATAACGGTGGCGGGTTCCTCCGAGAACGCGGATGCAGAGTACTTCCTTTGCACCGCTGTTGTCAGCCACCAGTAAACGTGATTCCTGCTGTATCATTACTACTTAACTTTTTCTACGATTTCTACTAATCTCCAGTTCTTTGACTTGCTCAAAGGACGGGTCTCCATGATGCGGACAGTGTCGCCAATGCTGCACTCGTTCTTCTCGTCGTGCGCAACGAACTTAGTGGTCTTCTTTACGAACTTGCCGTAAATAGGGTGCATCTCTTTTCTTGCTACTGCAACTACGATAGACTTCTCCATCTTATTGCTGACCACTACACCTATTCTTTCCTTGCGAAGATTTCTTTCCATCAGAATTCAATGTTTAGTTCTGTTTCTCTTTTTCAGCAAGGATGGTGATCATGCGTGCGATATCCTTTCTTGCCTTACCGATCTTTGAGGTATCCTCCAGTGGAGAAATTGTATGGTTTACCTTCATGCTGTCAAGGTTAGCCTTCTCGAGCTCGATGCGCTCGCGGAGGTCTGCGATTGACATTTCGCGTACTTCAGTTGCTTTCATTTCAGTTTCTCCGATAAATTATTCAACATAGTCCCTACGAACGACGAACTTGCAGTTTACAGGGAGCTTCTGCGCACCGAGGCGGAGTGCTTCCTTAGCGATCTCGAGAGATACGCCGTCGATCTCAATGATGATACGTCCAGGAGTGATAGGAGCTACGAATCCCTCTGGATTACCCTTACCTTTACCCATACGAACCTCAGCAGGTTTCTTGGTGTATGGCTTATCTGGGAATACCCTGATCCAAACCTTTCCCTCACGCTTCATATAACGTGAAACAGCCTGACGGGCAGCCTCGATCTGACGGCCAGTAAGCCAGCAGTTCTCCAAGGTCTTGATGCCGAATGAACCGAAGCAAAGCTGCGCACCTCTCTGTGCGATGCCTTTCATGCGGCCCTTCTGCATCCTTCTGAATTTAGTTTTCTTTGGTTGTAACATTGTTCTATTACTTTAAAAATAATTTCGTAATAAGCCTAACTAATTGAGTATCAGCTGGTTGGGCGGACTTCTCCTCAATTAAGGGACTGCAAAGATAGTGAAAAAATCTCATTCTGCAAGGCTATTGACGAAAAAATTTAAACATTTTCGACCAACAATCTTGATAGTTAAATAACGGCAAAACAGTTAGTTACGCATCTTGTTGAAAAATAATTCCCGCAATTTTGGACCAGCATAAAAAGGGCGTAAAAACGGGGCCAAAAACAGTCCCGTAAGTAGTGGCACGATGTTGGTTTTTGTACGGCAAAATGAGTACTTTTGCAGAACGATGAGAAGAATCCTCAAATATCTCGCGGCATTTTCTGCCGGAATCATGGCTCTTGCCGCCGGCACGACCGAGCTCTCTGCCCAGAACAGGCGCAAGAGCGACGGCGGGATACTCGAGTACATAGTCGAGGGCAACGACACCATCTACATCGACAGGATCAGGGCGTCGAAAGTCTATCCGCGAATGGCACGCCAGAAGGGAAAGGACTGGAGGAAGTACTATCGCCTCGTATACAACTTCAATAAGACATATCCGTACGCACTCGTCGCGCGCGAGCTTCTCAAGGATGTGGACAGCACCCTGATTGCAGACAATCTGAAGAGAGGCAAGAGGGAGAAATACCTCAAGGAGAAGCAGAGCGAGCTCTTCAAGACCTTCGAGACTCCGCTCAAGAACATGACAGTGAGCCAGGGACGCATCCTGATGCGCCTGATCGACAGGGAAGCCGGCAAGTCCTCCTTCTTCATCATCAAGGAGTACAGGAACGGAATAGCGGCCGGATTCTGGCAGGGAGTGGCCAAGCTCTTCGGATCGGACCTCAAGCGCCACTACGACCCGCTGCACGACGAAGAGGACGCGCAGATCGAGGATCTCGTAGAGAAATGGGAGGAAGGCAGCTTCGACGACTTCTACTTCTCTCTCTTCCTGGAGCCGCCGGTGAAGGTGCTTATTCCAGAGCGATACCTAAAGAAGGAGACTCCTTCAGCCAGTCTTTGAGTATCACGAAGCGCTCGCCGCCAGGAAGGACGGTATCTACGGCGCAGTGATAATGTCCGAACACGAAACAGTCGACCTTATGGTCCGCAGCATACGATTGAGCGAACTGCCAGAGCGGTTCGCTCTCGTTCTTGAATACATACTCCTTACCGTGCGCGAGCCTGTTGTGCCTTGACCAGCTGTTGCCCAGGCCGAAGGCTATCCAAGGGTGGAGCATGCTGAACATGATCTGGAGGAAGCGGTTGTGGAAGATGCCGCTGAGGATACGATAGCCGAGGCCAGTCTTTCCGAGTCCGTCGCCATGGCCCAGGCAGAAGTTCTTGTCGCCCACCTTCACAATGCATGGCTGAGTAAGACGCACCATGCCCATCTCTTCGAAATAGTGGTAGGTCCACACGTCGTGGTTGCCCTGAAAGAAATAGACCTTGACGCCGGAGGCCATGAGGTCCTGGAGAGCCGCGAAAACCTGCACGTAGCCCTTTGGAACCACATCGTCATACTCATACCAGAAGTCCCAGATGTCGCCAAGGAGGTACAGAGAGTCGGCGTCCGAGGCTATGCTGCGAAGGAAACGCACGAAGCGGGCCTCGCGGTCCTTCGGGTCAGCGACCTGGAGACCGAGATGAACGTCAGCGACGAAATATGCCTTCTTCGAAGACATGCTAGCAGAGACCGACTATGAGAAGCACGATGAAGCCGAGCACGAGAATGCCGACGGCTGCGCACCAGAGGGCGAACCACTTGAGCTGCGCCTTCTTCACGAGGGCGATCATCACCTTGCATGCGAAGAGTCCCGAAAGGAATGCGGAGATGAATCCGAGCACCAGCGGAAGGGTACCGACCGTAGAAGCCGCCATCTCACCGCCCACGATATCAAGGAAGGCTTCTCCGAGTATAGGTACAAGGACCATGAGGAAGGAGAACTGGGCCACCACTTCCCTCTTCACGCCGCAGATGAGTCCGGTGGAGATGGTGGTGCCGGAGCGAGAGAGACCCGGGATCACGGCGAAAGCCTGGCCGAGGCCGACCACGAAGGCCTGCCAATATGAGATGCCGTTGCGGGCATCAGTCTCCTTGACGACCGGACGCGCAGACACCTTGTCCGAAAAGAAAAGAAGGCATGCGGTCACCAGGAGAGCGAGGCCTACTACCATGAGATTGCCGAACATCTCCTCGACGGCGTCCTTGAAGAACATGCCGACGACGAAGACCGGGATCATGGAAACAGCGATCTTGAATATGTAGTCCGTCTCGTCATTGTACTTGAACTTGAAGAGTCCGCAGATGAGCTTCCATATCTGCTTGCGGAACACGATGATGGTAGCGAGCACAGTAGCGGCATGGACCACAACCTCGAACATGATGTCCTCCGAAGCCTGCACCCCGAGGAGCTCACGTCCTATCGCGAGATGTCCGCTGCTGCTTACGGGAAGGAACTCGGTCAGACCCTGGATCAGGCCGAGAAGAATAGACTGCCACCAATTCATTACTTGCCCTCCTTATCGTTGAAGAATCCCATTATCGCGACCACCTCGATCACGATGCCGAGGATGATGACCACAGGAGCAGCCACGAGCCTCTGGAAGTTGAACATTGCATAGTTGAAGACCTGAGGGTCCTTGCTGCCGCCGCCCATCATAAGGATGTAGCCTGCGATGATGACGAGAAGGCCGACGAGGAGGAACTTGAGCCCCTTCGCGGTCATCGCCATATTGTTGTCCTTATTTTCCTTGATGTCCATGATTCTAATAGTAAAGTTCGGTCCTCCTCATCGAAATGAGCTTGCCGACGACGAAATATGAGCTCATGACGCAGATGATTATTCCGGTCGCGAGCACTATGCCCATCACCACCAGCAGCAGAGGAAGCCTGAAGATCTCGAACATCTGCGCGAAGCTGCTGCGGATTGCAAACAGAGCGCCCAGAAGCATGAGTATCGCTATCATCGCGGAGAATATGCCCTGGAGAAGGCCCTGGAGAAGGAAAGGTCCGCGGATGAATCCCGGGGTCGCACCCACGAGCTGCATGGTATGTATGTTGAACCTTCGCGCATATACGCTAAGGCGCATGGTATTGCTGATGAGGACGAAGGAGATGAAGAGGAGAAGCCCAATCATCACCGCCATCACAAGGGAGATCCTGCTGATGTTCTGGTTCAGAGCATCCACGAGCGAGCGCTGGTATACGACCTCATCCACGAGCGGCGACTCAAGAAGCTCGAGCTTCACCATCTCCAGGCTGTCGGCCGAGACATAGTCCGCATTGAGGGTCACATCTATCGAGATTGGGATAGGCGCGGCCTCGAACACGTCGAGGAAGTCGTCGCCCAGGAGTTCCTTCATCTCCCTGATTCCCTGCTCACGCGAAACATAGTCGGCAGACTTGATGAAACGCATGTCACCGAGGGACTCGAGATAGTCGAAGGACTTGGACTCGGACACGTTCTGCTTGAGCATGACCGACACCTTCATGTTCTCCTTGAAATAGTTCGAAACGCTGCGCGCGTTGACCAGCAGGAGGCTGGCTACGCCGACGAGGAAAAGGACCAGCGAGATGCTGATCACCGAGGACAGGTACGCGTTGACCAGCCTTTTACCTATGATATTATCCTTTTCTGCCATGAAATCGTTCTCCTGCGCGACAGGTTCAAGGGTCAAAGATAGTAAAATCAAAAATAATTTCTTAACTTTGTTGCATATATGTCCTTAAAATTTTAGACTATGGGAGAGGTAAAAAGAGTGCTTTTCGTCAATTCGGAGATATTCCCTTATCTGCCGGAGTCTGAGATTGCAAACATCGGACGATATCTTCCTCAGGGTATCCAGGAGAGGAAGAAGGAGATCCGCTCGTTCATGCCCCGCTACGGCTGTGTGAACGAACGCAAGAATCAGCTTCACGAAGTGATCCGTCTTTCCGGCATGAACATCATCGTCAACGATGTCGACCGTCCGCTCGTGATCAAGGTGGCTTCAATTTCGGCCGCCAGGATGCAGGTGTACTTCATCGACAACGAGGACTACTTCCACCGCAAGCAGGTCTATACCGATGCAGACGGCAATTTCTTCCAGGACAATGACGAGAGGGCCATCTTCTTTGCCCGCGGAGTGCTCGAGACCGTAAAGAAGCTCCGCTGGACCCCTGACATCATCCATTGCCAGGGCTGGATATCCCACCTCCTCCCACTCTACCTCAAGAAAGCGTACAAGGACGACCCTATCTTCACGGACAGCAAGATCGTGCTTTCGCTCTATGACGAGATCATGGACGACAAGCTTCCTGCTGACTTCAAGGACAAGCTCCTCTTCGGCAACATAGAACCTTCTGACGTCGGACTCGACGACAACGTGACTGGCACACAACTTGCTCAGTTGGCGATTCGTTACTCTGACGGCGTCATACTCGGTTCGGACAAGCTTCCCGAGAGCATCGTGAAGAGCGTGAGCGAGAGCGGACTCCCTGTTCTCCCTTACGACGCAGCGAAGGTCGCCGACGGTTCGTACATTGAAGATTACAATAGTTTTTACGACCAGTTCTAAAATGAATCTGAAACACTATCTGCTCGGTGTCATCTGCATGGGCGCAGTGAGTTGCGTGAACGTAGACACCGACCTTGGAAATGCCTACATACCTATCGAGCAGCAATATGAGGTCAAGGTGGTCTCATTCCCTCTGGAAGACGTCCAGATGAAGAAGCTCTCGAACATGTCAGGATACAGCTCGAGACGTATCACCGTGGGTGCGCTCCGCGACGACCTCTTCGGTCTCAGCGTGAAGAGCAGCGCATTCAATCTCGTTCCGGTGACCGACACCCTCGATTTCGGCGTCGATCCGGTCTACAGGGATTTCCATCTCTCACTCCAGAGGGACACCATCTCGGTCGCAGCTGACGACCAGGCGAAGATACTCCAGAACATATATGTCTACTCCCTCAGGGATGCAGGCATCGCGCTTGACGACAAGATCAAGTATACAGACGACCTCAAGAGGTCATCGTTCGCTTCATGCGAGAGGATCTCGAAGGGCGTTCCCGTATATGACGGCGGCGATTCACTCTCATTCAGCTTCACCAGAAAGTTCGGCGAGGACGAATTCAAGAGGATGCTCGACCTCAGGAACAAGGACGGCATCTATGTGATCGATTCCGTAAAGCATCACAGGGACAAGTTCCCGGGCATCTTCATGACCTGCGACGAGCCTATCGGCAAGGGAGGAAGATACAACTTCTTCGACGTGGAGATCGCGCAGAGCGACGGTTATGTGAGCGGAAACTTCGCCGAGCTCAAGTTCACTGCGACCTACAAGGGAGAAAGGAAGGACACCTCCATCATCTTCATGTTCGGAGCCACCAGTTTCCCTGATATCAAGAAGAGCTACATGCCTGACCAGTTCGCATTCAACGCGACCGAGTCAGAGGACCTCGTCAAGGAGGGCCCTGCAGAAGACGTGATATATGTAGAAGGTGGAACCGGACTCAAGCCGGTAATCTCCGCAAAGGAGATCAGAAACCGCCTCCGCGACGAGTTCATCGCCCAGGGCATCAACCCTGACGACTCGAGCATCGTGATCAACAAGGCGACGATCACCATGCCTTTCGAGTTCCCTGCCGACTACACCGAGATGATACGCTACCCTCAGACACTCAGTCCGGTAAGGCGTATCGTCACCACTAATGACGACGGAGAGACCATCGTGACATACGCGAACCTCACCGATTCTGCAATCTCCGGCGAGAACCATGGCGCAATCGACCGCTCGAACCTCGTTTACTCACCAGACATCAGCTTCCACACCCAGAAACTCATCTGGCTCAGGCATGAGGACAAGACCCAGCCTACCGACGAGGATCTCGCCGACTATGATATCTGGAGCACCATCATCGTGACCGAGATCGACGTGGAGGAGAACAAGACCAGCGAGGAGGACAACTACTACAACCAGCTGATGTACTATAACTACCTCAACAACATGTACGGCGGTTACGGCGGATATGGCGGATACGGTGGCTATGGCGGTTACGGCGGCTATGGTGGATACGGCTACGGTGGTTATGGCGGCTATGGCGGATACGGTTACGGCGGCTACGGCTACAACAACTACTACAGCATGATGATGTACCAGAACATGTTCTCGAACCAGAGCGGCAGCACCAAGAAGGCTACCGACGAGCTCGACAGGGACCGCTACTACAGAGGTGTCCTCAACGGACCTGCAACCGCAGGCAGGGTTCCGACCATCACGATAGTCTACGCCTACAACAAGGCGCTCAAATAGAAAACGAAAAAGGGCTGCTCGATTGAGCAGCCCTTTAATTTTGGTGTATTCAAAAAGAATTAACCGATCTTCTCTTCGATGTAAGCGATAGCGTCACCGACAGTCTGGATCTTCTCACCAGCCTCATCATCTGGAATAGAGATGTTGAAAGCCTTCTCGAACTCCATGATGAGCTCTACAGTGTCAAGTGAATCTGCGCCGAGATCATTAGTGAAGCTAGCGGTCTCAGTGACCTCTGCTGCATCAACGCCGAGCTTGTCAACGATGATCTCCTTTACTTTGCTTGCTACTTCTGACATAACAAATTAGGTTTAGTTAATAATTATAATATTGTACTTGTTTTAGTTTCAAACTACACGGCCAAACTGACCGAACATCCGCAAAGTAAGCAATAATTTACGAGATATAAAAGACTTTTTGGCCCAAATTACTCTTTGGCCCTTTCTCCGGAGCTCAGTTTCATCCAAACGCGGAGACCGTTGAGCGAATTGACGAAGGTAAAGATATAGGTAATGACGAGATTGTAGTCGGTCATCTTTCCGTCTCCACCCATCGCTGAGACGGCCCACATGGTGATGGTGAGCACGTTTATGAATATCCACAGATACCACTGCTCCATGAACGCGAAGGTGAGGAGGACCTGGGCGATGACGCAGAGAACCATGAGTACGGAGTCGAGAAGCACATCCCTTCCACCAATGGCATTGAGGATGAAGATCGATGCAGTCACGATGATCACCGACGCCGCCGCCACGATGGCGGCCTGCTTCCTTGTAAGCCTCTTCGCCGCCACCTGGTCGGAATCGCCGGTGGTGCCGAGCTTCTTCCACTGGAGCCAGCCGACCACCTGCATCGGGAGGAACACGAGTCCGTACACAGCAGCGTTCCCGAAATGGTGGGTCTGGATGCAGTAGTAGGTGTACATCATGTTGAAGATGAAGCCGAAGACGAAGTTCAGCGAGCTGCCCTTCGCGGAAAGTACGACGCAGATGATGTTGAGCACCGCAGCGATGCTGGTGATCCACCAGTCATAGTCGCTTACGGCATTGCCGATTCCTATGCCGAAGACGGCGAAACATATAGTCGAGACTAAGGTTCCAATGATAAGGAGCCAGTCGAAAGTGTCGAGTACTGATTTTTTCATGGTGGCAAAGATACGAAATGTTTTATCTTTGCATAGGTATGACGGTAAGGGAAAAGATAGCTTTGTTTCCGCACTCTCCGGGCGTGTACAGGTACTACGACAGCGAGGGTACGGTGATCTATGTGGGTAAGGCCAAGGACCTGCACAAAAGGGTCGCGCAGTACTTCGTGGACCAGTCGAGGCTCACCCCGAAGACCGCAATCCTCGTCTCTAAGATCGCAGATGCGCAGTTCACCGTCGTAGAGAGCGAGTCCGACGCGCTGCTGCTGGAGAACAACCTCATCAAGCAGTACAAGCCAAAGTACAACATCCTGCTCAAGGACTCGAAGACCTACCCATGGATATGCGTCACCAACGACGAGTTCCCGAAGGTCTTCCTCACCCGCAGGGTCGTCAAGAACGGCTCACGCTATTTCGGGCCATACAGCTCAGTCAAGCACGCATACCATCTGCTCGAGTTCTTCGAGGACCTCTACCCTCTGCGCAACTGCAAGCAGAAGATCACTTCCGAGTCCATACTCCGCGGCAAGACCCGCCCATGTCTGAACTTCCATATCGGCAAGTGCAAGGGCTGCTGCATCGGCAAGATCTCGCAGAAGGAATACAATGACAACATCGAGGAGATCGTGCGTCTGCTGAAGGGCGACGGCAAGGAGATGATCCAGCACTACCGCGGTCTGATGGAGGAAGCGGCGAGCGAGCTGAACTTCGAAGCCGCAGCCGTCTACAAGGACAAGATGCAGGCGCTGGAAAAGCACTACAGCAAGTCCATCATCATGAGCACGATGTCCGGCAGCATCGACGTGTTCACCATAGTCACGGACGACAACGACGCGTACGGAAACTTCATGAGGCTGCGCAACGGTGCGGTCATCCAGTCACTCAACCTGGGTTTCAAGCTACGCATCGAGGAAGAACCGGCTGCCATTCTCGCGACCTTCATCGGAGAGATCGAGTCCAAGTTCGGATCACTGTCGAGGGAGGTACTCGTGCCTTTCCTCCCGGATATGGAGATAGACGGAGTTGAATTCAGGATTCCTGTGCGTGGAGACAAGCTCTCGCTGCTCGAACTTTCGGCAAGGAACGCAAAGGAGATGCGTGCTAATGCACTCCGTCAGAGCGAGCACAGCGACCCGGACGCATTCAACCGGAAGGTGCTCGAGGAGCTGCGCGACTCTATCGGTATGAGCGTGCTTCCGGAGCATATCGAGTGCTTCGATAACTCGAACATACAGGGAACGAATCCCGTTGCATCCTGCGTCGTTTTCAGGGGAGGTCAGCCGAGCAAGAAGGACTACCGCCATTTCAACATCAAGACTGTCGTGGGCGCGAATGACTACGCCTCAATGAAGGAGGTGGTCAACAGACGCTACTCGAGGATGCTGGACGAGGCTCCTGACGATCTCCCGCAGCTCATCGTGATCGATGGTGGAAAGGGACAGCTCGCGTTCGCCTATGAGGCTCTGCTGGAGCTCGGCATCACCGACAGGCTGACCGTAGTGGGCCTTGCCAAGAGGCTCGAGGAGGTCATCAGAGTGAATGATCCCTTCCCGCTTTTCCTCGACAGGAATTCCCAGGCTCTGAAGCTCATGCAGCGCGTACGAGACGAGGCCCATCGCTTCGGTATCACTCACCACAGGAATCGTCGAAGCAAGGCTCAGCTCGAGTCTGCGCTGCGCAATATAAAAGGGGTCGGCGAGAAGACAGAGCAGAGGCTCCTGCTCCATTTCGGATCCGTGGCAAGAATAGCCGCGGCACCTTTGGAAGATGTCGCGGCTCTGGTCGGACCGGAACTTGCGGCCCGTATTCTCAATGATCTGAAAGACTCTTAGAAGCCGAGCACCTCAGATACCTTGGCAGCAATGTTCTCACCACGGAGACCTCTTGCAACGATGGTTCCGTCAGGACCGAAGAGGATGATGTGAGGAATGCCGTCGATGCCATAGGTGTCGGTTGGGACTGAGCGGTCCTCCACTGTACATACGATCTGGTTCCAGA
Organism: Bacteroidales bacterium; assembly: GCA_024402115.1. The sequence goes on along the minus strand of JAKSJQ010000043.1, from coordinate 3,303 downwards.
TGATTCCGAGTTCGTCAGCAGCTGCGTAGCTCTCCTGTGGCTCATCCCATACTGCGATGCTGAGCACATCGAACTTGTCGCCTGCGAAATTGTCATATACGTCGATGATATTCGGAATCTCCGCCTTGCAAGGTGCACACCAGCTAGCCCAGAAGTCTACGAGGATGTACTTGCCCTTGCCGACATAGTCAGAGAGGGACACAGTCTCTACCTTCTCCTCGCCATTCTCGATGCTAGTGACTGCCTTTACAGCAAAGTCTGTGAACATGGTTCCCTCACCGGTAGTGCCACGCATCTCGATAGCGTTCATGAACTGAGCAACCTCGTCTATCTTCTTCATCTCGTCGTCGAGAAGGTCGAGATAGCTCTGGATCTCAAGGTCGTTGTCAGCGAGCATGGCTGCCTGAGAGAAGGCGGTCACGCCGAGATAGTTGGATTTGTTCTTCTTGATCACGCCCTGGAGATAGTCCTTGAGCTCTGAGATCTTTGCATTCGAGAAGTCATTGAGCTTGGTCTCCTTCTCCTCGTCTGAGAGATTCTCGTCATAGAAGATCTCCGATGCGCCGGTGTTATAGTCCTCATTGAATGCGGTGAAGGTTTCAACCACTTCATTGAAACGACCCTGGATAGATCTCTTTCCCTTGTTGGATGTAACGGTACCCTTCTCGAAATCGACGGTGAGGGAAGTACCGTCGGCGATGAACTGCATGCCTTCAGCACCGCACTCAATAGCGGACATTCCGTTGAGATAGGTAGGAATGGTCACGCTGAACTTGCCGTCCTGAGCAACCACTGTGGTATCGAACTGGATCGAAGGGATGGAGATGTATACATCCTCTACGCCCCAGGCGACTGTTCCTGAAATTGTGGTGGTCTTAGAGACCTTATTGCATGCGACTGACACGCACGCTGCGACAGCTACGAGTGCTGCCAATCTGATGAGTTTCATTGTTTTCATAATTTGGCGGCAAATATAAGAAAAAGAGGACGACATTACTGCCGTCCTCTCTGTATAAATTTGGAGAATTTTACCTCTCTCTGCGATCGTTGCGACCACCACGACGGTCATTGCGACCACCACGGCGCTCGTTACGGCCACCACGGTTCTGGTTCTGAGCTGCCTGCTGAGCAGCGATACCTGCGTTAGGTGAAAGATCCTTCTTTCCGTAAACCTCACCGTTGCAGATCCATACCTTGATACCGAGAACACCTACCTTGGTGTGTGCCTCTGCAAGTGCATAGTCGATGTCTGCACGGAAAGTGTGGAGAGGAGTACGTCCTTCCTTGATCATTTCGCTGCGGGCCATCTCGGCGCCACCTACGCGGCCGCTGATCTGAACCTTGATACCCTCAGCACCAACGCGCATGGTAGATGAGATAGCCATCTTGATGGCACGACGGTATGAAACACGTCCCTCGATCTGGCGAGCGATGCTGTCTGCAACGATGTGAGCGTCAACCTCAGGCTTCTTAACCTCATAGATGTTGATCTGCACATCCTTGCTGGTTACCTTCTTGAGCTCTTCCTTGAGCTTGTCAACCTCAGCGCCACCCTTACCGATGATAACACCTGGACGAGCTGCGTGGATTGTCACAGTGATGAGCTTAAGAGTTCTCTCGATGACGATCTTTGAAAGGCTAGCCTTTGCAAGACGGTTTACGAGATACTTGCGGATATCGTAATCTTCCTTGATCTTCTCCGCATAGTTACCACCACACCAGTTAGAGTCCCAACCACGGGTGATACCGATTCTGTTGCTGATAGGATTAGTTTTCTGTCCCATTATTTATTCCTCCACTGGTTTTTTGGTGTCGAGAATGATAGTGACGTGGTTAGAACGCTTGCGGATACGGCCGGCACGACCCTGAGGGCATGGACGGATTCTCTTAAGTGTTGCACCCTCGTCGACCATGATGGTCTTAACGATGACTTCGCCATTATCAAGTGCTTTAACGTTGTCCTGATTCTTAGCCTCCCAGTTAGCGATGGCGCTACGGAGGAGCTTCTCAAGACGGATAGATGCCTCCCTCTTTGAGAAGTGGAGGATATCGAGTGCTTTATTCACCTCTACGCCGCGGATCTGATCCACAACGAGGCGCATTTTGCGTGGTGAGGTAGGTACGTCATTCAGCTTTGCAATCGCTGTGACCTTCTTCTGAGCTTTCAGGCGCTCAGCCATTTCATGTTTACGCTTTCCCATAATTACGATTCTCTTCTATAATTATTTACGATTGCCTGAATGGCCTCTGAAAGTTCTTGTTGGCGCAAACTCACCGAGCTTGTGGCCTACCATGTTCTCAGTAACGTAAACAGGAATAAACTTGTTTCCATTATGAACGGCGATGGTGTGACCTACGAAGTCAGGAGAGATCATGCTTGCGCGTGACCAAGTCTTGACAACCTCTTTCTTCATGCTACCTTCATTCATAGCAAGAATTCTCTTTTCGAGGGCCTCCTGGATATAAGGACCTTTTCTTAATGAACGACTCATAATCTCTTAATTTATTCCGTTATTTTTTCCTTCTTTCAATGATGAACTTGTTGGAAGTGCTCTTAGGATTACGAGTCTTGTAGCCCTTAGCTGGCAGACCCTTGCGAGAACGTGGATGTCCTCCGGATGCACGTCCTTCACCACCACCCATTGGGTGATCAACTGGGTTCATTACGACACCACGGTTGCGTGGACGACGACCGAGCCATCTCCTACGTCCTGCCTTTCCATGAGATTCCAAGTTGTGGTCTGGATTCGATACAGTACCAACAGTCGCGCGGCAATCGCAAAGAACCATACGGGTCTCACCTGAAGGGAGACGGAGGATTGCGTGGTTGCCCTCACGAGCAGCGAGCTGTGCGAACGCACCTGCAGAACGTGCCATTGCAGCACCCTGACCAGGACGAAGCTCGATGTTGTGTACGAGAGTACCGAGCGGAATTTCACCAAGAGGGAGTGTGTTGCCGACCTCAGGAGCGACACCAGAACCTGAAAGGAGCTGCTGACCTACCTTGAGACCGTTAGGAGCGATGATATATCTCTTCTCACCATCTTCATACTGTACCAATGCGATACGTGCTGAACGGTTTGGATCGTACTCGATTGTCTTCACGGTAGCAACGCAGTTGTCCTTGTCGCGGAGGAAGTCAATCACACGGTACATCTTCTTGTGACCGCCACCGATGTAACGCATAGTCATCTTACCCTGATTGTTACGTCCACCTGAGCTCTTGAGAGGCTCGAGGAGTGACTTTTCAGGAGTCTTGCAGGTAATGTCGTCAAAAGCGGAAATTACCTTATTTCTTGTACC
>JAKSJQ010000042.1 GCA_024402115.1 Bacteroidales bacterium | reverse complement strand
CATCGAGCCGCTCTCTCGAGCTCGAAGCAGCTCTTGACCTTTAGGCGCCGGACGGTATTTATTCCGGCGCCGGTGCCTTAACTTTATCCCTTCAAAGACTTTGCGTCCGGGGAATGATTCTGTCCTGCTATATGTATACAATGAATCCCGGGATATCCCATATCCCCGGATTCATTGCTGTCAGCTACGTTCACCGCCGTCGGCTGGATGCCAACCAGGCTGACACTGGTGGCAGAATAATCCGTTGCTAATGTCAATCTTCCTTGTGTCTGGAAGCTGGATATGGAAATCCCTGTGAGGTTAGGGCGACATTTTCAGGAGCCTGTCCTCACAGGGATTTCATATTCGTCAGTACCGACGTCGGACAGAAGATACTGACAAGCCCGCATCAGCGGGCCGGCCGAGCCGGGTATTTGCGTCAGCAAATACGGAAAGGCGCAAAGGCCGCTGCGTTAGGGGCGATAAGCCCCAATAATTAGAGAATCACAACGAAGCCGCCGTCAGGCTGAACCTCGAGGTTGATGATGCCGTTCTTGGCCTTAGGGGATTCTGTCTTCACGGTCTCGCGTGCTGCGTTGTCGGTCCAGAGAGTGAAGTCAGCTGATGCTGTGCCTTTCTTGTCGAAGCTGAGACCGAATGCCTTGAGGTCGAGAGCGTACTTGAGAGGAGTCTTCTGGCCGTTGACGCCGGCGATGTACCACTTGTCACCGCTTCTTCTTGCGACGATCGCGAACTGTCCAGGGTAACCGTCGATGTACTTGATGTCATCCCACTCTGTAGGAACGGCTCTCATGTAATCGAGTTCCTCTGCAGGAGCGTCTTCGAGGTTGTTTGGAGCGATTGCGAAGTTCTGGATCGGGTTCTGGAAGAGAACTGCGGTTGCAAGCTCGAATGCATCGGTGGTCCTGCGGGTGTTTCCACGCTTGTTGTCCCTGTTCCAGTGCTTGTTGAGAGGCGATCCGCCGTACTCCATCGCAGCGACTGTGTTTCTCATGAATGGGTGGGTGGAAGCATTAACTGCCTCGATGTCGTTGAAGTCCTGTGAGAACATGAGGTTCTCCGATGCGAGGACTGCCTCTGCGCCAACGAAGTTAGGATACATCCTTTCCCAGCCGCGTGGAAGTGTACATCCATGGAAGATGATCATCAGGCCGTACTCGTTTGCATCGCTTAGGATATCCTCGTAGGTCTGCATCATAGGCTGCTTGTCGCTGCCGAAGAAGTCGATCTTGAGGCCCTTTACACCGATCTTCTTGAGCCACTTCATCTCGGCGGCTCTCTCGATGCTGGTAGACATGCAGCCTCTAGGACCCTGAGGTGCATCGTTCCATGCACCATTCGAGTTGTACCACAGGAAGAGGCTTACACCCTTCGACTGTGCGTACTTTGAAAGCTCCTCGATCCTGTCGCGGCCGATCTGGGTGTCCCAGAGTGCATCCACGAGGCAGTACTTGTAGCCCATTGCTGCTGCAAGGTCGATGTACTTGACCTGATCGTCGTAGACGGTAGCGCCGTCACCCCACATGATCCAGCTCCAGGTAGACTTGCCGTATACGTAGTCCTGTGAAGGCTGGTAGAGAGGCTCGACAACGTCGTAAGGGATGGTTGTCTCGACGATAGGTGCGAGATTGTCGCCGACTGTGATTGTGCGGTATGGAGTGTATCCCGGGAGAGCCATCGCTACGCTTGATGATGCCCAGCCGCTGATTTCTCTCTCGTCAGGGAAGTCGATGGTGTAGAGACCACCGGCCTTTTCCTCGCTGAGGTGTGAACCTACATACTTGCCGGTTACGCCTGTCTCTGAGATGAGTGCCCAGTTGTCACCGATATGGAAGAGACAAGGGAAGGTATATCCGTTGCCGTATGAAGACTTCTTGTCCATAGGGTCGTCATATCCATATCCTTCCTCGTATGAAGGCTTTGTCTGTGCGAAGCCTGTCATAGGGTCGGCCTGTGCAGAGAGGAATGTGGTCGTCCCGAGAGGGAAGTCGAAGCCGGTAGCTTCCTTGAGGATCACGGTAGAATACCTGTTCCTGTACTCGCCGATCCTGTATCTGAAGGCGATGTCATTGTTGCTGACTTCGAAGATGATGCTCAGCTCCTGTCCCTTCGAGTCCTTTACCACGAAAGTGAGCCTGTTTGCGTTGTAGCTGATCTGTGACTTCTTGATCTTTGCCTGGGTGTAGTTCTTGCTTACAGATTCTGTCTCTGCTGAAACGAATTCGAGGCCTCTGGTGAGGTCGCCGCCGGTGGTGACGAGACCGAGAGGGGAGTTCTCGAGAATGACGTTGGAGTCGTAGCTGACGGTGTAGGCAGGAGCGCCTCCTCTGCCGAGGATTACATTGACAGAAAGTCTTCCGTCAGGACTGGTTACCTCGTTCTGCTGTACCTGGAATCTGCCTGGGCCTGGCTGTGCCGATGCGGCTGCGCAGAATCCAAGGAGCGCGAGCATGATTAGTGTTTTCTTCATATTGTTGTGTGTTTGTTGATTGTTTCGGATCGGTTATCTTTCAAATATAATGATTTTCGGTGATTAACGAAAAAAGGATGGCGTCTGGGCCATCCTTGGTAAATATTGCGGAGCGAGAATGTAATATTTGCGGAGCGAGAATTCAATAATTGCAGAGCAAAGGCTACCTCATCCTCTCCTGCCTGAGGCGGGAAATCTGCTCCCTGGAGTGCCAGAGACCGTAGATCTCGCTGCAGTTGCCAGCAGTGATGAAAGCATTGATCTCATTCTTGCGGATGAACTCCATCAGATTCGCGAACTCGCTCTGGGTGAGAAGCGTCTGGATCTCGACCGAACTGTCTCCGCTGTAGCCACCCTTGACGTCATACAGAGAACAGCCGCGGTAGAGCTCGTCGATGATGTACTGCCTGATTTTCTCATGCTCGCCGCTGATGATGCAGACCCTCTTCCTCTTGTTGAGGCTGGCAGTGAAATAATCCACGACAAGACCATTCACCCAAGTGCCGATGAGACCGATGACAACCAGCCTGAATGGCTGGATCAGGAAAGCGCTGGCAACGACCGCGAAACCTGCCACCGTCACGGAAGTGCCGATCTCCCAGTGGAGATACTTCTTCATCATAAGAGCCACGATATCCAGACCGCCTGTCGAAGCATTGATCCTGAAAAGGAAGGCCTGCGAAGCACCGAGAAGCACGACGAACCCCAGAAGGTCGAAGATCGGCTCGCCCATCACCGAAGTCATCCCCGGCTCGATCAGCCTCTCGTATGGATAGATCTTCTCCCAGATATCCATGAACGGACCCAGCAGCAGCGACGCGAAAACAGTCTTGATACCCATCTCGCTGCCCAGACACATGAACGCGAGCAGAATCAGCAGCGCATTCATCGCCAGAATCAGCATCGAAACCTTGATGGTGACTCCAACGCCAGCAAGCAGCTTGGCGATCACGATCGCGAGACCCGAAATCGTACCGATGACGAGATTGCTCGGCACGAGGAAATAATATACGGCAGCGGCACCGATCAGCAGACCGACGGTCATCATGACCAGTTCCTTCCAGAATGCCTTGCTCTTGAGAAAATCAAGATTAACTTTCATTTTGTTTATATTTTGATTGCAAATATATGAAAGTATAATTGAAATAAGAGAAAATGCTTAATAAAAAAAGAGCGGACTTGCCGCTCTTGGATATAGGTCAATGGTACCTGACAGGCAGGTCCGTACCGTCCTTCGGCCAATAGGTACAGGCCTTCGGACGAAGGTACCATGTTACCGTTCACGTACCATGGTTATGATTCTCACATCATTGATCGGACGGTCGAGCGAATCGGTAGGGACCGTGCCGATCAGGTCAACGACCTCCTGGCCCTCGATGACCTCTCCGAAAACGGTGTACTCGCCGTCGAGGTGAGGAGAACCGCCGAGAGTGAGATAGGCCTCCTTCTGCTCAGGGGTGAGCACGATAGGGTGGTTTGCCCTCCTTCCGCTGTTCAGCTTCTCTATGTACTCGTCAAGCTCGGCCTCGCTTTCGAAGGTGCGGCCCTTGAAGAGACAGAACTGTGAACCGCTCGACTCTCTGTCAGGATTCACGTCGTCGCCCTGGCGGGCAGCATTCATCGCACCCTTCTTGTGGAAATGGTTCGGAAGGATCTCTGCCGGAAGAGTATATCCTGCATCGGACTCGCCAAGCGGAGCACCAGGTTCTGCGGTCTTCGAGTCAGGGTCGCCGAACTGGTCCATGAAATTGTCGATCACCCTGTGGAACAGGATGCCGTCATAGAAATGCTCGTCGACAAGCTTCAGGAAATTGTCGCGGTGGATCGGGGTGTCGTTGTAGAGCACAACCTTGACATTGCCCATTGTAGTCTCTATCCTTACGACAGGCTCCTCAGGCTTTGAATTGCAGGCAGCCATCATAAGAGCCGCAGCTGCGAGATACAGTATTTTCTTCATAACTAGTTGATATATAATTGCTTATTTGTTTTCCTGTAGGCAATCCGTACCTACAGGAAAATGCGTATTATTCTGAGTAATAAGCTTTTGCGAGATCGCGGAGATTGTATCTCATCGCCATGATCTCACCGTAGGCACCGGCAGAGCGCAGGGCAACGAGGTCACCGCGTGATGTTCCGGCAAGCTCGACATCCTTTCCGAAGCAGTCGGATGACTCGCAGACAGGGCCTACGACGTCATACTTCTCGACAGGCTGGGCAGAGGTGATGTTCTCGATCTTGTGGTATGCCTGGTAGAGAGCCGGACGGATGAGGTCGTTCATTCCGGCGTCCACGATTGCGAACTGCTTCTTCTGGCCCTTCTTGACATAGAGGACCTTGGTGATGAGCGAACCGCACTGGCAGATCACCGAACGGCCGAGCTCGAAATGAAGTTCCTGGCCCGGACGGAGCTGGAGATACTTGCTGAAGGATGCGAAATAGGAATCGAAATCAGGCACGGGATTGCCGTCCGGATCCTGATAGTCGACACCCCAGCCGCCGCCGACATTGATCGACTTGAGGCTTACGCCCTTGCTCTCGAGCTGGTTCTGGAGATCGTTGATCCTGTTGCAGAGCTCCTGGAATGGGGCAGTGTCAAGAATCTGCGAACCGATGTGGAAATGAAGGCCGACGAAGTTGACATTGTCCATCTCCATCGACTTCGCGATCACGCTCTCAAGCTCCCAGAGACCGATTCCGAACTTGTTCTCCTCGAGACCGGTAGTGATGTAATGGTGGGTGTGCGCGTCGATGTTCGGGTTTACGCGAAGAGCGATCTGCGCAACCTTGCCCTTGGATGCGGCGATCTCGTTGATCACCTCCATCTCAGGCAGAGACTCGACATTGAAGCAGCCGATACCTGCTTCGAGAGCGTACCCGATCTCCCAGTCAGACTTGCCGACACCGGCGAAAACTATCTTTGCAGGATCGTAACCGTTCTCGACTGCACACTTGACTTCGTTTCCGCTCACGCAGTCGACGCCCAGGCCGGCCTTGCGGATCTCGGCAAGGAGAACAGGGTTGGCATTGGCCTTTACGGCATAGTGAACATGGTACCCGTACCTGTCCTGGTTCTCACGGATGCTGGCGAGAGTGGCGCGGAGTACGTCGAGGTCATAGTAGTAGAACGGAGTGGGGATGGTCCTGAATTTTTCGATAGGGAATCGGGTCATGGTTTGTTCGTTTTAAAATGTGAATGGCAGCCGCAGGGACGGCTGCCATGTAATTCAGATTAGTCGAAAAGGCCTGCGCTGAGAGCCTTGAGTGCCGGAATCTTGTCCTCTGCCTTCACGAGGATGGATACGTTGTGGCTGCTGCCGCCGTAAGAGATCATCCTGATCGGAACTTCCGAGAGCGAGCTGAAGATCTTGCCTGCGTAGCCGTGGCTGTATGGCTCGAGGTCGCCGACGATGGAGATGATGACCATGTTCCTGTCAACCTCTACCATGCCGTACTTCTTGAGGTCGTCGACGATCGCGTCAAGGTTGGAGTTGTTGTCGATCGTGACGGAAACGCCTACCTCCGAGGTAGAGATCATGTCGATAGGAGTCTTGTAGGTCTCGAAGATCTCGAACACCTTGCGCATGAAGCCGTAGGCGAGGAGCATGCGGCCAGAGTGGATCCTGATTGCAGTGATGTTGTCCTTTGCGGCGATTGCTGCGATCCTGTCGCGGTACTGCACTGAAGAGATGTTGGTTCCGCGGGCCTGAGGGTCCATCGTGTTGAGAAGCCTTACGGGAATGTTGTTGCTCTTTGCCGGAAGGACGCAGGTAGGGTGGAGGATCTTTGCACCGAAGTATGCAAGCTCTGCAGCCTCGTCGAAAGAGAGGTCTGAAACAGGCTTGGTGTTCTCCACGAAACGAGGGTCGTTGTTGTGCATTCCGTCGATGTCGGTCCAGATCTGGATCTCGTCAGCCTGGATGGCTGCGCCGAGGAGCGAAGCGGTATAGTCGCTGCCGCCTCTCTGGAGATTGTCCACGTCGCCGAATGCGTTGCGGCAGATGAATCCCTGGGTGATGTAGATGTCATAGCCCTGGTTCTGCACGAGTGTCGAGTTGATGCGCTCCCTGATGAACTGCATGTCAGGTTCTCCGTTCTCGTCTGTCTTCATGAAGTCGAGGGCAGGGAGAAGAACCGAATTCACACCCTGCTCGAGGAGGTAGAGGTGGAACATGCCGGTCGAGATGAGCTCGCCCTGTGAAAGCATGATCTTCTCCTCTGCGCTGGTGAAAACTTCTCTGGTGAGAGACCTGATGTAGTCGAAGCGCTCCTTGATGTGGGCCATGCCCTTTTCCTTGTACTCAGGGGTGCTGTAGAGCTCGTCCACATGCTGGACGTATTTTGTGAAAAGCTTGTTGGCAACCTCGAGGGCGCTCTCCCTGTTTCCGAGAGAGAGGTAGTTGGATATCTCGACAAGGCTGTTCGTGGTTCCTGACATGGCAGAGAGAACGACAAGGTTCTTCTGACCGTCGAGCACAAGCTTTGCTACATTCTTCATTCTCTGGGCGCTTCCGACTGAAGTGCCGCCAAATTTCATTACTTTCATATCGTCATGTTCGTTTTTGCGGCTGCAAAAATAATCAAATAAATAATAAGTGCCGATTACTTAAACGATAAACATTATGCCTTTTCTGTAAAATCGAGAATGGCCTCCACGGCCTCGTCGCTTCCGTCCACCAGCGAGATGATCAGGTTTTTGTATCTGCCGTTGGCAATCATCGCCTCGAAAAGAGGGATTACCGGCATCTCCCCGGTCCAGAACTTCCTTCCCAGGAACACCATCGGGCTGGCATAGCCGAAGCTCTGGTAGTGGTTCTGGTTCGCATCCTGGAATATCTCCTGCATGGTACCTGCGCTGCCTGGGGTATAGACGATTCCACCCTTGGCTATCGTGAGAATCTTGTCCTCGCGGATACTGTTCTCGAAATACTTGGCGATATGGGTCGCGAAAGGCGTAGCCGGCTCATGCCCGTAGAGGAAGGTCGGGATGCCGAGGCTGACATATCCATTCTCCTGCGGATACTTTTCCATGACCTGGAAAGCAACGTCGAGCCAGTATTCATCCCTGAATGAAGGAGCTTTCGAGACCATGGTGACTGCATCCACCGTCTCTGCCTCCGATCTGCCGGCCATCCATGCTCCGAGGTGGGTAGCCTCCATGGCACCCGGACCGCCGCCCGAGATCAGCAGGTAGCCTTTCTCGGTGAGAATCTTGCTGAAACGGACGATCTCCATGTAGGACGGAGCCGTCCTCTCGATCCCGTGGCCGCCCATGACCCCGACTATCTTCTTCTCATCGAAGCTGTCGATGAAATCGTGCAGGAAATCGGTGATCGAGTGGTCGTGGAGGACGCGTATCATCGCCTCCTTGATGTTGGAATCGGAATTGATCTCCTTTCCGGCAGAGATATAGTGCCTGTAGATGCGCTGGTCGTAGGTGTTGGCGAACGTCTCCGGCTTGCCTTGCACGTAGCCCTCATACAGGTCCCTGGCCGTGTACAGGCGCTTCGGGAGCCTGAAAGTCGCACTGAGGTTGGAAATCACGAGATTGTCCTTCTGCACCTTCTCGTACAGATCCTGCGAGAGATAGCATCCCATGAAGATGCAGTCCTTGAACACCGCCTTCGAAGCCATCGCCTCGACCGGCATGAAATCCAGTTTCCTGAAAATGAAGTTCCTGACTTCATCGTAGTACAGAGCTTCCTTGAGCTCGTCCAGAGTGGAGATGTCGATATGTTTCATATTTTCGCAATTTAAGCGATTTTTTGTGAATTTGGCGTACATTTGCGTTTACTTTGGTTACAAAAACGATGTCAGAACAGAAACTTTCACTCGACCATATCTACAGGGCGTCGCACGTCCTCAAGAGCGTGATCCGCCAGACCAGCCTCATCAAGACCCCGTCTCTCGGAACGAATGTATACATCAAGCCCGAGAATCTCCAGGTGACCGGATCCTTCAAGGTCAGGGGAGCAGGCTACATGATCTCCCAGCTCAGCCCCGAGGAGAGGCAGAGGGGAGTGATCGCATGCTCGGCCGGAAACCACGCCCAGGGCGTTGCGCTTGCAGCCCAGAGCTACGGCATCCCGGCCACCATCTGTCTTCCTGAAGGAGCTCCGATCTCGAAGGTCGAGGCAACCAGAAGCTATGGAGCCGAGATCTGTCTCGTTCCGGGTGTCTATGACGACGCATACAACTACGCTCTCAAGCTCAAGGAAGAGAGAGGCCTCGCATTCGTGCACCCGTTCGACAATCCGCTCGTGATCGCCGGACAGGGTACCATAGGCCTTGAGATCATCGATGAGCTTCCTGAAGTCGAGCAGGTCATCGTGCCAATCGGCGGCGGCGGACTCGCAAGCGGCGTGGCATACGCCATCAAGCAGCTCAACCCGAAGGTCAAGGTCTACGGAGTGCAGGCGGAAGGCGCACCAAGCATGTTCAACAGTGTCCATGACGGCCAGATCGAGCGTCTCGACTCTGTGCATACCATCGCTGACGGTATCGCCGTCAAACAGCCTGGAGACAACACCTTCGAGCTCTGCAGGAGCCTCCTGGACGAAATCGTGACTGTGACAGAGGACGAGATCTGCGCAGCGATCATCCAGCTTCTCGAGAAGAGAAAGCTCATCGCAGAGGGCGCAGGAGCCGTTTCAGTTGCAGCCGTGATGTTCAACAAGGTTCCTGTCGGGGACAAGAAGACGGTCTGCATCGTCAGCGGCGGCAACATCGACGTCAACTTCCTGAACCGAATCATCACCCGCGGTCTCGAGAAGAGCGGACGCAAGTGCACCTTCACCATCGAGATTCCGGACAAGCCGGGCCAGCTCGTCGCAATCTCGAGCATCATCGCATCCCTCGGAGCCAACATCACAGCGGTCAACCACGAGAGAACAGCCGCAACCGCGGACGTGACCTCATGCCAGCTCCGCGTCAGCCTCGAGACGAGAAACCACGAGCATTGCGAAGAGATACGCAAAGCCCTGCTCGACAAGGGGTACAATATCGTAGGGAAATAAGCTAGACAAGACCCTCCGGGGTGACTACTCCGGAAAGCAAGATATCATGGGATTCAACCGGTACGGAATCGACAACCTGCCAGCTGAATCCCATTCCGATTACCGGGCATGACAGCAACGGCAGGAGCCGGTCATAGAAGCCCTTGCCCCTTCCGAGCCTATGGTACCTCCGGTCGAACGCCACGCCGGGAACGAGCGCCAGGTCCACCATCGCCGGATCGGCCGAAGGACAGTCAGATGAAGGCTCCATGATTCCCTTGTAACCGGGTACCAGGCTGTCCTTCCGGTATTCTCTCAGGACCAGGCTGTCGCCCTCCACGACTGGCAGAAGTATGCGTTTCCCCTGTGCTGAAAGAAGGAGGGAAGTGTCGACTTCAGCGTTGATGGAATTGTACAGGAGAACGGTCTTTGCATTCTGCCACTGAGGAAGTTGCATTATGGCTTTCGCGATGGCCTCCGACTCGGCGGCCTGACTCTGTGTGGTGCTTGATCGGAGCGCCTCCATCTGCTTTCTCAGAGCCTGTTTGCGCTGGGCTGTATCGATGGCGGACGCTATGTCCGGGAAACCCTTTCCGTTTGCAAAACCTGTCCATGCCCTGAGGAAAATCCTGCTGATCCTTTCGAACTCGCCGTGCGGTGTGACCTGCATCATCGCAGAGTCCTTCCAGTCTTCCCGGAAACCTAGCAGGAAAGGCATCTCGATGCAGTGGCATGAACCTAGCGGATTGCCTTCCGGATGCCATGTCAGATGGTATTCCGTGGCGCTTATCCCAAGCTTTCCGTACTTCTCGAGGTATGCCCTGGCGGGCTTGACAAATACGTTGTCGGATGAGGCCCTGACGACGGCCCTTCCCAGCGGTCTGCCGAGGGATCTGCCGAGTATCTTTCTCAGGAAAGGAGAGGTTTCGTGCTCCGTGTGTCCGCAGACGATCTCGAAGTCGGAAGGGACGCATTCCGGTATTGCGGTGGCGTCTGCGACTATCGGCTGGAACATCGGCGAAAGGCTCTTTCCGTCTATCTTTTCCTGCGCATCCAGTATCTCATCTATACTTGCGGTAAACGGGTCTTTTCCCAAGACCTTCAAGAATTTGCGTGCTATCTTTTCAGCCTTTGCTTCAGGCATGGATGTGCCCAGCGGAGGGCTCTGGAGTATTGCCCTGCGCATCGGCAGGCGGTCCTTGGAAGTGGCGATCAGGGCGGCTATCGAGAAGGCTCCCGCGGACTGTCCGAAGACGGTGATATTGTCCGGGTCGCCGCCGAAGCCGGAGATGTTCCGGCGTATCCATTCCAGTGCTGTCCTCTGGTCCTCGAGACCGAGATTCGCCGCGCCTTTGCCGGGCATCCACAGATAGCCCAGGGCGCCAAGCCTGTAGGAGATCTTGACGACGATGACGTTGCCCTCGGCTACCAGCCTTTCGCCGCTGTAGCGCTTCTCCTCGCTGCCTCCGGTGACGAAGGCTCCGCCGTGGATCCACACCATCACAGGCAGGTCCCGTGCACCTTCAGGCGCATAGACCGACAGGCACAGCCTGTGCTCGTCGATGTACGCTCCCTTCTCGGCGCCGATGACGCTGGCAAGCCGGCAGGAACGCTGGGGGCAGACGGTACCATAGTCCCGGGCATCGTATGTCCCTTCCCACGACTCGACAGGGATTGCCGGGGCGAACCTTTCGCATCGGGCATAGTCGATGCCGCGGAATATCATCGTTCCGCCGCGCACCGTGCCCCTGATCGGGCCGCATGAAGTTTCCAGCACTATCTCCTGCATATTGCTAATATAGCAATAATTCCTCTTTATTTTGCTTTTTTACGCTTTTCGGGCTATATTAGTATGATTTCTTACCATCATGGATTTCAAGGGAAAAAGAGTATTGATCACGGGTGCGAGTTCCGGTATCGGAGCTGCGCTTGCCGTCCAGTTCGCGAAGGCTGGTGCGGAACTTATTCTGCTTGGCAGGAACAGGGAGAGGCTTGACGCCGTAGCGGTGCAGTGCGCTCCGGCAAAGACGGCGGTCTTCACTGTGGACATGGCTTCCGGGGAGTCGATAGATTCGTTCGCTGCCGCCTTCGATGAGGCAGGGATGGATATGGATGTGATGGTGCTCAATGCCGGAATATCGCAGAGGGCGCTCACTTTCGAGACGGATATCGAAGTCGACAGGAAGGTGATGGAAACGAATTATTTCGGACCTGTCCGTCTTGCAAAGAAACTCTCGTCCCACATCGTCGGCAAGGAACACTTCAGCCTTGCGGTCACCAGTTCCATCTCGGGACTGTTCGGATTCCCGCTCCGCTCTGCATACTGTGCTTCGAAGCACGCCCTCTTCGGTTTCTTCGAGTCCCTCGAGATCGAGAACCCGAACGTGAGGGTGACGTTCCTCATTCCGGGAAGGATCAACACCCCGATCAGCAAGAGCGCCGTCCTTGGAGACGGCAGCACGCATGCCTCGATGGACCAGGGGCAGGCGAACGGCATGAGCTCGGAAAAGTGCGCCCGGATAGCCCTCAGGGCAATCGCGAAAGGCAGGCACCGCAAGCTTATCGGCGGTGTGGAGCTGCTGATGGTCTATATCAAGAAATATATCCCGTGCCTGTTCTTCAAGCTTGCGGGCAGGGTTTCGGCTACGTAGAAAAACAAATAACAAAGATACATGAAAGATAACACAGTAGTTTGTGGCGTACAGCAGGTGGGCGTAGGCGTCTTCGACGTCGTGGAGGCCTACAACTGGTACATCAAGGCATTCGGATGCGACATCAAGGTGGTCGACGACTACGGCGTTGCCGAGAGGATGCTTCCCTATACCGGTGGCAAGCCGAGACCGAGGAGGGCCGTCCTGGCCGTGAACCTCAGGGGCGGCGGCGGATTCGAGGTGTGGGAGCCTAAGGACAACAACATCACCCCTCCAGCCGAGCCTGCGATGCTCGGCGACAAAGGTATCTCTGTCTGCAAGATCAAGGCTACGGATATCGGGAAGGCCTACGCGCATCTGAAGACGGTCGAGGGAGGTACCATGATCACGGATATCATTCCGTCTCCGTACGGCCCGCGCCATTTCTACCTCAGGGACCCGTATGGCAACATCTTCGAGGTTGTCGAGGATCCGTATGTTTTCGTGGATCTGAAGGATCATGCTACCGGTGGCACCCACGGTGCCGTGATCGGCGTTACCGACATGGAACGTTCGATCGAATACTATGCAAAGCTCATCGGATATGACAAGGTCGTATATGACCAGACAGGGGAGTTCGAGGACCTCAAGGCGCTTCCGGGCGGCGAGGGACGTTTCCGCAGGGTGATCCTGGAGTCTTCGGGTAAGCCGGAGGGACCTCTGTCGGATCTTTACGGAACTGCATGCATCGAGCTTCTCCAGGCTTTCGACCGCACTCCGAAGAAGATTTTCGAGGGCAGGATGTGGGGCGACCCGGGCTTTATCCAGATCTGCTACGACGTCCGCAACATGGAGGGCATGCGCGAGAGGATCAAGTCTCTCGGCGGCGATTTCATCTGCGACAGCGGTACCGATTTCAAGATGGAGGCAGCCGATGGCCGCTTCACCTATGTCGAGGATCCTGACGGAACGCTCATCGAGCTTGTCGAGACATTCAAGATCCCTATCCTCAAGAAGTGGGGTCTCTTCCTGAATCTCGCGAACAAGGACGATCGCAAGCCGCTTCCGCGTCTTATCACCCGCGCTCTCAGGTTCATGAGCGTGAAGAGCATCTCATAACTGAATAAAATCATTTCAACATGGAAAACAATACTTACAATTGGAAATTCAAATCAATCGGCGGTACAAGCCGTGTGGATATTTCCTGCGGCGAGGACATCAAGCATCTCGGCGAGCTTGACCAGAAGCTCTGGACTGTCCTCAGCTGCCCTACAAGCGGTCTCGAGTTCGATCAGAAGACTCTCGACCTCATCGATTCGGACAAGGATGGCAAGATCCGCGTAGGCGAGATCGTCGCTACCGCCCAGTACCTTACTTCAGTTCTCAAGGATTCCGATGTCCTTCTCAAGGGTGAGGATACCCTCGAGCTTTCAAACATCAACCAGGAGAATGAGACCGGAAAGAAGATCTACGATTCTGCAAAGCAGATTCTCTCGAATCTCGGGCTCGAGAAGGAGAGCATCTCTCTTGCGGAGAGCAGCGATTCTGTTGCGATCTTTGCGGATTCGCAGTTCAACGGCGACGGTGTGATCACTCCTGCCTCTACTTCGGACGAGGCTCTCAAGGCTGTCATCGAGGCTGCTGTCGCTGCTACAGGCGGTTCGGCTGACCGCAGCGGTGTCCAGGGTGTGAATGCCGACCAGATCGAGGCTTTCTATGCTGCCTGTGCCGACTATTCAGCATGGTGCGCTGCAAAGGCTGCCGAGGGTGTTCTTCCATACGGTGACAATACCGAGGCTGCGCTTGCTGCCGTCGAGGCTGTGAAGGACAAGGTTGCGGACTACTTCATGCGCTGCAAACTTTCTGTCTTCGACAGCGAGACTACTGCGGCTCTCGATATCCAGGTAGCAAAGGTCAGCGAAATCAGCGCGAACAACCTCGCTGCCTGCACGGATGAGATTGCTTCTTATCCTCTCGCACGCGTGAACGGCTCTTCAGAGCTTTCTCTTACTGCAGTCAACCCTGCATGGCAGGCTGCGATGGCTGCCGTGAAGTCTCTCGTTCTCGACGTCGACTATCCGGGTGCCGAGTCAGTGACCGAGGAGCAGTGGAATGCTGTCGTTGCCAAGTTCGCTGCCTATTCCGCATGGAAGGGTGCGAAGGCTGGCGAGTGTGTCGAGGCTCTGGGTCTCGAGAAGGTGGAGGAGATCCTCAAGGCCGATGCAAAGGCTGCCCTTCTCGCTCTCGTAGAGCAGGACAAGGCTCTCGAGGCTGAGGCAAACAGCATCGACGAGGTCGACAGGTTCGTGCGTCTCTACAAGAATTTCTACGGCCTTCTCAGGAATTACATCACCATGGATGATTTCTATGACAAGGACTGTCTTGCTATCTTCCAGGCCGGCAAGCTCTATCTCGACCAGAGGTGTCTCGATCTCTGTATCAGGGTTGCCGACATGGGCAAGCATGGTGACATGGCCGGTCTCAGCGGTATGTACATCATCTACTGCAACTGTGTTTCGAAGTCTACCGGCAAGTCGATGACTGTCGCTGCCGTTCTTACCGAAGGTCGCGTGGACAATCTCCGCGTGGGCACAAATGCTGTGTTCTACGACCGTGACGGCCTTGACTACGATGCTACCGTGGTGAAGATCGTCGACAATCCTGTCAGTGTTCGCCAGGCGTTCCTTTCTCCTTACAAAAAGTTCGGAAGGACTATCTCTGACAGAATCAACAAGTCTGTTGCCGAGAAGGAGGCGAAGTCGATGGGCAGCATTACCGAAAAGGCGAATGCGATCCAGGTTCCTGTTCCTGCCGAGGCTGGGGAGGCTGCTGCAGCTCCTGCGGCTCCAGCAAAAGCTCCGTTCGACATCGCCAAGTTCGCCGGTATCTTCGCTGCGATAGGCATGGCTCTGGGCATGATCGGTTCGGCTGTGATGGCTATCATCAGTCCATTCTACAATGTGTTCATCCTTCTGGCTATCCTCGCTGTGGCTATCTCTGGTCCTTCTGTCGTGATGGCTTGGATGAAGCTCCGCAGGCGCAATCTTGCTCCTGTGCTCAATGCCAACGGCTGGGCTGTCAATGCGCAGATTCTTGTGAATGTGGCTTTCGGCTCTTACTTTACTTCTATCGCCAAGTTCCCGGCTCTCGAGTCTGTGGATCCTAAGGCTGCTGCCAAAAAGCGCTGGAGAAGGTTCAGGAATTTCCTTCTTGTACTCATCCTCATCGCTGCTGCCGTTGCCTTCTGGTATTACAAGTTCTATCTGAGGTACTAGGTTCGGGGCTGGCCTTTCGGGCCTGGCTCTAGGCGTCGTTTGGTGCTTCGGGCATCGCTTGGTGTTTCAGGCTTTGTTTTGGCGCTATAGGCATCGCTTGATGTTTTGGGCTTTGTTTGGCGCTTCGGGCTTTGTCTGGCGCTTCCGGCTTCGTTTGGTTCCTCTAACTGATTCAGTATCAGTTACTTAAGACTTTAGCCTTCGGCCATTCCGCCGAAGGCTATTTGCTTATCAGTCTGTCTATCAATTAGTTACGCCCACCTGGTGTTCTGGCGTCGGGCCCCCAGAACGGCCGCGGCGAGCCGGCTATCGGAGATGGATGCGGGCGATGTGGCCGTGGCTGCCGGCGGCCCAGATGGTGGTGCCGGTGGAGGAAAGTGCATGGTACCCGCTGATGCCGTCGGGAAGCAATGCGGAAATGCTTTCCCAGTGGCAACTGCCGCTGCCGGAAAAGATAGCGGAAGCACCGTCATGGCATACCGAAATACCGTCCGAACCGCTGGCGATCAGCCATTCACCGGCCTTCCGTGACCCCTTCTTGCAAGAACCGGCATTCGGCTGGATGATTTCCAAAGCCGAAACGAAGCCGTGGATTCCATTCTCGCACGGGACCCAGCTGCTGCCACCGTCGCTGGTATAGGCAAGCACGCCGCTGGCATTGGTAACATATTCATAATTGCCACCGTAGAGGAAACCGTGGTCCGAGTCCAGCATCCGGATGCCGTAGCAGCCGTCGCAGCCATTGTCTGCACCTCTAGCAATCGGGGTCTCGACCGTACGCCACCCATTATCCTGTGACAGGATATGGACCTGTGAGCTGCTGGCAGCTATGAGGACGGTGGACGGAGGTACCATTGTCACGCAAGTGTTCGATGCTGCGAACATTCCTCCAGGGTTCTCCGGGCCCTGCATCTCTGTCCAGGTCCTGCCTCCGTCACTGGTCGTGATGACGAAGATCCGGCCGTCGATCGGGTCGCCGACAGCCACTCCGTGCAGATCGTCAAGGAAGCAGACGCTGTCGATGAACATCCCCTCGGAAGCATTGTAGTAGACCTGTTTCCAGCTGCGGCCGGCGTCATCGGTACGGTAGCCTACGGCAGGGGAGTCGATGGTGAAGACAAGTGCCGTGTTTGCGTCCCAGGCCATCAGGCTGCGGAATTCGGTCCTGAGCGAATCGCCGACAGTGAACACATCCCAGCTTTCGCCTCCGTCGGTTGTTCTTGCGACGGTATTTCCGGAACCGGCCGCCCAGACCGTGCTGTCATCTATTGCCTTGATTGCCCTGAATGTTGAATTGGTCGGAGTGTCGGCGGCGCTGATTGCCACACTGAGAGGCCCGTCCGGACTGCAGGATATTGCGAGGACGAGCGAGGCAAGTGCTGCCATGACAAAATGATGTGAAGGTTTCATG
>JAKSJQ010000041.1 GCA_024402115.1 Bacteroidales bacterium | reverse complement strand
GCGTAAGCCAGCAGATTTACAGTCTGCCCCATTTGGCCACTCTGGTATCTGCCCAATTTAAGTCAAACTTCGGGAGCCGATAGAGGGAGTCGAACCCACGACCCCGAGATTACAAATCACGTGCTCTAGCCAACTGAGCTATATCGGCAATTTCCTTCGGCTGCACCGAGATGCTTGTGAAAGGGATTGCAAAGATAGAGATAAAAACTGATTCTGCAAATAAATTCGCAAAAATCTTTACTTTTTCATTTCTTCCTGCAACATGCCGAAAATGCTCTCTGAATCAAGCCCACAATCCCTCAGAAGGTCGCCCCTGCTTGCCTGAGGGACGAACTTATCAGGTATTGACGCGTGACGCAGACGGACCGCTGATCCGCACGACGCAAGGTACTCCGCAACGGCTCCGAAGAGTCCTCCGGCAGCACATCCGTCCTCGAGCGTGATCACGCAGTCATAGTTATTGGCAACTTCTGCGAGTATGTCTGTATCTATCGGTTTTATATACCTCATATCATATACGGCTGGAGACTCACCTGTCTCAGCCTTGAAGGCCTCGGCCGCCTCCACAGCCCTGTTGCACACCGGCCCGATACCGAGTATTGCAACACGTGAGCCCTCTACAAGTCTCTCACCCTTTCCTACCGGAACTTCAGCATAAGGTGCGGACTTCCACTCGACACCTTCTCCGCCTCCGCGCGGATACCTTATAATAAATGGGCCATCATGTCGTATCGCTATGCCCATCATATTCTTCAGCGAAAGCTCATCGCGAGGCGAGGCAATGGTCATGTTAGGAATGCTCCTGTATGCTGCCATGTCAAACGCTCCGTGGTGGGTAGGTCCATCCTCGCCCACTACACCCGCCCTGTCGAAGCAGAACACGACAGGAAGGTTCTGGAGAGCCACGTCATGGATGATCTGATCATAAGCTCTCTGAGAGAACGAAGAGTAGATGTTGCAGACTGGTCGAAGTCCGCCTGCCGCGAGTCCGGCAGAGAAAGTCACCGCATGCTCCTCCTCGATTCCGACATCGAAGAAACGCTCCGGGAATTGCTGGGAGAAGCTGTTCATTCCGCATCCGCTGGACATGGCTGGAGTTATGCCCACTATCTTCTCATTGTCCTTTGCCAGATCCACGAGAACCTCGCCGAACACGTCCTGATAGCGGTCTGCGCTCTTGTTTGACTTCACTCGCTCACCTGTCTCCGGATCGAACTTTCCAGGAGAATGCCATACGGTAGGATCCGCCTCTGCAGGGGCATATCCATAACCCTTGGTGGTGACGCAATGCAGGATACGCGGTCCCTTGAGATCCTTCACGGCACGCAGAGTGTCGACCACCTGCTGGATGTCGTTACCGTCGATAGGTCCGAAATATCTGAAACCGAGGGACTCGAAAAGGTCTCCTCCGGACTTCTTCACGATGTAAGACTTGAGGCCCTTGCTCCATCTGTGAACGAAGTTTCGGGCATTGCTGTCCCCCATCCTTTCCCAGACCTTACCCTTGATCTTGTTGTAGGAAGGGTTGGTCGTGAGACGAAGCAGGTGCTCATGGATGGCTCCTCTGGCCTCGTCGATGGAGTGGTTGTTGTCGTTGAGAATTACGAGTATGTCGGAATGGCTGTCGCCAGCGTTGTTCATGCCTTCGAAAGCGAGGCCACCGGTAAGGGCTCCGTCACCGATCACGGCCACAGCCTTCGTGCCGTCACCCTTGATTCTCGCTGCCTCGGCATATCCGAGAGCCGCAGAGATGGATGTGGAAGAATGTCCGACGCCGAATGCATCGTATGGGCTTTCGTCCATCTTAGGGAAGCCGCTGAGTCCGCCCTTCTGGCGAAGCGTACGGAAAGCATCACGCCTGCCCGTAAGGATCTTATGGGCATAGGCCTGATGTCCCACGTCGAACACGATCTTGTCCGACGGAGTATCGTATATGTAGTGGAGACCTGTTATTATCTCAACCGAGCAAAGGCTGGAAGCCACATGGCCGGGATTTCGCGAACAGCAGTCGAGCATATACTCGCGAAGCTCGGAGCACACTCGCCCGAGTTCAGCCTGATTCACTTTCTTCAGATCGTCCGGATTATCTATCTTATCCAGGTATGAATACATAGGTGCTAAGTTAAGACTTTTTTTGACAAAACGCATAAAAAGCTTATCTTCGCAAGGATTGAGTCGATATTAATTCATCATAGATAAAATGACACAGGCTATCAGCAAAAAGCTCAGCGACAGCTCTGCCGCAAGGTGGACCGCGCTGCTCATCGTATCCTGCACCATGATGTTCGGATACTTCTTCACGGACGTGATGTCCCCACTCGAGCCACTCCTCACCGCATCGGTGTCGGACGGAGGTCTCGGCTGGTCAAGTGACGAATACGGATTCTTCTCCGGTTCCTATGGATTCTTCAACGTATTCCTTCTCCTCCTCTTCTTCGGAGGTATCATCCTCGACAAGTTCGGTATCCGCTTCACCGGTATACTCTCGACTGCCCTGATGTTCGGAGGTGCGCTCATCAAGTGGTATGCGGTAGGTCATCCTTTCGAGGGCACCCTCACCCTTCCTTTCGGCATAGGCACATACGGAATGCAGGTAATATGGGCATGTGTTGGATTCGCGACCTACGGCGTGGGTTGCGAGATCGCCGGAATCACCGTCAGCAAGGTCATCGTAAAATGGTTCACAGGCCATGAGCTTGCCCTCGCGATGGGTCTCCAGGTGGCTCTCGCCCGTATCGGTACCGCAGGTGCGCTCGCTTTCGCACTTCCTTTCGCAAAGCACATGGGTGCCGCTTCCGCATCGGTAGGACTCGGCGCAGCAATGCTCTGCATCGGTATGATCAGCTTCATCGTCTACTGCGTGATGGACAAGAAGGAGGACGCTTCAGCTTCCGCAATCATGGAGTCAGACCCAGAGGAAGGCTTCAAGTTCGCTGACCTCAAGACCCTCTTCGTCAACAAGGGCTTCTGGTACATCGCAGTGCTCTGCCTCATGTTCTACGCAGGCGTGTTCCCATTCCTCAAGTTCGCTACCAAGCTCATGGTGTTCAAGTATGGCGTAGCCGAGAACGTCGCCGGACTCATCCCTGCGATGCTTCCTTTCGGCACCATCATCCTCACCCCGCTCTTCGGCGGCGTATATGACAAGTATGGGAAGGGTGCGACCCTCATGCTCATCGGCAGTATCATCCTCACCGCCGTACACGCAATCTTCGCACTGCCTCTCAACAGCTGGATCCTCGCAATCTTCGTGATGATACTCCTCGGAATCGCATTCGGTCTCGTTCCTTCTGCGATGTGGCCTTCAGTTCCGAAGATCATCCCTATGAAGCTTCTCGGTACAGCCTACTCGGTGATCTTCTACATCCAGAACATCGGCCTCTCAATGGTTCCTATCATGATCGGTAAGGTCAACCAGGCGAACACCGGTGCTGACGGCGTCATCGACTACACCAACAGTATGATCATCTTCGCTTGCTTCGGTATCATCTCCGTAGTCATCGCTCTTCTCCTCAAGCTCGAGGACAAGAAGAAGGGATATGGTCTCGAGCAGCCTAACCTCAAGAAATAATGCCTGAGAAGAAAGGCTTCAGAATAGAAGGAGCCGCCTGCTGGGCGGCTCTTTTCTGTCTTGTGATACCGATGTTCGCGTCGTATTTCTTCGACGACATGTTCTCTACGGTATCGCATCTTTTCAAGAACCCTGAGACCCTCGAGCTCGGCTGGGATTCGGCCATGCTTGGAGACTTCATCGGAGACTACAGCCTGCTCTGCATCTGCGGAGGTCTCATCATTGGAGGCATACTGCTCGATGTCTTCGGCGTCAGGATCATGGGATCCATCTTCCTCGGAATGATGGTAGGAGGAGCAGCCCTCGCCTACTATGCGGTATCGTCCGGCCTTCCCGACGGCACTGCCATCGCGCTCGGGCGCATCGGCAGGATGACCTTCGGACTGGGCAGCGAGATTGCGGGCGTCGCCGTTACCCGTTCCATCGCCAAGTGGTTCAAGGGCGGCAGGGTGTCCCTCGCGATGGGACTCCAGCTTGCAATCGCCAGACTGGGCACCGGCATCGCGCTCATCGCGGCTCCCTTCATCGTGGGTGTTCCGAAGGACTTCTACACCCTGGCAGACACATCCAGACCTGCGCTCGTAGGACTCGCGTTCCTGCTCCTGGGCGGCATAGCATGGGTATTCTTCACCCTTCTCGACGCCAAGTTCGACAAGGCGAAGGGCATCTCCTACAAGAGAGGCGAAGTCACGGAAGAGAACAAGTTCCGCTTCAGCGACATATTCGACGTGCTCAAGAATCCAAGATTCCTGCTGATCGGGCTTCTCTGCGTCACCTTCTACTGCTGCGTCAGCTCCTTCAAGAAGTTCGGAACCGCGGTAGTGATCCCACGCTTCGGAATCGAAGCCTCAACCGCCGGCACCATGGTCGCCATGATTCCTTTCTTCACGATAGTGTTCACTCCGCTGTTCGGCGTGCTCGTCGACAAGGTGGGAAAGGCGACGCTCTGGATGATCTCGGGTGCGCTCTGCGTGCTCCTGGGCCATCTCACTATCGCGTTCGCACCGCAGGGAGTTGCATTCTTCGGTTACCTCGGAATCGGCTTCCTCGGCATAGGATACTCCCTCGTGCCATCAGCCATGTGGCCTTCTGTACCTAAGATCATCCCGGAGAAGAACCTCGGAACGGCGTACTCGCTGATCTACTGGATACAGAACATGGGCCTCTACTTCGTGCCTAAGGTAGTCGGCAGGATATTCTCCAGCCTGAGCAATGCTACCGAGCTCGAAGCGGTGGCGAAGGTGGAGTGGCTATTCATCGTACTCGGTCTCACCGCGATAACAGTGGCCATCGTCCTCAGGATAATAAAGCTGCCTCAGGACGAATAATTACGAATTTTTGTAACTTTCTGCACATACTTGCGTCTAAATGGCATAACTTTGGTGACTGGCAACACCTGAATTTAACGCTATGCTTCTAGAACTCAAGGACGTCAACAAGACATACGACAACGGACAGCCCCTGCACGTGCTGAAGGGTATAGACCTCAGCATAGACAGGGGTGAATTCGTGTCCATCATGGGCTCATCCGGATCGGGTAAGTCCACCCTCCTCAACATCCTGGGAATCCTGGACGATTACGACACAGGCGAATACTGGCTCGATGGGAAACTGATCAAGGGTCTCACCGAGAAGCAGGCCGCGGACTACAGGAACCACATGATAGGTTTCATCTTCCAGTCATTCAACCTCATCAGCTTCAAGACCGCCGTCGAGAACGTCGAGCTGCCGCTATTCTATCAGGGAGTGGGCCGCAGCAAGAGACATGCGATGGCGATGGAATACCTGGACCGCCTCGGACTCGCAGACTGGGCCCAGCACTATCCAAACGAGATGTCGGGCGGACAGAAGCAGCGCGTGGCCATCGCCAGGGCGCTGATCACCAATCCGCAGATCATTCTCGCGGACGAGCCTACCGGAGCGCTTGACTCTAAGACTTCGGTGGAGGTGATGGAGCTTCTCGGACGCCTCAACAGGGAGGAAGGCGTCACGATCATCGTAGTCACCCATGAGAGCGGAGTCGCAAACTGCACCAACAAGATCGTGCACATCAAGGACGGCCTGATCGGCAAGATAGAGATGAACGACCTCCACAACGCATCCGCGTTCGGAACATCAACCATAATGAAATAGCGAGATGTTCGACCTGCTGAACGAAATATGGGAATCCGTGCGTCGCAACAAGCTGCGAACCTGCCTGACAGGCTTCGCCGTGGCTTGGGGTATCTTCATGCTCATCATTCTCCTCGGTGCCGGAAACGGTCTGAAGAACAACATGAAGGCGAACATGGCGGACGTACAGATGAACAACATGACCATCTATCCGGGGCAGACCTCGGTCGCGTTCGACGGACTGCAGCAGGGACGACGCATAAGACTCGACGACGAGGACACGAAGATCACCGCAAGCCCGCAGTTCGCGGACAACATCGACGAGGTCGCTCCTATCGTCCATGCCTCGAGCCTGACCATCAGCAACGGGAAAAGCCATTTCACCACCTCTCTGACCGGCGTGACTCCCCTCTCGGACAAGATACGACCGGAGAAGATACTGGCCGGCCGCTATATCAACGAGAACGACTTGAGGCAGGAGAGAAAGAGCATAGTCATGTCCCAGGCAGACATCGAGCGCCTCTTCGGAGAGAACATCAATATCGAAAGGATAATAGGAAAGAGAGTGAAGGTAGACGATTACTCCTTCGTCATCGTCGGCATATACAAGACCGACAACAGCATGATGGAATCGGACACCTATGTGCCATACACCACTCTCAGGACCGTATTCGCAAAGGGAGACCACCCGGACAGGATCATCTTCACCTTCCATGGACTCGACTCCGAACAGGCGAATGACGAGTTCGAAGCCCGCTACAGGGCTGTCATCAACAAGCACCACAGGGCCGACCCGTCCGACAGGGGTGCGCTGTGGATAAGGAACAGCTTCAAGCAGAATTTGCAGATGGATATGGGAATGGGCATCGTCACCACCGCTCTGTGGATCGTGGGTCTGTTCACCCTGCTCAGCGGCGTCGTCGGCGTATCGAACATCATGCTCATCACGGTCAAGGAGCGCACGCACGAGTTCGGGATCAGGAAGGCCATCGGCGCATCACCCGCCAGCATAGTGAAGCTCATCATCGCGGAGAGCGTCAGCATAACGGCGGTGTTCGGGTACATAGGCATGCTGCTGGGCATGCTGGGATGCGAATACATGAACACCATCTTCAACGGAGACCTGGAGATCATGGGCGAGCACATCGTGACGTCCGGAGACTGCTCCGTAGGACTCGACGTCGCGATCGAGGCGACCATAGTACTTATCGTGGCAGGAACCATAGCAGGACTCATCCCGGCCCTGAAGGCGGGTCGTGTAAGACCAATAGAGGCATTGAGGGCAGACTAGCATGAGATTCGACGTAGATTCATACAGAGAGGTGTTCGACACGCTGACCAGGAACAAGAGCAGGAGCCTGCTCACCGGTTTCGGCGTGTTCTGGGGACTGTTCATGCTCCTGTTCATGCTCGGCGGAGGACAGGGAGTGAAGGCGAAGCTGATGAGCAACTTCGAGGGCTTCGCGACCAACTCGACCTTCCTCTTCGCGTCCGAGACGACGAAGCCGTACAAGGGCATGCAGGAGGGAAGGACATGGAATCTCACCGTCAAGGACATTGAGAGGCTGAAGATCATGGTCCCAGAGCTTGAGGTCGTGACTCCGACCATAGCAGTATGGGGCGGAAACGCGGTCAACGGCGAGCTTTCGGCAAGCTGTTCGATCAAGGGAGTGCGCCCGGAATACTCTCGTATCGAGACCCCTGACCTCAGGTACGGAAGGTACATAAACTCCGTAGACGAGGCCAACGCGCGCAAGGTCTGCGTCGTAGGAAAAAAGATTTACGAGACCCTCTTCCCGGACGGAGGGGATCCTTGCGGAACCTTCATCCAGGTGGGATCCAGCTATTACCAGATAGTCGGCGTCGACAACAACAGCGGAAACATCAGCATCAACGGAAGTGCCGACGAGACCGTCAGCATTCCTCTCACCCTCGCCCAGCAGATATACCACCGAGGTGAGAACGTGGACCTGATATGCATGATAGGAAAGGACGGAGTCAAGATGTCCTCGCTGGAGAAGAGAATACGAAAGATCATCGCACGCGAGCACCTCTTCGACGAGACTGACAAGCCGGCCGTGTTCGTCCTGAACGCGGAAGAGATATTCACCCTGGTCGACAACATCTTCCGGGGAGTGGACATGCTGATATGGCTCATAGGACTCGGCACCCTGCTCGCCGGTGCTATAGGCGTCAGCAACATCATGATGGTTACCGTCAAGGAAAGGACGGTCGAGATAGGAATACGCCGCGCGATTGGCGCGACACCTTCGGACATATTGGGTCAGATCATGTCAGAGAGCGTACTTCTGACCATGGTCTCAGGCCTTGCAAGCATAGTATTCACCGTCGGCATACTGGCGATGGTGGAGGCTGGAGTGAACGACGGCACACCGTTCCAGATCAGTTTCGGCCTTGCCGTCGGCGCAGCGCTGCTGCTGACCGTACTGGGACTCGCCGCCGGACTCGCACCGGCGATGAGAGCCATGCACATCAAGCCTGTGGACGCAATGAGAGATGAATAAAAAACGAAAAACGATATGAAGAAGATCATCAAGTACCTTAGTTTTGCGCTGGTCGCACTGATTTTTGTATGGACTTTCGTGTTCCTCTACAAGAAGTCGAAGCCAGAGGAGATCAAGTATCAGGAGCTCGAGGCGAGCGTGATGGACATCCATCGCACTGCCGTCGTAACCGGCAAGATCATCCCGCGCAACGAAGTCGACATCAAGCCTCAGATCAACGGCATCATCGCCGAGCTCTACAAGGAGGCAGGCGAGACCGTGCAGGAGAACGAAGTGATCGCGAAGCTCAAGGTCATCCCGGACATGAACTCGCTGAGCTCGGCACAGAGCCGCGTACGTCTCGCTGAGCTCAACCTCAAGCAGGCGCAGATTGACTTCGACCGAATGAAGACCCTCTACGGCAAGGAACTCATCAGCGCAGAGGAATTCGACAAGGCGACCCAGTCCCTCAACCAGGCAAAGGAGGAGAAATCCGCCGCGCAGGATGCTCTCGAGGTAATCCGCGACGGCGTGTCCTCATCGAATGCTAAGTCGAGCTCAACCCTCGTGCGCTCTACCATCACCGGTCTCATCCTCGACGTTCCGGTTAAGGTGGGTAATTCAGTCATCCAGGCGAACACCATGAACGACGGTACTACCGTGGCGACCGTAGCCGACATGAAGGACCTCATCTTCGACGGCAATGTGGACGAGACAGAGGTAGGTTCGCTCTTCGAGGGCGTTCCAGTGAAGATCACCATCGGTGCGCTTCAGAACTATTCCTTCGACGCGACCCTCGAGTACATCTCGCCTAAGGCCGTCGAGAAGAACGGCGCAAACCAGTTCGAGATCAAGGCTGCGGTGAACGTCGACAGCGAGAGCACGATACGTTCAGGATACAGCGCGAACGCGGAGATCGTCCTCGAAAGCGCAGAGGCTGTACTCTCAGTTCCGGAGAGCGCCCTTGAGTTCG
Source organism: Bacteroidales bacterium (assembly GCA_024402115.1). The sequence continues at coordinate 7,967 of JAKSJQ010000041.1, read as the reverse complement.
AGGGAGACGACGTATACGTGCAGAAGAAGTCTGATGACGGCAGCTACAAGAGAATACGCATCGTCACCGGACTCAGCGACGGAATCAACATCGAGGTGAAGGACGGCCTGAGCAAGGGCGACATCGTACGTGGTCCGAGAATCGTCAACGAATAAAGATCAGAGCGCAGATGAGAAAGATATTTACAGCATCGATTCTTCTTGCGTCGAGCCTCATCGCCGGAGCTCAGCAGAGGGAATGGACACTCGCGGAGTGCATCGAGCATGCCCTGGAGAACAACATCACCATACAGCAGAGCGCCATCAACGTGGAGAGCAAGGATGTCGCAGTCAACTCCGCCAAGAACAGGAGACTCCCTGGAATCAGCGGCAGCGCAAGCCAGAACTTCTCCTTCGGACGAGGCCTCACCGCTGACAACACCTATGCGAATGCAAATACCACCAGCACCTCGTTCAGCCTCGGTGCAGACGTTCCGATATTCTCCGGACTGCAGAATGTCCACAACATCGCCCTGAGCAAGCTCGATCTCGAGGCCGCTACCGCCGATCTCGAGAAGGCGAAGGACGACATCCGCGTAGCGGTAGCACAGGCCTATGTGCAGATACTCTACGACATGGAGATAGTCGAGGTGGCCGAGAGTCAGGTGGAGATCGACAAGATGCAGGTCGAGCGACTCAGCGAGATGGCAGCTAACGGAAAGTCTTCGCGAGCTGAGGTTTCTGCGCAGGAGGCAACCCTCGCGCAGAGCACGCTATCGCTCACCCAGGCCCGCAATAACCTCTCCCTTGCCCTGCTCGACCTGAGCCAGCTCCTCGAGCTTCCTTCTCCGGAAGGATTCTCCATCGTCCGTCCCGACACCGATGGCATCGACGACATGCTCCTGATGAGTCCTGAGGATATCTATGCAGAGGCAGTCCAGGTCAAGCCGGCGATCAAGTCCGAGATGGTCCGTCTTGCATATGCGGACCGAAACATCAAGCTAGCTAAGAGCGGATACATCCCGACGATTTCCCTCAACGGAGGAATCGGCACCAACTACTACACCTCTTCCGGTTATGCTTCGGCCAACTTCGGCCAGCAGGCAAAGAACAACTTCAGCCAGTACCTCGGTCTCAGCCTCAACGTACCTATCTTCGACCGTCTCCAGACCAGGAACCAGATACGTTCTGCAAAGCTCCAGAAACACAACCAGGAGCTTCAGCTGGAGAGCAGCAAGAAGAGTCTCTACAAGGAGATTCAGCAGGCTTACTACAATGCCGTGGGTGCCCGTGACAAGTATTTCAGCAGCAAGGTGGCAGCCAAGAGCGCTCAGGACGCATTCGACCTGGCAACGGCTAAGTACGAGACCGGAAAGTCCGGGATCACCGAGTTCAACGAGTCCAAGACCCGACTTATGTCCGCGGAGTCCGACCTCGCGAAGGCCCGATTCGAGTATCTCTATCAGTCCGAGCTCCTCGAATTCTATCGAGGAAACGAGCTGGAGCTCTAGGGCTCACAAAAACAGAAATGGCGGCCCCGAGGGGTCGCCATTTATATTTTATCGAAGCTTTGCTTATGCCTCAGGAGCGATCTCAACGACCTCAGCCTCAGGAGCGTTCTTCATAACAGAAGCGATACCGTTCTTGCAACCTGACTCAGATGCGTACATCTGGCTTGAACCGATAACCTGATGGTTAGCAGCCTTGAGGTTGAAATGGAGCTTACCGTTTGCAGCAGTCTTAACCTCGAACTTGCCCTCGTCTGGAGCGTTCTTCTTAACTGAAGCGATACCGTTCATGCAAGCTCTCTTGGTGGTGTACATCTCTGAAGAGAGGATGATTTCGCCGTTACCGGCCTTGAGGTTGAAGTAGAACTGACCGTTCTTAGCAACCTTAACTTCGAATTTTGCCATAGTCTTAAAGGGGTTTTATTTATGCTTTAATGCACAAATTTATGAAATATAGCTGAATATTAGACAACTATATGGAAAATTTATATGTCAAACCTGCAGTCGAAGCATAAGATTTGTCCGTAAACCTCAGCAAATTGCCATTGCTGTCGAATTGCTCCAACACGCCTTGGTCATTGACCTTGACCGGATGGTCGACGCCGAAGTCATAGTTGTAATAGAGCTGGAAGGCATTGTGCTTGTCTATCCTGTAGGTCAAAGCTCCCTGAAACCTGAACCTGTCACAAGCAAGCTTGTTGAAACGAGGAGTCACATTCCCTGCCTGTTCTGGCGTGAAAGCGAGAGAATTTGGGTCAACGCCGTTCAGCAACGTCCTCATGTCGACCGATACAAGAGGTTCAAGAGGGACCTTGTTGAATCTGTATGAGGCAGCGATGCGGGTTCTGAGAGCATAGTCCGCCTTCTGATACTTGTAAGGATTGTAACCGTCTGGGCGTGGAGCTGCCTGGAACCTCTCTGTCAGGCTGAAATTCCAGCCACCGACAGCGTATGATCCCGTCACGTCAGCGGAAAACCTGTGCCTGTAATCCCAATAATGTCCGCCATCCTTCTTCTTGTAGATGGCAGTAAGGCCATAGGATGCGCCAAAGCGAAGATACTTCAGCGGTCTGTATGTCAGGCCGAACATGGTATTGAGCCTGTCAAAGGAACGAAACTCCTTGAACCAGGCATCCTCGGTGACGGAAACCTGGACATTTTTTGGCAACCTGAACATAGCCTGGGCGCCCAATCGGCCCCTGTATGTATAGCTCTTGGTGGTCAAGTCAATGTCGACATCTTCAACACCGATATCCTCAACGTCGTCGACATCGTCCATATCCTGCGAGTAAGCAGTCTGAGCTATCGACATAGCAAGAATAGTCGCAATTATGGTCAAAAGTCTTTTCATGGTATAGATTGGTAAGTTCGTCCTATCACAGTGTCATCCATTCAATGTCCTTGTCGCGTCCCCACCAGGTCAGCTGTCGCTTGGCGTAGTGGCGGGTATTGCGCTGGATGAGTTCCACGGCCTGCTCGAGGGAACATTTCCCGTCGAAATGGTCGAAGAGTTCCCTGTATCCCACGGTCTGCAGGGCCGGGAGGTCCCTGTAGGCAGACAAGGCCCTCGCCTCGTCGAGCAGTCCGTCATCCATCATCTGGATCACCCTGCGGTTTATCCTGTCATAGAGTACGTCCCGCGGTCGGTTGATGCCAAGCTTCACGATCTCGAAGCTTCTTTTCTTGGTCGTGGCGGTCTTGAATGAGGAGAATTTCCTTCCCGTCATCAGGCAGACCTCCAGGGCACGCACGACGCGCTGGCCGTTAGCTATGTCAATGGTCTCATAAGATTCGGGGTCGAGACGCTTGAGGTCAAGCCTGAGTGATTCGACGCCCTCGGAGCGGAGGCGCTCCGAAAGCTCCGCACGGAGCTGCTGGTCGGCGGGCGGGAAGTCGTCCAACCCGTTGCACACAGCGTCGATGTAGAATCCCGACCCGCCGGCCATCACGAGCGTCTCGTGGCCTTCGGCGAAGAGACGCTCCAGGAGCGCCACCGCCTCAAGCTCATACTTGCCCGCGGTGTACATCTCGTCATGTATCGAGCGTGTCTGGATGAAATAATGCTGGACGGCCGCCAGCTGTTCCTGGCTCGGCACGGCCGTACCTATTGACATCTCCCGGTATATCTGACGCGAGTCACAGGAGATTATCGGTGAACCATACTTGCGCGCGACCTCGATGCTGTAGTCTGTCTTGCCAACGGCAGTCGGTCCAAGTATGATCAGGAGTCTATTCATCCTCGTCGTAGATCTCCTCGGTATCCTCGTCTACCTCTTCCTCCTCATCGTCGAGATCCTCGTCGTCATCGTCGTAGTCCTCGTCATCCGGATCCTTCCTCTTGTCTGCAGGAAGGTCCTCGAACGCCACATAGCCGTTCTCGAACTCGATCGGATCTGGTCCCTTGCTGTCAAGGAGATATGGGTATGCGATACCTACCCTCGGCTTGCCGGCCTCCTCGAGGAAGTCCACGAGCACGCTCTTGACATTGGTGGTATCGTAGAAGTATACGAAGCTGTCCTGCTCTGCCTTGTGGCAGTCTCCGAGAGTAACGTCGTCTATGGTTCCCGCGCCGAGGTCGATCACGCTGTAGCGTGCTATCGGCTTACCGGCCGGGTCGACAGCCTTGAAGAGTATGGTCTGGTCCTGAGGGAAATTCATGTCGGCACGCATCTGCTTGTGGAAGAAGTAGAGGGAAGTGCTGTCCTTCACCTCATAGATGCGGAAAAAGCCCTTGATTCCGGGGAGGGAAACTTTGTATCTAAGTATCATAGTCGTCTTATCTGCGTCAGCGAAGATACGAAATATTTCATCTCTCTTTGCAAATTATTTCAAAAAGGTCTAAATTTGAATCATGGACTCATACAGGAGCATTGCAGGGCCGTCGGAAGGATTGTTCAAGGACAATGGAAGCAGATTCATTGCTCTGGCATATCCGGTAGAGACGGAGCAGCAGGTGAAGGAGATAGTGTCCGGACTCCGCAAGGAGTACTACGATGCCCGACACCACTGCTATGCCTACAGACTGGGCTGCAAGGGCGATGTGTTCCGTGCCAGCGATGACGGAGAGCCCTCGGGCTCTGCGGGACGTCCCATACTCGGGCAGATAGACTCTGCCGGGCTGAGCGACATCCTGGTCGTCGTCGTCAGGTATTTCGGAGGCATAAAGCTCGGCATACCCGGACTGATCAGGGCCTACAAGACTTCCACAGCCGACGCGCTGGCCCAGGCCACCGTCGTGGAGAAGATCGCCAGCAGGCAGTTCCGTATAAGTTTCGACTACTTCGTCATGAACGATGTGATGAAGATCATCAAGGACCTCGGCCTCCCCATCCTCTCGCAGGACTTCGGGATGTCGTGCGTTGCTGACCTCAGGGTCAGGCTCACTCTGGTCGATGACTTCCTCAAGCGCGCAGGCGATGTCGAAGGAGCCCAGGTAGAAGAACTATGAAAAGATAAACCCTCCCCAGGTGTTTAACAATACGAGAACAAAATGAAAAAAGTACACATTTTCAACGCTGGCCCATGCATCCTTCCGGAGCAGGCCATCGAGAACGCCATCGAAGCCCTCAAGGATTTCAAGGGCACCGGCATGTCAGTAATCGAGATCTCACACAGGACCAAGGAGTGGGAGTCCGTAATGGACGAGTGCCGCTCACTTTGGAAAGAGCTCCTCAACATCCCTGATACACATGAGGTGATCTTCTTCGGCGGCGGAGCAAGCACCGGTTTTCTCTATGTACCATACAACCTCCTCGAGAAGAAGGCAGCTTACCTCGAGACCGGCGTGTGGGCGAAGAAGGCTGCCAAGGAAGCAAAGGGCCTCGGCTCTACTTTCGGCGCAGAGGTAGTCACCGTAGCTTCTTCAGCTGACACCACCTACAACTATATTCCGAAGTCATACGAGATTCCTGCTGATGCGGACTACTTCCACATCACCACAAACAACACCATCTACGGTACCGAGATCAAGGAGGACATCGACTGCCCTGTACCTCTCGTAGCCGACATGTCGTCAGACATCATGAGCCGTCCTGTAGACGTCAGCAAGTATGCAGTCATCTACGGTGGTGCTCAGAAGAACGTGGGCCCTGCCGGCGTGACCTTCGCAATCATCCGCAAGGACATCCTCGGCAAGGTGAGCCATTACATTCCTACCATGCTCAACTACCAGACCCACATCGACGGAGAGTCAATGTTCAACACTCCTCCAGTATTCCCTATCCTCGTGATGAACGAGACCCTCAAGTGGCTCAAGGGAATCGGCGGCGTAGAGGCAATGAACAAGATCAACGTCGAGAAGGCTGAGCTCCTCTACAACGAGATCGACCGCAACTCCCTCTTCGTAGGCACCGCTGCCAAGGAGGACCGCTCAATCATGAACGTATGCTTCGTCATGGCTCCTGGCAAGGAGGCTCTCCAGGATGAGTTCCTCGCTTTCGCCAAGTCAAAGAAGATGGCAGGCCTCAAGGGTCACCGCAGCGTCGGTGGCTTCCGCGCTTCAATCTACAACGCTTGCCCTATCGAGAGCGTGAAGGCACTCGTGGAGGCAATGCAGGAATTCGAACAGCTCCACAAATAAGATAAGATGAAGATTCTTTTGGCAACCCAGAAGCCATTCGCTGCAGCAGCGGTGGCTGGTATCAGGAAGATCGCCGAGGAAGCAGGCCATGAGCTCGTGCTTCTCGAGAAATATGCAGAGCAGTCAGACTTCGTAGCTGCTGTCGCTGACGTAGACGCCATCATCGTCCGCTCGGACAAGGTCACCGCCGAGGTCGTAGAGGCTGCGAAGAACCTCAAGATAGTCGTTCGCGCAGGCGCCGGCTTCGACAATCTCGACCTCGCCGCTTGCACCGCACATGGCGTGGTTGCGATGAACACTCCCGGCCAGAATTCGAACGCAGTCGCAGAGCTCGCTCTTGCGATGATGATCTTCATGGCACGTACCCAGTTCACCCCTGCAACCGGAACTGAGATCGAGGGCAAGACCATCGGTATCCAGGCATTCGGCAACGTCGGCAGGCTCGTCGGAAAGAAGGCCGCAGCCCTCGGAATGAAGGTGAAGGCCATAGATCCATTCCTCACCGCAGAGCAGATCATCGCCGGTGGCGCTGAGCCTGCAGCAAGCCTCGAGGAGCTCTACGGAAGCTGCGACTATGTAAGCATCCATATCCCTGCGACCCCTCAGACCATCAAGAGCATCAACTACGATCTCATCACCAAGATGCCTAAGGGCGCTACCCTCGTGAACACCGCACGCAAGGAAGTCATCGACGAGGAAGGTCTCGAGAAGGCTCTCGAGGCTCGTCCTGACCTCAAGTACATCACCGACGTCGCTCCTGACAACCTCGCGGCTCTCCAGGAGAAGTTCGGTCTCCGCATATTCGCAACTCCTAAGAAGATGGGAGCACAGACTTCGGAGGCCAACGTGAACGCAGGTCTCGCTGCCGCAAGCCAGATCTGCAACTACTTCGCTACCGGTTGCACTAAATTCCAGCTGAACAAATAACATACTACCCACACTTATATAACATTAGACTATGGTAAGAGTAAAACCATTCGCAGCAATCCGCCCTCCTAAGGCACTCGTGGAGGAAGTTGCAGCAAGACCTTATGACGTCCTCAATTCAGAGGAGGCGAAGAAGGAAGCCGGCGAGAAGTCGCTGCTCCACATCACCAAGCCTGAGATTGACTTCGACCCTATCGCCGACGAGCACAGCCAGCCTGTATACGACAAGGCTGTCGAGAACTTCAAGGCATGGCAGGAGAAGGGATGGCTCGTAAGGGATGCGAAGCCTTGCTACTACGTATATGCACAGACGATGGAGAAGCGCACCCAGTACGGTTTCGTGCTCTGCGCCCACACCGACGACTATGCTACCGGCAAGATCAAGAAGCATGAGCTCACCCGCAAGGACAAGGAAGACGACCGCATGATCCATGTACGCATCCAGAATGCGAACATCGAGCCTGTATTCTTCTCATTCCCGGACAACGAGGAGCTCGCACAGATCATCAAGAACACCATCGCAGGTGCTCCTGAGTATGATTTCGTGGCAGAGGACGGCTTCGGCCACCACTTCTGGGTGATCGACGACGACGCTGTCATCGCACGTATCAGCGAGATCTTCGAGAACGACATCCCTGCCTTCTACGTGGCAGACGGTCACCATCGCACCGCAGCTGCCGCACGCGTAGGTGCAGAGAAGAAGGAGAATAACCCTGCACATACCGGCGATGAGGAGTACAACTTCTTCATGGCAGTATGCTTCCCTGAGAGCCAGCTCAAGATCATCGACTACAACCGCGTGGTCAAGGATCTCAACGGCCTCAGCGAGGAAGAGGTTCTCAAGGCCCTCGAGGAGGACTTCGAGGTCAAGCTCGAGACCAAGCCACGCTGCGGAAGGCCGGCAAAGCCTTTCCGTCCTGACCACCTCCACCAGTTCTCGATGTACCTTGGTGGCAAGTGGTACAGCCTTGAGAC
>JAKSJQ010000040.1 GCA_024402115.1 Bacteroidales bacterium | reverse complement strand
GCATCGGCCGCGACATGCATGTCGGCGACACCATCATCGGCATCAAGGGCCGCGTCGGATTCGAGGCTGCAGCACCTATGCTCATCATCGGAGCACACAAGTTCCTCGAGAAGTTCACCCTCAGCAAGTGGCAGCAGTACTGGAAAGAGCAGGTTGCCAACTGGTACGGAATGTTCCTCCACGAGAGCCAGTATCTCGAGCCGGTGATGCCGGACATCGAGGCAATGCTTGCAAGCAGCCAGAGGAATGTCAATGGTACCGTAACCCTCGAGCTCCGTCCTCTCGGATTCTCGACAGTAGGTGTCGACTCACCTGACGATCTCGTGAAGAACAAGCTCGGCGAGTACGGCGAAGGGGCAAAGGGATGGACCTCAGAGGAGGCAAAGGGCTTCATCAAGGTGACCAGCACACCGCTCCGTGCATACTACCTCGCACACCCTGACGAGAAGAGATAATCAATAAAGACAGATAGAAATCAGATGATAAAGGTCGGAATCCTAGGCGCAGCAGGCTATACGGGCGGAGAGCTCATCCGTCTGCTCATCAACCATCCTGACGTAGAGATAGTGTTCGCAAACAGCGAATCCAACGCGGGCAACAAGGTATATGACGTACACGGAGGCCTCATCGGCGACACAGAAATGTGCTTCACCGACGAGATGCCTTTCGACAAGGTGGACGTCGTGTTCTTCTGCTTCGGTCACGGCAAGAGCGAGGCGTTCCTCCAGGAGCACAGTATCCCGCAGAACGTGAAGATCATCGATCTCGCCCAGGACTTCCGCATCGCGGCGCCTACACACGACTATGTGTACGGTCTTCCCGAAATCCACAGGGATGCGATCAGAGGCTGCATGCACCTGGCAAACCCGGGCTGCTTCGCAACCTGCATCCAGCTTGGTCTTCTCCCGCTCGCCAAGGCAGGCCTCCTCACGCATGACGTGGCAGTCAACGCCATCACAGGCAGCACAGGTGCCGGCCAGAAGCCTTCAGGGACCACACATTTCAGCTGGAGAAACGACAATATCAGCATCTACAAGGTATTCACACACCAGCATCTCCACGAGATCCGCCAGTCTCTGAGCGAGCTCCAGGGATCTCTCGATGCCAGTGTGGATTTCATCCCGTACAGAGGCGATTTCACAAGAGGAATCTTCTGCACCAGCGTGGTACGCTTTGACGGAGAGGAAGGGACAGCTTCCAACCCGAGCGCAGAACAGCTCGCGCAGATGTACAGAGACTTCTACGCAGACACCGCCTTTACCCACTACAGCGACAAGAGCCTCGACCTCAAGCAGGTCGTCAACACCAACAAGGCCCTTGTCCATATCGACAAATTCGGCAACAAGGCCGTGATAAGCAGCGTTATCGACAACCTCCTCAAGGGAGCTGTCGGACAGGCTGTCCAGAACATGAACCTCATGTTCGGGCTTCCTGAGACTGCAGGAATCAACCTCAAGGCTTCCGCCTTCTAGAACAGGGAAAGCCTCAAACTGAAAGTACCATGAACCTTTTCGACGTATATTCACTTTTCGACGTGACCCCGGTCAAGGCACAGGGATGCCGCGTCTGGGACAAGGAAGGCCAGGAATACCTCGACCTCTACGGCGGACATGCCGTGATTTCCGTAGGACACAGCCATCCTGACTATATCGCAGCCATCACCGACCAGCTCGGCAAGATCGGCTTCTACTCAAACAGCGTCATCAACCCTCTCCAGGAGGTTCTTGCCGAGAAGCTCGGCAAGGCTTCAGGATATGAAGACTACGCGCTCTTCCTTGACAATTCAGGAGCAGAGTCCAATGAGAACGCAGCGAAGCTCGCTTCCTTCCACACAGGAAAGGACAGGCTCATCGCCTTCCACAAGAGTTTCCATGGACGTACTTCGGGAGCAGTCGCACTCACTGACAACCCGTCCATCGTATCCCCTTTCAACGCGAACCACAAGGTAACCTTCTGTGACCTCAACAACGCAGAGCAGGTAGAGGACGCGCTCAAGGGCGGTGACGTTGCAGGCGTGATCATCGAAGGAATCCAGGGATGCGGAGGAATCAACGTTCCTACCGTCGAATTCATGCAGACTCTGGAAGCTCTCTGCCACAAGTACGGCGCCGTCCTCATCCTCGATGAGGTACAGAGCGGCTACGGCAGGACCGGAAAGTTCTTCGCCCACCAGTGGTACGGAATCAAGCCTGGCATCATCACTCTCGGAAAGGGCATCGCCAATGGTTTCCCCTGCGGCGGAATCATGATCTCTCCTGAATTCCAGGCAAAGAAGGGCATGCTCGGAACGACTTTCGGAGGCAACTATCTCGCAATGGCAGGAGCCATCGCCGTTCTCGACATCATGGAGAAGGAGAATCTCGTCGAAAACGCCCTCAAGGTCGGAGAATACATCAAGGCAAACATCCCTGCATCACCTAAGATCAAGGAAGTAAGGGGCAAGGGCCTGATGCTCGGAATCGAATTCAATGAAGAGGTCGCACCGATCAGGAAGGACCTCCTGTTCAACAAGCATATCTTCACAGGTGTGGCCGGCAAGAACATGGTCCGCCTCCTCGCACCTCTCTGCCTCAGCATGGAGCAGGCAGAAAGATTCATCGCAGCACTCAAGGAATCATTAGGAGAATAATAACATGAAATCATTCTTTCACGTTTCAGACATAGGCGACCTCAAGGCAGCACTCGAGGAAGCAAAGCAGGTCAAGGCCAATCCGTTCGCATGGAAGCACCTCGGCGAGAACAAGACCATCATGCTGGTGTTCTTCAACAGCAGCCTCCGCACCCGTCTGAGCAGCCAGAAGGCAGCTCTCAACCTCGGCATGAGCCCTATCGTGCTCAACATAGGTTCTGACAGCTGGAAGCTCGAGACAGAGATGGGCGTGGTGATGGATGGTGACAAGTCGGAGCACCTGCGCGAGGCCATCCCCGTGATGGCAAGCTACTGCGACATCATCGGCGTACGTTCGTTCGCAGGTCTGACTGACCGCGAGTTCGACTACAACGAGACTGTCCTCAAGCAGTTCATCGAGTACAGCGGCAAGCCTGTGATCAGCCTCGAGTCGGCAACCGTGCATCCTTGCCAGGCATTCGCCGACCTCATCACCATCGAGGAATACAAGAAGGTGGCAAGGCCTAAGGTCGTCCTCACATGGGCACCTCATCCAAAGGCTCTCCCTCAGGCAGTGCCGAACTCTTTCGCGGAGTGGATGAACGCAGCGGACGTGGATTTCGTGATCACCCATCCCGAAGGATACGAGCTCGACCCTCAGTTCGCAGGCAACGCCAAGGTCGAGTACGACCAGATGAAGGCCTTCGAAGGCGCAGACTTCATCTACGCGAAGAACTGGAGCTGCCCGGGCGTCAAGGACCCTTCACAGTACGGACAGATCCTCAGCAAGGATATGGACTGGACAGTAGGTGCAAGGCAGATGGCCGTCACGAACAACGCACATTTCATGCACTGCCTCCCTGTCAGGCGAAACATGATCGTGACCGACGAGGTAATCGACGCGCCGACCAGCCTTGTCATTCCTGAAGCAGCCAACAGAGCCGTTTCAGCCCAGGTTGTAATGAAGAGAATGCTCGAGGATCTCCAGGCAGGAAAATAGAAGAAGATGGAAAAGATCAATGTCATAAAGGTAGGAGGAAAGATCGTCGAGGACTCTCTCGAGGAATTCCTCAGCGGATTCACCGGAGTCGGAGGGAAGAAGGCCCTTGTCCATGGTGGAGGCCGCACCGCCACTGCCCTTGCCGCAAGGCTCGGCATAGAGACAAAGATGGTTGGTGGCCGAAGGATCACCGACAAGGACATGCTTGACGTCGTGACAATGGTCTACGGCGGACTTGTAAACAAGAACATAGTAGCCGGCCTGCAGGCAAGAGGCGTGAACGCCATCGGCCTGACAGGAGCGGACATGGACATCATACGCAGCGTGAAGAGGCCTGTCAAGGATGTGGACTACGGATACGTAGGAGACGTCAAGGCAGTCCGCGGCGACATGCTTGCAGCCCTCATCGAGTCAGGCGCAACCCCTGTGGTGGCACCTCTCACCCATGATGGCAGCGGCTCGATGCTCAACACCAATGCAGACACCATCGCGGCGACAGTCGCAAAGGGTCTCGCAGACAGGTATGAGGTAACCCTCACCTACTGCTTCGAGATGCCCGGGGTGCTCTCGGATCCGGAAGACCCTTCTTCCGTGATCCCTGAAATCACACCCGAGAGCTTCGAGAAGCTGGTTGCCGAAGGAATCGTTTCCGGAGGCATGATCCCGAAAATCGAGAATGCCCTCGACGCCGTGAGGTCGGGAGTTTCGAAGGTAGTCATCACGAAGGCCGACAAGCTCGATGGTGGCACTGTCATCAGACTTTAGGTACCATGGACAAGTATATCGAGCTTCTGGGCAATCTCATCAGGATTCCATCGGTCAGCCGCGATGAAAAGGCTGCTGCCGATCTGCTGGAGGCCTGGATGAAGGAGCAGGGGCTTGCGCCCCAGAGGAAAGGAAACAACCTCTGGGTGAGCGAGTGTGAGAGCGACGGACGTCCGACCATCCTGCTGAATGCCCACATAGACACCGTGAAACCGGCTTCAGGCTACACCAGAGATCCGTTCACCCCGTCGGTCGAGGACGGAAAGCTCTACGGCCTTGGAAGCAATGACGATGGCGGCTCCCTTGTAGCTCTCCTGGCTGTCTACATGAAGCTCGCGGGCACAGGCCAGCCTTACCGCCTCATCTACAGTGCAACGGCAGAGGAGGAAGTCAGCGGAAGGGAAGGTCTTGACCTGATTCTCGGCGAGATCGGAAACATCGATCTCGGAATCATGGGAGAGCCGACCGGGATGCAGATGGCTGTGGCGGAGAGAGGGCTCATGGTACTTGACTGCAACGCCGTCGGCAAGAGCGGGCATGCTGCAAGGAACGAGGGCGTCAATGCGATATACCGGGCGCTCGAGGACATCGAGTGGTTCCGCACGCACGAGTTTGAGAGAGTATCCGAGTATCTCGGCCCGGTGAAGATGACGGTCACCCAGATCAATGCGGGAACACAGCACAATGTTGTTCCCGACAGCTGCAGTTTCGTGGTCGACGTGCGTCCGAATGGCATGTACACCAATGTGGAGCTTCTCCAGATGATCAAGAATTCGGTACGCTGCGCCGTCAAGGAGAGATCTACAAGGATAAACAGTTCGCACATCGATGTAAATCATCCAGTGATAAGGCGTGGAATTTCGCTCGGACTTAGTACCTTTGGATCGCCGACCACAAGCAATCAGGCACTGGTGTCATTCCCGACGGTCAAGATAGGCCCGGGAGACTCGGCCAGGTCGCATTCGGCGGACGAATATATCAGAATTGAAGAAATCACCCGTGCGGTCGATATCTACACCGACCTGCTTGACGGGCTTGAACTATAGACAATATGGCAAACGCATCAAAACTCTGGGACAAGGGATTCAAGGTCGATGAGAAGATCGACAGGTTCACGGTCGGTCACGACCGCGAGATGGACCTCTATCTCTCACAGTACGACATAATGGGTACCATGGCCCACATCACCATGCTTTCCGAGCAGGGCCTTCTCCCCAAGGAAGACCTGGCGGTGCTTATCCCCGAGCTCAAGTCACTCTATGCCCAGGCGCAGAAGGGTGATTTCGTGATCGAGGACGGTATCGAGGACGTTCACTCGCAGGTGGAGCTCATGCTCACCCGCAAGCTCGGAGACCTTGGCAAGAAGGTGCATACCGGAAGGTCGAGGAACGACCAGGTGATGGTCGACCTCAAGCTCTTCGCAAGAGCTGAGATCGAAAAGACTGTCAGGAAGATGCTTTCTGTCTTCGAGGTTCTCCAGCGCAAGAGCGAGGAGTACAGGGATGTCATCATCCCCGGCTACACACACCTCCAGGTTGCCATGCCATCCTCATTCGGAATGTGGTTCGGCGCCTATGCCGAAAGCCTCACGGATGACATGCAGATGATGCGCGCCGCATGGAACGTCACCAACCAGAATCCTCTTGGAGCCGCCGCAGGATACGGTTCATCCGCTCCGATCAACAGGACAAGGACCACCGAGCTGCTCGGATTCGACGACCTCAACTACAACTCGGTCTACGCGCAGATGGGCAGAGGCAAGACGGAGAGAATCATCTCCTTCGCCTACGCATCGGTTGCCGAGACAATCGGAAGACTTGCTTTCGACGGCTGTCTCTACACCAGCCAGAACTTCGGATTCATCCATCTTCCGGATTCGCTCACAACCGGATCCAGCATCATGCCTCACAAGAAGAACCCTGATGTGTTCGAGCTTGTCAGGGCACACTGCAACAAGATCCAGGGCGTGTCGAACAGCATCAGACTCATAACGGGCAACCTTCCTTCAGGATATTTCCGCGACATGCAGATCATCAAGGAAGTCTTCATCCCTCTCTTCGAGGAAATGAACGACTGCCTCGACATCGTGGCATACGCCATCGAGAACATGGAAGTCAGGAAGGATGTCATGGATGACCCGAAATACAAGCTCGCCTACACCGTCGAGGAGGTCAACCACCTCGTGGCGGAAGGCATGCCTTTCAGGGACGCATACAAGAAGGTAGGCCTCGATGTCCAGGCAGGACAGTTCGAGTTCCATGGTACCCTGAACCATACCCACGAAGGCTCCATCGGCAATCTCTGCAATGACAGGGTGAAGGCCAAGATGGATGCCGTCATCAGCGGCTTCACATTCGGCAGGGTACACGAAGCCGTGGAAAAACTCACGAAATGATGAAAGAGACGAGATACGTAACCGCAGACGAAGCCGTAAAGGCAGTAAGGGATCACGACCACATCCACCTCGGAAGCATCGCGAGCGTCCCGATGGCGCTTGTCGACGCCCTCGTGCGCAGGGCTGAGGCCAGGGATGTGAAGGATCTCCACTTCCACCATTTCCATACGGAAGGTCCGGCACCTTACGCCGATCCGAAGTTCGAAGGCATCTTCTTCGAGCAGGGATTCTTCGTGGCCGCCAACACCAGGCCGAGCGTCAATGCCGGCTATGCCGACTATCTGCCGGTACACCTGTCGGAGTCGGGAAGGCTTTACCGCAGCGGTGCCATACAGCTGGGTGTTGCCATGGTCCAGATCTCCGAGCCTGACCAGAACGGAATGGTATCTCTCGGAACCTCGGTGGACTGCTCGATCGCAGCCATAGAGACCGCGCGCGTGGTGATCGGAGTCATCAATCCCAACGTTCCATTCGCCTACGGCGACCTCGTCAGCCTCAGCCAGTTCGACTATATCGTAAGAGACGACAGACCTCTCATCGAGAAGCCGTACATGGACCCTGGCGAGCTTGACATAAAGATCGGAAAGATCTGCTCGGAGCTCATACCCGATGGAGCCTGCATCCAGATGGGAATCGGTTCGCTTCCGAACGCCGTTGCAGGACAGCTCGGCGACCACAGGAATCTCGGAGTGCATACCGAAATGTTTGCGGACGGAGTGCTCGACCTCATCAAAAAGGGTGTGGTCAACGGATCGGCGAAGAAAATAGATACAGGAAAGGTAACAGCCTCATTCCTGCTCGGCTCAAAGAACGTCTATGAATTCATCGACCACAATCCGGATGTGCTCATGAAGAACATCGAGTATGTCAACAATCCATTCAACATCGCCCTGAACACGAATGTGATGGCAATCAACTCGGCAACCGAGGTTGACTTCACGGGACAGATCTGTGCCGATTCCATCGGAACGAGAATCTACTCGGGTACAGGCGGACAGCTTGACTTCGTGAGAGGCGCCACCATGTCAAAGGGAGGAAAGTCGATCACCGCATTCTCTGCCAGAACCAACAAGGGTCTCAGCAAGATAGTGCCTATGCTCAAGCCGGGAGCCGGAGTTGTCACTCCACGCTCCGATGCCCATATCATCGTAACCGAGTACGGATGGGTCGACCTTACCGGAAGATCCCTCCAGGAGAGAGCAAAGCTGATGATTTCAATAGCTCATCCTGACGACCGCGAGGAACTCGACAGGGCAGCTTTCGAAAGGTTCGGACAGCATTATCACAATTTCAGCATTTAAAGAACTCATTATACACGAACTCACCATGCGAAAAGTCACATTAGTCTTAAGCGACGGGACCGCTTTCCACGGAGAATCCTTCGGCTATGAACAGCCGGTCGCCGGAGAAGTTGTTTTCAACACGGCAATGACAGGATATCCGGAAAGTCTCACGGACCCTTCCTACGCAGGTCAGATTATGGCCCTCACCTATCCGTTGATTGGCAATTATGGCGTTCCCCCAAGCCTCGATGCCGACAACGGAATTTCTGTATTTATGGAGGGTACCAAGATTCACGCAAGCGCCCTTGTAGTGAGTGACTACACCGAAAAGCCATCACACTGGAATTCGGTGGAGACACTTGGCGACTGGCTCAAGAGACAGCACGTTCCGGGCATCACCGGCATCGACACGCGCCAGCTAACCAAGGTACTCAGGGAGAATGGCGTGATGATGGGCAAGATTCTCTTTGACGACGAGCCTGAGAACATACCTGAGGCTCAGTACGAAGGCGTGAACTACGTGGAGAAAGTCAGCTGCACCGAAGTCATGGAATACAACAAGGGCTGCGAGAAGACTGTGGTCCTGGTGGACTGCGGAGTCAAGAACAACATTCTCCGTGACCTCATCGACAGGGGTGTACATCTGATCAGGGTACCATGGGACTACGATTTCAACACCCTCGAGTTCGACGGTCTCTTCCTTGCCAACGGTCCGGGAGACCCTGACACCTGCTCTGTTGCGGTCGATCATATCAGGCAGTTCCTTGCCAACCCTGTGGTCCGTCCGTGCATGGGCATATGCATGGGTAACCAGCTGCTTTCAAAGGCTGCCGGAGCAACGGTATACAAGCTCAAGTACGGCCACCGCAGCCACAACCAACCTGTCCGCATGGTCGGTTCCGACAAGTGCTACATCACCAGCCAGAACCACGGATATGCCGTTGATTCCAGCACCCTTCCTTCGGACTGGGAGGAGCTTTTCGTGAACATGAACGACGGATCCAACGAGGGTATCCGCCACAAGACCAACCCTTGGTTCAGCGCCCAGTTCCATCCTGAGGCTGACGGAGGTCCGCTCGACACGGAGTTCCTTTTCGACAAATTTGTTGAACTGCTTTAAGAAGACATCCCATGAAAGATCAAGATATCAAGAAAGTACTTCTCCTGGGCTCTGGTGCCCTCAAGATCGGAGAAGCGGGAGAATTTGACTACTCGGGCTCGCAGGCCCTCAAGGCCCTCAAGGAGGAAGGCATAGAGACAATCCTCATCAACCCGAACATCGCGACCGTCCAGACCAGCGAAGGCGTCGCTGACAAGATTTATTTCCTCCCTGTTACACCTTTCTTCGTGGAAAAGGTGATTCAGAAGGAGAAGCCTCAGGGCATAATGCTCGCATTCGGAGGACAGACCGCCCTGAACTGCGGTGTCGAGCTCTACAAGGAAGGCATTCTCGAGAAATACGACCTCAAGGTACTGGGAACACCTGTCCAGGCCATCATCGACACCGAGGACCGCGAGCTCTTCGTGGAGAAACTTAACGAGATCGAAGTCAAGACGATCAAGAGCGAAGCCTGCGAGACAATCGAGCAGGCACGCAAGGCAGCCTCTGCACTCGGCTATCCGGTCATCCTCAGGGCGGCATACGCTCTCGGAGGACTCGGATCGGGATTCTGCGACAACGAGCAGCAGCTCAACGAACTTGCGGAGAAGGCATTTTCATTCTCGCCGCAGGTACTCGTGGAGAAGAGCCTCAAGGGCTGGAAGGAGATCGAGTATGAAGTTGTCCGCGACCGTTTCGACAACTGTATCACGGTCTGCAACATGGAGAATTTCGACCCTCTCGGAATCCATACCGGAGAATCGATCGTGATCGCTCCTTCCCAGACTCTCACCAATTCGGAATACCACAAGCTCCGCGCACTCAGCATCAAGATCGTGCGCCATATCGGAATCGTGGGCGAATGCAACGTCCAGTACGCCTTCGACCCTGATTCGGAAGACTACAGAGTCATCGAGGTCAATGCCCGTCTGAGCCGTTCTTCCGCTCTCGCTTCAAAGGCGACAGGATACCCTCTCGCTTTCGTGGCTGCAAAGCTCGGTCTCGGCTACGGTCTCTTCGACCTGAAGAACTCCGTCACCAAGACCACCAGCGCTTTCTTCGAGCCTGCTCTCGACTATGTTGTCTGCAAGATCCCACGCTGGGACCTCAGCAAATTCCGCGGTGTGGACAAGCACCTCGGATCGAGCATGAAGTCCGTCGGCGAGATCATGGCCATAGGACGCAATTTCGAGGAAGTGATCCAGAAAGGTCTCAGAATGGTGGGACAGGGTCTTCACGGATTCGTCGACAACAAGGAAATCGTCGTCGAGGATATCGAGGGTTCGCTCGCCGCTCCTACAGACAAGCGTCTTCTCGTTATCGAGAAGGCTTTCGAGCAGGGCTGGAGTGTGGACCGCATCCACGATATCACAAAGATCGACAAATGGTTCCTCTACAAGCTTGAGAAGATCTACGGAATCAATCTCGAGCTCAAGAAATGCAAGGGACCCGAAGAGCTTCCTTCCGAGCTTCTGAAGAATGCGAAGATAGCCGGCTTCACCGACTTCCAGATCGCGCGCGCCATTGGCCTCGACACAAAGAATGACTCTGACGGATCCCTCCTCAGGGTCAGGGCACTCAGAAAGGAACTGGGCATCGTCCCTTACGTCAAGCAGATCGACACCCTCGCGGCAGAGTATCCTGCACAGACCAACTACCTCTACCTCACCTACAGCGGTGTCGCTCATGACATCGACTTCGAGAATGACGGCAGGTCAGTGGTCGTTCTCGGCAGCGGTGCCTACAGGATCGGATCTTCAGTCGAGTTCGACTGGTGCGGCGTTCAGGCGCTGAATACGGTACGCCGGAATGGTTACCGCAGCGTCATGATCAACTATAACCCTGAGACCGTATCGACGGACTACGACATGTGCGACAGGCTCTATTTCGACGAGCTCACCTTCGAGAGAGTTCTCGATATCCTCGAGCTGGAGCAGCCTTACGGCACAATTCTCTCGACCGGAGGTCAGATTCCGAACAATCTCGCCATGAAGCTTGATGCGCGTGGAATCAGGATACTCGGTACCCAGGCAAAGTACATCGACAACGCCGAGGACCGTGAGAAATTCAGCGCAATGCTCGGGCGTATCGGTGTGGACCAGCCTGAGTGGAGTGCTCTCACCTCGATGGACGACATCCAGAAGTTCATCTCAAAGGTAGGTTTCCCTGTCCTCGTCCGTCCTTCGTATGTGCTTTCAGGCGCCGCGATGAACGTTTGTTCGAACCAGGATGAGCTTGAGAAGTTCCTCAAGATGGCCGCCGACGTATCGAAGAAGCACCCTGTTGTCGTATCGCAGTTCATGCAGCACAACAAGGAGGTGGAGATGGATGCCGTGGCGCAGGACGGAGAAATCATCGCATACGCAATCAGCGAGCATGTCGAATATGCCGGTGTGCACTCCGGAGACGCAACCATCCAGTTCCCTCCTCAGAAGCTTTATGTCGAGACAGCCCGCAGGATCAAGAAGATATCCAAGCAGATTGCCAGGGAACTCCATATCAGCGGACCGTTCAACATCCAGTTCCTCGCCCATCAGAACAATGTTAAGGTGATCGAGTGCAATCTCCGCGCTTCACGTTCATTCCCGTTCGTGAGCAAGGTTCTCAAGATAAACCTCATCGACCTTGCTACCAGAGTGATGCTCGGACTTCCTGTCGAGAAGCCTAACAAGACGATCTTCGATCTGGAGTATGTCGGCATCAAGGCCAGCCAGTTCTCATTCAACCGTCTGCAGAATGCTGACCCTGTTCTCGGAGTGGACATGGTTTCCACCGGAGAGGTTGGCTGTATCGGAGAGAATTCCCAGGCAGCCCTCATCAAGAGCCTTCTCGCCGTAGGTCTGAGAATTCCGAAGAAGAGCGTGCTCCTCTCCACCGGAGGCGCAAAGCAGAAAGCAGAGATGCTCGAGGCTGCACGCATGCTCTTCGAAAACGGATATAAGATCTATGCTACCGGCGGCACCAGCAGGTACCTGAGTGACTACGGCATCGAGAACACGATGGTAGCATGGCCTAGCGACACATCATCCGATCTCCCGCGCGCGCTTGACCTGATGCACGGCAGAAAGATCGACATGGTTGTGAACATCCCGCGTGACCTCACGACGCTCGAGCTCAGCAACGGATACAAGGTACGCCGCGCGGCAATCGACCTCAACATCCCGCTCATCACGAATGCCCGTCTCGCCAGCAGCTTCATCAACGCTTTCTGCACCATGTCGCTGGACGATCTGGACATCAAGAGCTGGGATGAGTACTAATAATTGTCTTTTTATACAATAATTGCTAATTTTGCATCAGTTTGGAGAATCCTCCCCGCGGGGCTCCGGACTGATGCAATTGCAATAAGACATGTACTACAAGGAACTGAAGGCACCGGCACTGATCAAGATTGGCCGGGATATTCTGAAAAACATAGACTGGATCCTGAAGGACGCCCACTTCTACTATTCCAACAAGATCCTGGTCACTCAGGAGTGGCTTTTCGAAGAATACAAGGAGCTGCTCAACATCAATGAGTTCTCCGAGATTCTCTTCGTCAAGGGCGGAGAGGCCTCCGAGGCCATCGAGCTTGCAGGAAAGATCAACGGCCTTGATGCTCTTCTTTTCGGATTCGGAGGAGGCAGCGTGATCGACCAGGTCAAGTACATTGGAGAAAGGTGCAACATCCCTTTCATCACCATCCCGACAACACTCTCCAACGACTCTCTCTGCTCCGCAGTGGCCAGACTCGTTTCAGGAGGCAGGAAGAGAAGCTATTCAGTACAGCCGCCGCTTGGAATCCTCGTGGATTTCGGTGTTGTGGCGCGCTCTCCAAAGAAGCTTACCCTTGCAGGTGTGGCTGACGTCATATCGAACGATTCTGCAGTCAAGGACTGGATGATCGCCAACAAGAATACGGGAGAGCCTATCGAGGAGCTTGCGCTCATGCTCGCGAAATCTGCACCGGAGTCTCTGTTCAAGTACAAGGCGGAGGATCTTGAAAGCGATTCTTTCCTCCACGACCTCGCAAGCGGACTCATCCTTTCGGGCATGTCGATGATCATGACGGGCAATTCCCGCGGAGCCAGCGGTTCCGAGCATCTGATCAGCCACGCGATAGATGAGTATTTCCCTGAAAAGTCGACCATTCACGGTCTTCAGGTCGGATGGGCCCACCTCATGATCGAGAAATACTGCAGGAAGGACCTTGACGAATACGAGAGGCTCCGCAGGTATTTCGACGGTCTCGGGCTCACGGAGATAATCGACGAGTGCGTTCCTTGGACAGAAGAGGAGTTCATGAGCCTCATTCCTTACGCAAAGACTATCAGGAAGAGATATACTATCTTCGACGCGATGTAGCACAATCGCATTTCATCAGAAACAATATACTCCTGCCGGGCTCCCATAAATCAGGGAAAAGGTCGCCCTCGCAGGAGTATATTGTTTCCGAAGCCGGTAAAAGCATCTGCAACCCATTGAGCAGCAGCGATATAAGCAATTACCCTTCGGCCAAATCGCCGAAGGGTAAAGTGTCAAGTCCTTTAGTATCAGCCAGTTGCAGCAGCTCTAGATGTACACTATGATGTAATAGAGCATCAGGCCGGAGGTGATGATCTTGATGCCGGTGCCGAAAAGGAAGCCGATGAAGGCTCCGAAGGCTGATGAGACGGATGAGACCGGATCTTTGCCGGCAAACAGAATTTCGGCCAGAAAGGCCCCCAGAAGCGAACCAAGGATAATTCCGACAGGAGGTATGAACATGCCCGCAAAAAGGCCTATGATGGCTCCTCTGCCGGCATATTTGCTGCCTCCGGTGAGCTTGGTGAACATTCCCGGGACGACATAGTCAAGGATGGTGACCAGAGTGGTCACTCCGAGCCAGATTCCCAGGAAAGCGGTCGTCATGACCTGGCCGTTCCCGTTCGTGCCGCCGGCGATATAAGCCAGAAGAAGGCCAAGCCACCCCAGGGGAGGTCCCGGAAGGCCCGGCATGATGCTGCCGACTATTCCCAGGATTCCCAGAGCTATTGCGCCGACTATGAGCAGTGTGTCCATGGTACCTTGTTCCGAGGGTTCCTACCTGTTTTCAGCTGCCCTGGCCATCGCTGCCTCGACCTCGTCCGGAGTGATTGGAAGACGCTTCGGACCGGTGCGGCGCGCACCTGTCTCGGTCACGAGCACATCATCCTCGAGACGTATGCCGCCGAAGTCATAGTAGCTCTCGAGCCTGTCGAAATTGACGAAGCCCTTGCCGGTACCCTCGCTCTTCCAGAGTTCGATGAGAGCCGGGATGAAATAGATTCCAGGTTCGTCGGTGATGACATTGCCGGGAACCAGCTTTCTGGCCATCCTGAGACTTCCCAGACCAAGCTGGGTCGACCTCTGCTGATCCGGATCGTAACCCACGAGATTCTCGTTCAGATCTTCCATGTCATGTACGTCCATACCCATGTTGTGTCCCAGGCCGTGAGGCTGGAAGAGACCGGCGATGCCTTCATGTACCATGGTATCGAGATCTCCGTTCACAAGGCCGAGAGCAGACAGCCCCTCGAGCATCTTGCGGGCGGTGGCGAGATGGACCTCGCGGTAGGTTATGCCCGGACGGGTAAGCGAGAATGCAAGCTCGTTGCAGTCGCAGACGATCTGGTAGACCTCACGCTGCTTTGTGGTGAACCTTCCGCCTGTAGGATATGTACGGGTGAAATCGGAAGCATAATGCATGTTGTTCTCGGCACCGGCGTCGATCACCATCAGCTTGCCCGGCTCGATGATCTTGTCATGGAGGTGGTTGTGAAGGGTCTCACCATGCTGGGTTAGGATGGTCGGGAACGAAGGTCCCCAGCCCTTGGACATGGTCAGGCCTTCCATCTTTCCGACGATTTCCTGCTCGACGATGCCCGGAACGATACTGTCACGTCCAACGGAATGCATCTCGTAGCCGATAACGCAGGCGTCGTCGATCTGCTGGATCTCGCACGCTTCCTTGACAAGGCGCATCGAGATTACAGCTTTGACGAGTTCCTCCGAAGCATGTCTGCCAGGTCCCGGTTTGACCTGTGAGACTTCGGCAGAAGAACAGCCGGTAAGGTCGGCAAGCTTCATGGTATTGTAGTACCTCGACGGCGGAAGGAAATGCACGCGCCTGCCTGCGGCAATCGCAGCGGCAACTATCTTGTCCATGGTACCGTAAGGAGCCGATTCTGCCACGCCGACGGCCTCTGCCTTTGAAGCGACTGAAGGCTGCGGGCCCATCCAGATGATGTCGCCAATCTCGACGTCGTCGGCATAGATCACGGTTCTGTCTTCGTCCAGGTCGATCACGGCGCCGTAACGCGGATCGTCGATGCCGAAATAGTAGAGCCAGGAGCTGTCCTGACGCCATTTGTAACAGTTGTCCTTATACTGAGCCGGAGCCTCGACATTGCCGACAAAAAGAATGATGCCCCTGTTTCCCTCAGGAAGACTGGCTGATATCCTGCGCACGAGTTCCTCGCGTCTTGCCTTGTATATTTCCTTGTTGAACATGTTTCCTGAATGTGGTTTTTTGGTTATTCACCAAATATACATAATTGGGACAAAAAAAGAAACTGTGAAACATCACGTCAGCGGGGTGCGGCATGCATTTGGGGTTTCAGGCTAGCGCGACTGGCTGCTTTGGCAAACGTAACGTCTGTTTTGGCAAACGTAACTGGCTGATACTTAGGTCTTTGACTGTTTACCCTTCGGCTTCCCGACCGAAGGGTAACTGTTTATGTCACTGATTAGCAGGATGTTATGTTTGCCTGCCCCCGGGCACTGTATTGTTTCAGGTGTCTACAAAAAAAGAAACCGGCCGGGATATCCCCGGCCGGTTTTCTTGATGTATCGAGTATTAAAAAATTACTCTGCTGCTGGTGCCTCAGCTGCTGGAGCAGCCTCAACTGTTTCAGCCTTCTTTGCACGGCTGCGACGGGTTGTAGACTTCTTAGCCTTAGGAGCTGAAGCGAGAGCTGCCTCGTTGAAATCCACGAACTCGATGAGAGCCATCTCAGCTGCGTCTCCCTGACGGAAACCGGTGTGGAGGATACGGAGATATCCACCTGGACGGTCAGCGATCTTAGGAGCGATTGTGCGGAAAAGCTCTGAAGTTGCGTTCTTGTCCTTGAGATAGCTGAAAACGACACGACGTGAGTGGGTTGTGTCTTCCTTTGACTTGGTTACGATTGGCTCAACAAAAGTCTTGAGGGCCTTGGCCTTAGCGACTGTTGTGTTGATTCTCTTATTGAGGATAAGAGATGAAGCCATGTTAGAGAGGAGAGCCTTGCGGTGACCGCTCTTGCGACCAAGATGATTGATTGCTTTATTATGCCTCATGGTTTATACGTTGATCTTTTTCTTTGGTTCAATATTGTACTTCCTGACATCCATGCCGAATGAGAGCTTCATCTTCTCTACGAGGATATCGATTTCGTTGAGTGACTTCCTACCGAAGTTGCGGAACTTCATGAGCTCTGCCCTTGAGTAAGATACGAGGTCAGCGAATGTATCGATGTCTGCAGCCTTGAGACAGTTGTATGCTCTCACTGAGAGACCCATGTCTGAAAGCTTTGTATTGAGGAGATGCCTCATGCGGAGTGCATCCTCGTCAAGCGGCTTGTCGCCTGTTCCCTCAGATGACTCGAGAGTGATCTTCTTGTCATCTGTGAAGAGACGGAAGTGATAGATAAGGATGTTAGCTGCCTCCTGGAGAGCTGCATTCGGAGAGATTGAACCATCGGTCTCAATCTCGAGAATGAGCTTCTCGTAGTCGGTCTTCTGCTCAACTCGCCAGTTCTCTACTGTCCAGTTCACCTTGCGGATAGGGGTGTAGATTGCATCTACCGGAATTGTACCGATAGGTGTGTTCTCATCTCTCTCCTCCTCAGCCGGAACGAAGCCGCGGCCCTTGGTGATGACGATAGAGATCTCGAGCTTTACAGAAGGCTCAAGAGTACAGATATGCAGCTGTGGATTCAGCACCTTGAAAGAAGACAATCCTTTGGAGATATCCTCTGCGGTAAACTCCTGCTTGCCGCTTATTACGATGTTTGCTGTCTCGGTATCTACAGAATCAACAGTTCTCTTGAGTC
>JAKSJQ010000004.1 GCA_024402115.1 Bacteroidales bacterium | reverse complement strand
TGACGATACAGTTGGTGATGATGAGGCCGATGTACACGCTGAGCTGCTTGTCGATGCCATAGGCGAATGCCTTGAGGAGCTGGTCCACGAGGATTACCATGAGGGCTACGACTACGAGCTGGATGATGATGCGCACTCGGCTAGGGATGGTCTTTCTGAGAAGTGAGCAGACAAGACTTGAGAGGCCGGTCACGAAGATGACCGAGAGAGCCATTACGAGGGCTCCCTTGAGCTCAACTGTTACTGCGAGTGAAGAGCAGATACCGAGGACGAGGACACTGATTGGGTTGCCCTTGAACAACGGGTTGAGGATTGTTTCTTTCATTTTTTCGTTCATAATCTTTCTCCTCCTCAATTATTCGTTGACAGTTTCTTCGCTGAGAAGCATGATGCCGTCCTGTGCAGGCTCGCGGGTCACAGCCTTCTGAGCGAGCACGTATGGCTTGTATGCCTCGAGCCAGTTATTGATAGCCTCATCCACACCGTTTGAGGTCATGGTTGCACCGGTGATGGCGTCGATGCCGTTAGCCATACCGTTTGCACCGCCCTTGACGATGTTGAATGCCTTGCCATTGCCATAGAGTACCTTCTTGCCAGGGAACTGGCCACGGAATGCAGGATCATCCTTGATCTTTCCACCGAGACCAGGAGTCTCGCTCTCGTGATCGAAGTATGCACCTACGATGGTCTCGAGATCGCTAGAGAGAGCGATGTAGCCCCAAACGGGACCCCAGAGGCCGGCACCGTAGATAGGAAGCACGGTGACGCCGTTCTTGAAGATGTATACAGGAAGCTGTACTTCTGAACCACCCTTGATGTTGTAGTTCTGAGCCTTGAGCTTTGATACGGTATAGATCTCGGCGTCTGCGCTGTTGAGCTCTGCGCTTGCATAACCGTTTGAACCGATCACTGCTGCAGAAGCGATGTTCTCCTTGTAGAAGTTGATGGTAGCGTTGTTGTCAGTCCATGATGACTTCTCACCGAACTGAGCGGCAGTAAGGATCTGCGAAATGGTCTCAGCCTTCTCGTTTGCCTCCTGACGAGGCTTGAGGGTCTGTGACACGAATGCGAGAACCGCTGCAACCAATACACAGACAACTGTCGTGTAGATAACTGTATATACGTTACTGTTTGTATTCATGGTGCTGTCTGTTTATGCGATTCTTGCTTTCTTCGCGTTCTTCTTAAGAGTACTCTCGATCACGCAGTGGTCGATGAGTGGTGCGAAGGTGTTCATGAGAAGGATTGCGAGCATCATACCCTCAGCATAACCTGGGTTGAACAGACGTACGATCACGGCGAGGGCACCTACGAGGAATCCGTAGATCCACTTACCGCACTCGGTCTGGCAAGAGGTTACAGGGTCGGTTGCCATGAAGACGGTACCGAAGAGGAAACCACCCATGATGAGGTGATACCATGCAGGTACTGCGTCTGGAATCACGAGACCACCGAGCCAGCCTACGATGAGACCGCCGGCGATTGATGATACCATGATCTTCCAGCTTGCGACGCCGGTGAAGATGATGATTGCTGCACCGATGAGGATAGCGATTACTGAAGTCTCACCGACTGAACCAGGTACGGTACCGATGATCATGTCGAGAGCGCTGTAGCCGGCTGGGTCTGAGAGAGGGGTAGCGCCTGAGAAGCCGTCAACGATGCCGTTGCCTGCCTGCCAAGCCTTGCCGATCTCATTGAACCTTGATACGCCACCTACCCATACGCTGTCGCCAGACATCTTGCTTGGGTATGAGAAGAAGAGGAATGCACGTGCGATGAGTGCAGGGTTCCAGATGTTCATACCGGTGCCGCCGAAGACCTCCTTGCCGATGATGACTGCAAATGCGGTAGCGATTGCAAGCATCCAGAGAGGAACGTCTACTGGGACGATGAGAGGGAGGATGAATCCGGTAACGAGGTAACCCTCGTTGACCTCATGGCCGTTGAGCTGTGCCGAGGTGAACTCGATGCCGAGGCCGATGATGTAAGTTACGAGTACGAGCGGAATGATCTTTACGAGACCGTACCAAATCATGTTCCAGAAACCCCATCCGAGACCGAATGCGAGGTTGTGCTGGTAGCCGATGTTCCATGTACCGAAGAGGAATGCAGGAACGAGGGCGAGAACCATGATGATCATCACGCGCTTGATGTCGACGCAGTCCCTTACGTGCGCACCGCTCTTGGTGGTGGTGTTAGGGACGAACATGAATGTCTCGAAGGCGTCGAATGTAGAATGGAGGAATCCAAGCTTGCCACCTTTCTCAAAGGTAGGCTTGATCTTGTCTACGATATTTCTTGCGTTCATAATTCTTCGTCTTTAAGCCATTTCCTTGATCATGAGTTCAATGCCTTCTGCGATGTACTGCTGGATGTTGATCTTTGAAGGGCAGACATACTCGCAGAGTGCAAGGTCCTCCTCGAGGACTTCATAGATACCGAACTTCTCCATCTTGTCGATGTCCTTGGCGATGCAAGCCTTGGTGAGGTAGATAGGGAAGAGGTTCATAGGGAATACCTTGCCGTAAACGTCAGATACGACGAATGCACGCTCGCCTCCGTGGAGGTTGGTGTCGAGGTCGTACTGCTTAGGGCTGAGCCAGCCGAGGATCCAGTGGAAGTAGGTGTGAGATGAGCTGAACTGCTTGAACCTGAAAGGTTTTGCCCAGCCGAATGCCTCATACTCGTTACCCTCCTTGAGGATGGTCACCTGATTGTCGTGGAAGCTGAGGAAGCCCTCTGCTCCGACATTCTTACCGGTGAGACAGTCGCCGCTGACATAGCGGAGACCCTCTGAAGCGTCGAAGAATTCCTTGAGTGCGCTGATTGAGATACCAGCGACAGCTTTTACATAGGCAGGCTTGATAGCCTTAGGACCGGTCACTGCGATGGTGCGGGTGGCATCATACTTACCGGTGTTGAGGAGACGGCCGATGATTGCAAGCTCGTGCATGGTCACGGTCCATACGGTCTCGCCCTTCTGGATTGGGCATACATGATGGATCTGGACACCTACGTTGCCTGCAGGGTGAGCACCGGTGAAGACATGCTTGGTAGCACCTTCAACGCCGTAGAAAGCAGACTGCTCGCTGGCGAATGACATGTGTACCGGAGCGATCTTTCCGAGAGCGCAAACGGCTGCCTGGATGTTTGCGAGCTCGCCTGCGAGAGCGAACTCAACCTCAGCTGCGAGAGGTGCGGTAGAGAATGCTGAAACGAAGATGGCCTTAGGGGCAGCGGCTGGGTTAGCCACGACACCGTAAGGACGCTCGATAAGACAAGCCCAGAGACCGCTCTTCATGAGGAGAGCCTTGACAGCCTCTGCGTCAAGAGCCTTGACGTCCTGCTTGCCGAAATCAACATACTCAACAGCCTGGTCTGCCTTGATGCGGACCTCAAGCAACTTTCTCTTCTCGCCCCTGACAACCTCTGCCACAGTACCGCTTACAGGTGATGTGAAGACGATGTCGGCGCACTCCTTGTTGATCAGGACTGGTGAACCTGCGAGGACACGGTCGCCTTCCTTGACTGCGAGCTTGGCCTTGAGAGCCCTGAAGTCAGTCGGCTTTACAGCGACTACATCAGGTACGATCACCTTCCTGATTGACTGGTCCGCAGCACCCGAGATAGGGATGTTGAGACCTTTTTTCAATTGGATGTTGTTTGACATTATTTAAACTGTTTTTGAGTTTTCTTAAAAACGCGTCGCGAATATACGCATTTTTTGTGTATTTTCGCGTCACTATGGAAGAGAAAATAAGTGCTATTTTGGAGGGGCTGAACAGCGAGCAGAAGAAAGCTGTCAGCTGTGTGGATGGACCGGTACTTATCGTGGCGGGTGCAGGCTCAGGTAAGACACGCGTGCTGACAAGCAGAATCGCGTATCTGATAGCTCAGGGATGCGATCCTTCGAGGATCCTTTCCCTTACTTTCACCAAGAAGGCAGCGTCTGAGATGAAGGAGAGAGTCGCCCAGATGGTGGGCGGCAGAAATGCCTGGAAAATCCAGATGGGAACCTTTCATTCGGTGTTCATTCGTTTCCTCAGGGACTATGCCGACCTTCTCGGCTACCCGAAGGAATTCACTGTCTATGACCAGGGCGACTCTACGAGCCTGGTGAAGACATGTATCAAGGAACTTCAGCTGGACGACAAGGTCTACAAGCCCAAGGACGTGCTCGCGCGCATATCTTCGGCCAAGAACTCGCTGGTGTCGCCGGGCTCGTACAGGACCAACGGCGCGGCCATCGAGAACGACGTCCGTGCCAAGAAGGGTAGGCTGGTCGACATCTATCAGAGATATTGGGAGAAGTGCCGCGCCGCCGGAGTCATGGACTTCGACGACATACTCTTCAACATGAACATCCTGCTCCGAAACCATGAGCAGGCACGCAACGAGATCGCTGGACGGTTCAGCTTCATCATGGTGGATGAGTATCAGGATACCAACTATGCACAGTATTTGATACTCAAGGCTTTGAGTGCCGCGCACCACAATCTGTGCGTGGTGGGTGACGACTCCCAGTCCATCTATGCTTTCCGTGGTGCGAAGGTCGAGAACATACTCAATTTCCGCAAGGACTATCCCGAGGCCAAGCTGTTCCGCCTGGAGCAGAACTACCGTTCCACCCAGGTCATCGTGAACGCTGCGAACACCCTTATCGAGAAGAACGAGGCGAGGATTCCGAAGACCTGCTTCTCGGCCGGTGAGGAGGGCGAGCTCATCAAGCTCGTGGAAGGTTATACGGACAAGGAGGAGGCCATGCTCATCGCAAATGAGATAGTCTCGAGGATACAGGCTGATAAGGCTCAGTATCAAGACTTTGCTGTTCTTTATAGGACCAATTCCCAGTCCCGTGCGATAGAGGAGATGCTCCGCAAGAGGAACATTCCGTACATGATATATTCGGGTAATTCATTCTTCGACAGACAGGAGGTGAAGGACCTGATGGCATACTTCAAGCTCGTGGTGAACCCGCGTGACGACGAGTCCTTCAGAAGGGTGGTGAACAAGCCGACAAGGGGTATCGGAGACACTTCCGTCGATGCTCTCGCAAAGGCTGCGGCCGAGCATGGCTGCACGCTGATTGAGGCTGCCTACCTTGAGGACATCGCAAACTACTTCGGCAGGGCAGCAGCGGTCGCAAAGATACGTGAGTTCTGCGACATGATTCGGAAATTCAGCGTAGAAGCTGTCGGCCAGATAGTGGATGAAGGTGATGAGAGTCAGCAACTTAGGGATGTGCCTCCTACGGATGCGTACAAGCTTGCCGTGTCCGTGGCCATGGAGTCAGGCCTGCTTGCGATGTACCGCGCAGACACCTCGATCGAGGGCCAGAGCAGGACTGCGAACGTCGAGGAACTCCTGAATTCGGTGAAGGGCTTCGTGGAGGAGCGTCACAACGAGGATTTCGAGGCTATACAGATGAATGCCGGCGGAGACGGAACATCCATTCCGGATGATTTCCAGATTTCGGAGTCTGACCTTCCTGTCGTCACTCTCGGTGCCTTCCTCGAGAACATTTCGCTTCTGAGCGCCATCGACGTGAAGGAGGAGGACGACGAGGATTCGGACAATAAGGTCGCACTGATGACCGTGCATACCTCGAAGGGCCTCGAGTTCCCTTACGTCATCGTGTCCGGCATGGAGGAGAATCTCTTCCCGACCGGTGGAATGCTGGCTTCTCCCTCTGAAATTCAGGAGGAAAGGCGACTTTTCTATGTTGCGATGACCAGGGCCAAGAACGTGCTCGTCATCACGTATTCCAAGCAGCGCATGCGCAACGGCAAGACCGAGTTCAACTCTCCGTCCCGATTCGTCAGGGAGATTGACCCTCGATACATAAAGAATCCGCTTCCGATCGGTGCGGTTGGTGACATGGACGACGATGCTCCTTTCTGGGGGCAGACCCGCGGAACTTCTTATGGCGGTGGTTCCGGAAGTTCATACGGTGGCGGCTATGGCGCTGGAAGTTCGTCTCGCGGTAGCAGCTACGGTGGAGGCTCTTCCCGCAGTGGCAGCTATGGTGGAGGCTCTTCCCGCGGTCAGGGATATTCATACGGCGGCAGCAGTCGCGCGGTGACCGAGCGTCGCCCTTCTGCAGCGCGCCCGTCTACGCCAGGAACAGCACGCCCGATCTCGCGTCCAGCCGGTACAGGCCAGCGTCCGCTCCCGACGGCGGAGGTGGATTTCATCCCTTCTCCGGTTTCCGAACTCAAGGTCGGCGTCAGGGTCCAGCATAACCGTTTCGGCTTCGGAAAGATAGTCGATCTCTCGGGCTCGGCTGTCGATCTCAAGGCTAGGATACTCTTCGATGAGTACGGAGAGAAGATTCTCATCCTCAAATACGCTAAGATTCGCGTCGTGAAGGAGTAGGAAAAAGTTAAAACGCTACGAAAAAATGCAAATATGAGCAGAGAGCTTGCCGATTGGCGGGCTCTTTTCTTATTTTGCGCTTGCTTCCTGTAGCGGGGGAGGCATGATGGATATGAGAAAGAGATTTTTGGAGAGCCTTGCACCGCTGACCCTTCTTCTGATGTTCTGCACATCATGCGCGTGGCTCGATGGAAAGCAAGAAGGGTACATAAGCCTAAGGGTGGTGACGGAATCGTTCACTCCGAGCAAGGCTGTCAGTGATATTCCTGATACCAACGATTTTATTCTGACGGTTACGAAATCCGATGGGACGGTGGTTTATTCCGGTCTCTACGGGGCGTCTCCGGAGTCGCTTCTTGTGAAGTCAGGGACCTATGACGTGAAGCTGGTTTCTTCCGAGTTTTCCAAGCCTCAGTTCGATGCTCCGCAGTATGGTGACGAGCAGTGCGTGGTCGTGAATCCCGGTGCGGTCGCCAAGGTGGAAATGGTCTGCAGACAGATGAATTCCGGCATGAAACTCAAGGTCGCTCCAGAGTTCCTTACAGCCTATCCTCAGGCCTCTCTTTTTCTGAAGTCTAATGATGGAAAACTGCTCTACGCATATCGGGAAACGCGAATTGCTTATTTTAAGCCGGGCTCAGTATCACTCGTTCTCAATGAGGGAGCAAGTGAAACAACCTTGCTTACGAAGACTCTCGAGAGCCAGGAAATTCTGACCTTGAATGTGTCGGTTTCAGCCTCTTCATCCGGTGGTTCTTCTGCTGCCTCGGGAGGTATAAGCGTGTCCGTTGACACTACTCGAAACTATGTGTCGGACTCTTTTGTAATAGGTGGTTCCGGTGCGGGTGGAGATGATATGGAGTCGGCTCTTTCAGTGTCGGATGCGAAGAACAATGTCGGAAAGACAGGCGTCTGGGTAACGGGTTACATCGTCGGTGGGGATATGACATCTTCGTCTACTGGAATAAGCTTCAGCGCCCCGTTCAGCTCGTCTACGCATCTTGCAATTGCCTCAAAATCCTCAGTCACGACGAAGGCATCATGTATGTCTGTTCAGCTCCCTTCAGGTGCGATACGTGCTGCCCTGAATCTCGTCGACAATCCGACCAACCTGGGCAAGAAAGTCTATATAAAAGGGGATATCGTATCCTCTTATTATGGTCTTCCTGGTATCAAGAACATCAGTGATTTTAAACTGAAATAAATATGCGCGGAAACCTGTTTCCAAAGGCTCTGGTTGCTGTTTTGAGCCTTATTTGGGTCTCTTCGTGCACTAGTGACCTGCTTATTTCTGAAGAATCTGACGGCGAAGCAGAGATCGTTGAGGTCAGCTTTTGTGCCGACTGGGACGAGAACACGAAGAGCAGTATCTCTGCAAATGTGGATGCTGTATCGGACTATTGGATCGCTGCATATAGACGAGGACGCATCGAGACAGTCCAACACCTGGGTTCTAGCTCCAAGACCGTTACGATGAAACTGGTCAGAGGGGCAGAGTATGCGGTCTATGCGTTGGCTAATGTTGGCAATGTGGATTTCCCGGCAAGGGAAACTGAACTGGCTTCATTTAGCGTAGCTATATCGAAAATTAAGGATCTGGACTCGGGAATTCCTATGGCTTGGTCTGATACTCACTATGTGGCCAGAGATGGTGATATCGTAAGCATTCTCTTCGAAAGGATGGTCTCGGAAATCAGTTTCCGGCTGGACCCAAGCGCCATGGATGAACTTGAGGTGGTGTCCGTGCGACTTATGCAGGGAGCGACAGCCGTGACGCCTTTCGGTAAGTCCGGGAGTCGTGCTGAGACGGCGGCTCCGACGGGAAAGCCGGTCGTCATGGATGGGGATTACGCGTCGCAATCAGATCTGTTATCCATAAACGCAGGCAGTCCTATCACCTTGTATACGCTCGAAAACTGCCAGGGAACGCTTCTTCCTGGCAATATGGACCCGGTGAGCAAGGTCCCTGACAATCTGTCCCACCCGGAGCGATGTACCTATCTGGAGGTTCTATGCCGTTTCAAGGACGAGTCGGTGATGGATGGTTCGGTTACTTATCGCCTGTACCCGGGAGAGGATGACTGCACCAACTTCGACCTTGTGCGAAACCATGAGTATGATCTGACCCTTCTTCTGACTCCAGGAGGCTTGAGGGAAGTGTCCTGGAGAGTCGAAAACAGGACTCGCTATAAGCTAGGTTTGGGGTCGTGGAAGATTTTGCAGGGGCTGCATGATGCAGATGACCTTTATGTTGGAGAGAGCAACCTTATTCAGGTGACTCTCCTTCCTGGATTGGTGAAGATGCTGGCTGACGAACTCCCGTCCTGCAGTCTGCGTCTGGTCCGTTCTGGGGTTGTGTCTGGTGACATAGGCTTCGGCCCGATAGATATTCAGGGTAATGTGCTGAGCTGCGTCATGAAGGCAGAAATGCCGACTGTGGGCGTAGGAAACCTGCTTTATCTTTTCGGCCCTGATGGTAAGCCGATAAGTGACCTCACTCACGAAGCAGATAAGCCCGTCGTCGTCAGGAAGGCTCGAATGAGAGTGTCGGACGAGGGCTTACTGAGGCCAGTGATAAACGGTGATCCGGCTGACGTTGATTTGTTCCTTGTGGACAGGCAGGGACGAAATCTGAATTCCTCTGCGTCATACGGCTTCGACCTTGGAAAGTATTCTGACATGCTCGTGGGCATAGAGCAAAGAACCTCGTGCAGCTCCGGAAATGCATCTGTTGATAATGCTGTCTCAGATAGCCAGAGCATTGTGCTGGCCATGGGCTCTGAACGGAGCGACGGACCGGCAGCGAGACTTGTCCTGTCCATGGAAAACAGAGGAGATACGGAATCTCTGAATCGTGAGCTTTCGCGCCTTTATGGTCGGTACGCCGCGAATGCCGTCCCGATTTGGGACTGCCGCCTTAGCTCGTCGAACGCAGAAGGCGTCGGCGTCCCTCTGTCTTTCGACATCGCCCCAATCGAACTCTGGCATTGTGGCTCCCAGACCAATATTGACGGATATCCACGCTCGGCGAGCCGAGATGTGAGCGACTACCGCTTGGTGGTCAGCAATCCCTCTGGAATCACATTGGAGGGTTCCATGTTCTATACGGGAAGACATCATTCCTCTTTGGATGCTCTCCGTGACTGCTCCGACGTGAGCTTTCTGGCAGGGGACCGATCGGCCCAGTATGATCTTGTAGGCTCGAAGACGGATTTTGTCCTGGAACCTTCTCGAACAGTCAGCTATGAGGACTGTACGCCTCTGAATCCTGATACTAAACAGCGCAAGGCGATGAAAAGCTATCATATACAGAGGACTGCCGCATTTACGATGTCCTCTCCTTATGCCATGCATAGGAAGGTTGTGGATTATGTGGGAAGCAACTGGCAGGAGTGTGTGGGAGATCTCATCCTGAAAACTGTCGGCGGCCATTCGGTCGAATATGCCTATGCGGATTACTATAACTATACGGGAGGGGTTACGAACGCTTCTCTCAGCGATGTTCGGTATTATTCCAGTCGAGCGTGGGATGCGGAAGAAAATCGACTGTGGAGCGGTATCAGCCAATATAACGCCTTAGAGAATGTCAGACCATCAAACCTTGCCGGCATACACGGAAAGGAGCCTGTCGAGTTCTCAGTCCAATGGAAGGAAGGCAGCGGTTTCGTTCTGTATGCCTGGGGAGATCAGGGTTTGCGAACAGGCAATGTCTTGGTCGATGTCAGCTGCGAGCTTGTCTCTTCGTTGACATGGCGGGAGAAGAAGGACGGTGCCCTCCATTACGAATACTATAGGACGGAGTTGACTGGCACGTACGTTCTCGGACCACAGGAGGAGCAACGGACTATCATGACTGACTATGGTATAGAAAATGCCTTCTATGTGCTGAACAGAGATTACTGGCACCAGTCGACGGAAAGTGGGAATCTCCCTCGCCAGGTCTTCGCCGTCTTTGCCTTGCCTGACAAGGTGAATCTGACCGTGACTTTGAGGACGCAGGACAACTCATTGCTTCCGGTGAAGATCAGGGATTCCAGGGGAGTGGCGTCTGTCAGGATGTTCTCGCTCAACTACAGGACTTCAGAGGGAAGCTATCCGGCTCATGACAGCATGACTAATCCGGACAGCTCTTCGAGAGGCTCCGTCGAGGCTAAGAATAAAGCCCAATACGAACAGGACTATGTGAAGGTTTCCAACAAGAACTACACATACGTCACGGAGACCGGTGGGGCAAAGACATTCCACCGCTATGACAGATAGGCAGGCCGTATGTGGCCTGCCGCTTGAACTTATTTCTCGCGGACTTTTACCGAGTCGGACAGCTACTGCCTATAAGGATGGGTGAATACGAAACGTGCACCCTTCTTATAGTCGGTGTCAACCTTGATGTTGCCGCCGAAGTGGGTGACTATTGACTGGACGATAGATAGTCCGAGACCGGTTCCCTGCTTGTATGGATCCAGCTTCACGAAGCGGTCGAAGATGGATTCAGCCTTGCCCTCAGGGATGCCCGTTCCTGTGTCGGACACCTTCACGACCACGTAATCCTTGGCGTGAGGTGTCTCAATGTCAATGGTGATGCTGCCGCTGTCGGTGAACTTCTTTGCGTTGCTGAGAAGATTGCAGAATACCTGGTACAGGCGTTCCTTGTCGGTCTCGATCATCACCTTGTCGGAATCGGAATGTACGAGGACTTCGACTTCGGGCTTGATGTCCAGCCTTGCGGCGTCTGCCGCAGCCTTAGCGATGTCGACGAGATTGTTGTCCATTATCTTGTACGCAATCCTGTCGGCGTCCATCCTGGAGAGGTCAAGCACCTCGTCAATGAGGTTGAGGAGGACCTTGGAGTTCATCAGGATATGCTCTCCGTATTCCGCCTTCTCCTCTGGCTCTAGGCCAAGTTCCTCGTTTGAAAGCAGCTGGGAGAAGCCTACGACCGCGTTCAGAGGGGTTCTGATCTCATGGCTGATATTGGAGATGAAGGACGACTTCATCGCGCTGGCCTTCTCGGCTCTGTCCCTTTCGATGGCAAGTTCCTCGCTTCTCTTCTCGAGGCTGTGCTGGAGCTTCTTGCTTCGCTTGAGCAGCCATCCTGTGAGGGCGAGACAGCTGGTGAGGATGAAGATGATCAGCGAGGTGATGATGATGAGCGCCATGTTCTCCTTGAAGAAGCTTACCGGCTCATTGATGAGCTTGCGGGGCCTTGGCACCTCGTTGAGGGGATAGTCCATCCTTGTGGCTACATTGTAGTCTATGGTGTAGGTGCTGGAGATCTTCTTGATTTCGGATGGCTTTCCTGTCTTCAGGTATTCTGTCACGGCGTCTGCCAGAAGGCCTCCCTGGGTGATATAGTCAGGGACATACCCTCCAAGCGCCCAGTGTCCCAGTCCGACTGACGCGAGGGAGATCGCAGGGATGGACGGGTTACTGTATGCGAGTGTGTAGGTGGTGTTCTTCAGGGCATAGCTGTCGGATTTGTCGATACGCCATGTGCCGAGGACTATTGCCGTGCCTTCGGTGAGTCTCGAAAGCTCCTGGTCGAGCTGTGGGAAAGTGGTCATTCGTCCGTCCAGGTGCTTCACGGCATACTTCGGATTCGACTCCATGTACTTGTCGAAATGAGCTCGCATGGTCACGCCTCCGAAGGTGTTGTCCGAGATGAATGCCAGAGTGTCGATCTTGGTCTTAAGGTTGTCGATCAGAGCGAGGCTCTTCTCGATGTCATATTCGTAAACGAGTCCTCCGACTATATTGTAGTCCTTGAAGTCCTGGGTCAGATAATAGCTTTCAGGCTGCCACTCAGCGAGGTTGACTCCGTATTCTGGCAGAAGGGCCATATTGTCTCCTCTCATTCCGAAGATGACAGGTGTTTCCTTGAGCACTGGCTGATTTATGGAGAAATAGCTTGAGCTTGCCTCGGTTCCGAGGAGGACAATTGCGGCGGGCTGCTTCCCGTCGGCATAATACTTCTCTAGGAGATTCCACAGCCTGTTCTTCCATCTCAGACACTCAGAGAGGTTGAGACAATGCATGTTCTCGAGGATGATAGGATTCTGGCAGCCAGATTTCGAATATGCTTCTGTGAATGCGGCAAGGTTATCGCTGATGCTCTTTACGTCGGGATTGTATGAAGTGACGATGACGACCGGGTCTGAGACCGTAGGCTCATAAGCATAAGCTACGGTAAAGGTGACCACGGCGAGCGCAGTGGCAAGTAACTTTCTGATCGACATAGTTTTTCTAAGTAGTGTGCTCCACAAAAATACGAAAAAGAATCCTAAAAAGAAAACCCGGCGGGAGTACCGTCGGGTTTTATCATGTTTCCGTTTGTACGGAGCGGGATTACTGCTCGTCAACGTCTGGTCCCTGAGGGCCCTGCTGCTGACCTCCGAAGTCCTGAGGACCCTGCTGCTGGCCGGCCTGAGCCGCCTTTGCCATGTCCTCTGAAGCTGCATGCCATGCCTCTTCGAGCTCCTTGTTGTAGCGGTCGATGTCAGCGATGTTCTTAGCCTCAACTGCCTTCTTGAGCTCCTCGTTAGCCCTCTCGATAGCTTCCTTCTTGTCAGCAGGAATCTTGTCGCCGTACTCCTTGAGGTTCTTTGCAGTCTGGAAGCACATTGCGTCAGCATTGTTGATCTTATCGATGCGCTCCTTCTCAGCCTTGTCGGCCTCCTCGTTTGCCTTAGCCTCGTCACGCATCCTCTTGATCTCCTCGTCAGAAAGACCTGAAGAAGCCTCGATGCGGATGTTCTGTGCCTTGCCGGTAGCCTTGTCGGTAGCAGAAACGTTGAGGATACCGTTCGCGTCGATATCGAAGGTTACCTCGATCTGAGGCACGCCACGTGGTGCAGGAGCGATACCGTCGAGATGGAACTCGCCGATGAGCTTGTTGTCCTTTGCCATTGGGCGCTCTCCCTGGAGCACGCGGATCTCTACTGAAGGCTGGTTGTCAGCTGCGGTTGAGAATACCTGGCTCTTCTTGGTAGGGATGGTAGTGTTAGACTCGATGAGCTTGGTCATGACGCCACCGAGGGTCTCGATACCGAGTGAGAGCGGAGTTACGTCGAGAAGGAGGACATCCTTCACGTCGCCTGCGAGCACGCCACCCTGGATCGATGCACCGATAGCAACAACCTCGTCTGGGTTTACGCTCTTGTTAGGCTCCTTGCCGAAGAACTGCTTTACGAGCTCCTGGATTGCAGGGATACGGGTAGATCCACCTACGAGGAGAACCTCGTCGATCTGAGATGCCTGGAGACCTGCGTCGCTGAGGGCCTTCTTACATGGCTGGAGGGTCTTCTGGATAAGGTCGTCAGCAAGCTGCTCGAACTTAGCACGGGTGAGAGTCTTCACGAGATGCTTTGGAATACCGTCTACAGGCATGATGTAAGGGAGGTTGATCTCAGTTGAGGTCTGGCTTGAAAGCTCGATCTTAGCCTTCTCAGCTGCCTCCTTGAGTCTCTGGAGTGCCATTGGGTCCTTCTTGAGGTCAATGCCACCGTTCTCCATCGCGAACTCGCGAGCGAGCCAGTCGATGATCACCTGGTCGAAGTCGTCACCACCGAGGTGGGTATCGCCGTTGGTTGAGAGAACCTCGAACACGCCGTCACCGAGCTCCATGATGGAGATATCGAAGGTACCGCCACCGAGGTCGAACACTGCGACCTTCATGTCCTTGTTCTTCTTGTCGAGACCGTATGCGAGAGCGGCTGCGGTAGGCTCGTTGATGATACGCTTAACGTCGAGACCTGCGATGCGGCCTGCCTCCTTGGTTGCCTGACGCTGTGAGTCAGAGAAGTATGCAGGCACGGTGATGACAGCCTCTGTAACCTCCTGGCGGAGATACTCCTCAGCGGTCTTCTTCATCTTCTGGAGAATCATTGCTGAAATCTCCTGTGGAGAGTAGAGACGGCCGTCGATGTCGACGCGTGGAGTGTTGTTGTCACCCTTTGCGACCTTGTAAGGAACGCGTGCGATTTCAGTTCCTACCTGGTCGTAGTTCTCACCCATGAATCTCTTGATAGAGAAGATGGTCTTGTATGGATTGGTAATCGCCTGACGCTTTGCAGGGTTACCGATCTTTCTCTCGCCACCGTCTGCGAATGCGACTACGGATGGGGTAGTGCGCTGTCCTTCATTGTTGATGATGACGGTAGGCTCGTTTCCTTCCATTACGGCTACGCATGAGTTCGTAGTACCGAGGTCAATTCCGATGATTTTTCCCATAATATATTTCCTTTTTAACTATTGTCAAACTTAACCCGGC
The DNA here is from genome assembly GCA_024402115.1 of Bacteroidales bacterium. Next base: position 76,550 of record JAKSJQ010000004.1, on the reverse strand, counting down.
TTCGTGGCCGGACGACAAGGAAATAACGAATCGCGTGCCATGTCAAATATCTTTGATTCCACTGACAATTTGGCAGAAATTGTGCTACCTTTGCGCCATTATGGAATACAGAGAACTGACAAAAGAGGAATTTGCTGACCTTCAGTCACGAATTCTCTATGAGGACAACCACCTTCTCATCGTGAACAAGAAGGTCGGAGAGATCATCCAGGGCGACAAGACAGGGGATGAGTGTATCGCCGAGACCTACAAGGCCTTCATCGCGCAGCGCGATTCGAAGCCGGGCAAGGTGTTCATGGGCATCCCGCACCGTCTCGACCGTCCTGTCAGCGGGATCTGCATCCTTGCCAAGACGGGAAAGGCGCTCGAAAGAATGACAGCCATGTTCCGTGACGGTGAGGTCCATAAGTTCTACTGGGCTCTCGTATGCTCTGCGCCGAAGAAGGAAGAGGAACTTCTCGAGAATTGGCTCGGCAGGAACGAGAAGCAGAACAAGGCGTACATAATCAAGCCTAAGCCTGGTCAGCCGGACGTCGCTCCCACCAAGGAAGCCAAGCGCGCGAAACTAATATATAGGTCAATAGGCAAGACCGACCGCTATTTCCTCCTCGAGGTACAGCTCCTCACCGGCCGTCACCACCAGATACGCTGCCAGCTCTCGGGCGCGGGAATGGTCATCAAGGGCGACCTCAAATACGGCGCTCCGCGCAGCAATCCAGACGGAGGAATATGCCTCCATGCGCGCAGGATAGAGTTCGTGCACCCGGTAAAGAAAGAACCGGTCACCATCGAGGCACCGGTCCCTGCATCCTGGAAAGGTGTCCAATAACGGACTCCCAGGTCAATATCTAATGATGTCGGCTGGCTATTCTGCCATCACTCCGGCGTCCTTCCAGCTTCCCACGAGCGCCGCAGCATCCTTGTCGGCGAGCTCCTGACTGATCCCATATTTCTCGACGAGCGCAGCGGCGACGTCCGCAAGCTCGAACTTCGTCCCGTAGAACTTTTCCCATAGGTAGGCTGCGCTGTCGTTCAGCGACAGCATCTTGTTGAAGTTGATGTTCTCTATGCCTTCGGCGAGCACGATCTTCTCGCCGAGGAAGTCACGCAGGGTGAATCCGCTCTTGAGTTCCATTATGATAAAGCTAATATGTCATCGCAGAATTCAGAAACCTTCTGGCGATGGGTGATGAATATCATTGTCTTGTCATTGTCCTTCGCGGTCAGTCTCTCGAGCATCATGGTCTCGGTGGCCTCATCGAGAGCGGAGCTGAACTCGTCGAGAAGGAGCACCGATCCAGGGCGGAGGAGTGCCCTCGCAATGGCGATTCTCTGCGCCTGACCTTCGCTCAGACCACCGCCGGCCTCGAAGCACTGGGTGTCCATTCCCTTCGGAAGGTCGAGCACGAAGTCCGCAGCCGCGAGCTTGAGCGCTGCTATGAGCTCAGCCTCACTTGCATTAGGCTTACCCATCTTGAGGTTGTCGCGGATGCTGCCGCTGAAGAGGCTGTTGCCCTGAGGTACATATACCATATTGCAGCGAGTGGCTGCTGAGATAGGCTTCTCAATCCCGTCCGAACCGTAGATGACGAGCTTTCCGTCGCTAGGCTTCTCGAGCGAGAGCATGAGCTTTATGAGCGTGCTCTTGCCGATTCCGGTGTGTCCTACGATGGCGGTCTTGGTGCCCGGCTTGAAGTCGTGGCTGAAATCCTTGAACACGTCCACGGTGCCGTCCGCATACCTGAACCTGAGATTGCTGACATTGATGCCGGCAGGGCCCTGGACCATCACAGGTTCCACGACTTCCTCCTGCGGAAGGTCGTTGAGCTCTTCAAGTCGGTCGATGGACGCGGTGCTGTGGAAGATGGTAGGGAGTTCGTCGCCCATCTGGATGAGCGGACGCTGGAGCTGTCCGACGAGCTGGAGGAAGGCCGTCATGAGGCCATAGGTCACGGTTCCATGATATATTCCCACGACGCCCCAGAGGAAGGCGATCGCATAGCTGCCAGCCATCGAAAGGCCCATGATAATACGTGCCCACATGGTGAACCTGGTCCTCTTCATCGTCTTCTCATAGAGTTCGTCCTGCAATCCGGTGAGGGTCGCCGAACTCTCCGCGTCGTATTCGAGAGTCTTGATCAGGGTCTGGTGCTGTACGCTTTCCTGGACATGGCTCTGCACCTTGCTGTCGTTCTTCTTCACGTCGAGGGTGAGATTCCTCATCTTCCTCATCAGGTACTTACCGCCCACGATTCCGACAGGAAGCACGACTACGAGCACCCACGCGAGCCTGGCTTCGATGGATACGAGATAGATGAAAGCTGCGATGAACTGGCATGCAGTGCCGATGAGGTTAGGTATGGTGCTGCAGCTGGTAGTAGCCGCCGTCGAACTGTCGTCCTGGATACGGTTGAGTATGTCTCCGGAATGAAATTTCCCGCGGACGTCGCCGCTGAGTCTCATGAGCCCGTCGAACTGCTTCTGGCGGAGAGCATTGCGGAGCTTCACCGAAGCCTTGGTCTGGAGCAGGCCCTTGAAGCCCATGAGGAAGGTCCTGAGGAGGATGATACCGACCATCGCGAGGCCGAAGGCTATGAGCCCTGAGCGCATGCCGGTGATTCCGAACATCTCGGCAGATTCCGTGTTGCCGGTCGCAATGTCGACGAGGGCCTTGCTCACGTAGACGTACGCGAGTGCGAGTACCACCAGCACGAGGTGGCAGACTATGGAGATGATTATGGTCCATCGGTACGGCTTGGCCGCTGTCATGAACCATTTGATGTACTTGATGTCTACCTTGGCCTGCATGTTTCGTAACTAAGCTTTGCTGCATCGGTGTCCGGGAGGCACCTTAGGTGCCAGCATCCGACGCCCATTATTACCTTCTCGAGGGTCGAGTGCTCCGCGTCAGCCCACTTCCTGTCCCATTTCATGCTCGAGCATGATGGCATCAGCGCTGCGTATCCCTGCAGAGGGCTGAGTCTGGATATTCTGTTTTCCGGTGCCTGTTCGAGGTCCACGATTGCCTGGACAGGTACGAATTCATTCTTGTAGCATGGAGTCTTTCCGCTCCATGGAGTGCCGTACACGAAGGTCTTTCCGTCGATGACGCGCAGCACGGGGTTGTCATCGTTGAGCAGCCATACGTCCGGCATGCTCTCCCTCCAGAGGCGGCTGTGGGTGCTCTTTCCTGTGCCGCTCTTGCCGAGGAACACATATCCGAGGCCGTCCTTCACTGATACCGACGCATGGATCATCAGCGTCTGGTCTGCCACGGTGTTGTATGCATAGAGCAGCATCATCGCATTGCCTATGCAGGTGTCAGCCTCGCGCTTTGGCGCGCCTTCAGCTATGGTGAGCACCGCGCGTCTGCCATGGAACTCAAGCACCGAGCTGGTTGATTCCGGACTGAATGAGAATCCGAAGTTGAATCCTCCGTCCTCCCTGAGGTATAGCCAGGTGTATGGAGCCTCGTCGTTGAAGCGTTCCTTCATCTCACCCGGGTAGGGAAGTTCGCCTATCCTAACCTCCAGTGCAAAGGCGGGATCGCTGCATTCCTCTATCCTGAACGGCTCATAGGAATCCAGGAGATGCGCATGGTCGATTCTCTCGGGAAAGCTCAGCTCGAACTCATGGCCGGCCACACGATATTTCCTGTTCATATCCATATCATTGCAAATGTATTGATTTTTTCTCTATTTTTGTCTGAATGGAGACCAAAGTCATATCCAATGACGTCATGTTCGCCGAGGTGGAAAAGTTCATCGCGGAGGGCCGCAGCGTGGAGATCAGGGTCAAGGGAAACAGCATGAACCCCTTCCTTGCGAGCGGCAGGGACAGCATCGTCCTCTCTCCGTGCAGCAGGGAGGAGATCGCGCTCGGAAGCTTCATCCTCGGTCGCGATTCATACGGCCGTTGGGTTGCCCATCGTGTCGTGAAGATATGTCCGGATCATATCGTTCTCAACGGCGACGGAAATTTCCCGCAGGCACTGGAGAAGATGGCGTATTCTGACGTGCTCGGCATAGTCAGCGGATATGTGCGCAAAGGTAGGAGAGGCTCGACCTCCGGTATGGGATGGAAGTCCTATTCGGCCTTCTGGCGCTTCGCTGGCTGGCTTCGTGTCGGCAACCTCAGTCTCAGACGCATCTACCTTGCTCTTTGGCGCCGTCTCAATTCATCTTATGTTCTGAAAACAACGGAAAACAAATAACTCTATGGGTAAAGTCATCATATTTTCAGCTCCGTCCGGAGCAGGTAAGAGCACAGTGGTCAATCATCTTCTCGGACTCCATCCTGAGTTCGAATTCTCGGTTTCAGCGACCTCCAGGGCACCTCGTGGCCAGGAGCAGCACGGCGTCGAGTACTATTTCCTCAAGCCGGAGGAGTTCCGCGCCCTTATTGCCGAGGACAAGTTCGTCGAGTATGAGGAGGTCTACCAGGATAAGTTCTACGGCACCCTCAAGTCAGAGGTGGACCGTATCTGGGCCAATGACCATGTGATCATCTTCGACGTCGATGTCAAGGGTGGCTACAATCTAAAGAAGTATTTCGGAGAGCAGGCGCTCAGCATTCTCATCTGCCCTCCTTCGCTGGAGACTCTCCGCGAGCGTCTCATCGGACGTGCTACCGATACCATGGAGGCTATCGAGGAGCGCCTCGCCAAGGCCTCATCCGAACTCGAATTCGCTGCCGGCAAGTTTGACGTGGATCTCGTAAACGATGTTCTTGCCGAGACGTTTGCCAACGCAGAGAGAATCGTGGACGAGTTTCTTGCTGAGTAATGGACATCGCGGTATATAGCGGATCGTTCAATCCTCTGCACATAGGACATCTTGCGATCCTGAGGAATCTTGTCGAGAAGTTCGACAAGGTCCTGCTTGTCGTGTCTCCGAAGAATCCTCTGAAGGAGATCGACGGATCGACAGGGGAGAGCCGCTATCACGCTGCGGTCGAAGCGGTCGCGCGTCACCCAGAGCTTGAGGGTAAGGTCGAGGTCAGCGACATAGAGCTCCATCTCCCTCAGCCGAACTATACCTATGTGACCCTGGATGTCCTCCAGGAACTCTATCCGGAGGATTCCCTCACGCTCGTGACCGGCGGAGACCAGATCGCGAATTTCTCACGCTGGCGTGAATACAGGCACATACTACTTTCCTATGGCCTAGCGGCTTTCCCGCGCGAAGGCTATGACAACGAGGCGGCTCGCGACGCTCTCCTTGCTGAGAATCCTGACTATCGCATAGTCCTTCTGGACATGCCCCTGGTCAATGTCTCCTCCTCTGAAATTCGAGCGGCCCTCGCCGCCGGCTCTGATCCTTCCGGCCTATTGATGTAATTTGGCTTGGCCAGTCGGCTGTTTTAGTCACATGCCCGTGCTTTTGGCTGGCCAGGCGGTCTTTTTGGTCACCTGCCCGTGCTTTTGGCTTGGCCAGTCGGCAGTTTTGGTCACTGCCCGTGCTTTTGGCTGGCCAGGCTGCTGTTTTGGTCGCCTGCCCGTGCTTTTGGACTGGTCGCCGTGGCAGATAAAATGCTACAAATCAGATAGTTAAATAAAATCGGGTAGTCGAATTTCGACCACCCGATTTTATTTATGTGCCTATATGTCAGTTACTTAGCCGCCACGGCAATATGTACCATCCTGAAATAGGTTTACCGGCGTGGGACAATAAGTGACAATGTCGTAAAGCGTTGATATATAGCGGAATAAATGAATGACGGCTCCCTCGAAAGAAGGAGCCGTCAATATGTTAAATTACTGATGTTCAGTAACTTATGTTCGAGTAAGAATTACTCAGCGTGGCCGTTTGAACCGAGAACCTCGCAGATCTTGTGGATGTACATCTTCTTCATGTTGTCACGTGCAGGAGTGAGGTACTGACGTGGATCGAAGTGTGATGGGTTCTCAACAAGGTGCTTGCGGACAGCTGCGGTCATTGCAAGACGTGAGTCAGAGTCGATGTTGATCTTGCAGACAGCGCTCTTAGAAGCCTCGCGGAGCTGCTCCTCAGGAATACCAACTGCATCAGGAAGCTTGCCACCGAAAGCGTTGATGGTGTCAACCTCGTCCTGTGGAACTGATGAAGAACCGTGGAGAACGATAGGGAAACCAGGAAGCTGCTTCTCGATCTCATGGAGAACGTCGAATGCGAGTGGAGGTGGAACGAGCTTGCCAGTCTTAGGGTCACGGGTGCACTGCTCAGGAGTGAACTTGTAAGCACCGTGTGAAGTACCGATTGAGATAGCGAGTGAGTCGCAACCAGTGCGGGTAGCGAAGTCAACAACCTCCTCAGGCTTGGTGTAGTGTGAAACTGCTGAAGAAACCTCATCCTCAACACCTGCGAGAACGCCGAGCTCAGCCTCAACGGTTACGTCGAACTGATGTGCGTAGTCAACAACCTTCTTGGTGAGGGCGATGTTCTCCTCATATGGAAGGTGTGAAGCGTCGATCATGACTGAAGAGAAACCGCTGTCAACGCAGTCCTTGCAAGTCTCGAATGAATCACCGTGATCGAGGTGGAGAACGATTTCAGGCTTCTCCCAACCGAGCTCCTTAGCGTATGCTACTGCACCCTCTGCCATATAGCGGAGAAGGGTAGCGTTAGCGTACTTGCGAGCGCCCTTAGATACCTGGAGGATAACTGGAGACTTGGTCTCAGCTGCAGCCATTACGATAGCCTGGAGCTGCTCCATGTTGTTGAAGTTGAATGCAGGGACAGCATAGCCACCTGCGACAGCCTTTGCAAACATTTCCTTGGTGTTAACAAGGCCGAGTTCTTTGTAAGATACCATAGTTGTATTTTGAAAATTGTTTAAAAATTCTTTGGACGGCGCGAAATTACTTATTTTTCTGTTGTTCTGCAAGTCTTTTGCGATAGGCTTCCATGAGTTTCTTGCGATGTTCGCTCTTCTTCTTCTCAATGGCGGCCCTGCGCGCCTCATAATCCTGCATCTGTCTCTCCAGATAATTGTCTGCCATAGCTTTAGGATTTACTTGACAGATGGGAAAAGACGCTCGAAATCCCTTGCAAGGGCAGGTCCTGCAATCTCCTCGGGAACGAAATGCCACTCTCCGACCACGCCTGGGTTGCCGAGTTCCTCACTCGTCACAGGAACTATGTTTCCGGAAGCATCCTTGTGGTTCTTGAAGTACCCGTAGAGCACCTCGCGGATCTCCGGATAACGCTTCACGACGATTGCGTCGATGTTGTCGGTGTCGATGCCGGCGCCCTCTCCCATGGTGTCACCGCCGCCGCTTGCGCGGTATGAGGTCATCGCCACGTTGTATTCGCCCTCAAGGCTGAACTCGGTGCCGTCAGCAAGCTTGCTGATCTCGACCCTTTCTCCGTAAGGCTTGGTCACATCCACGGTGTAGTATGCTCCGGCCATGGAGTCGAAATTGTATGACCTTCCGATGAATGACCATCCAGTCTGTCCCGTGCGAGGGTCGCTCTGGTTCCTGAGCTTGAGGAGAAGGTCCTTGCTGCTGGAGACGGTGTTGATCCAGTGCTCGTATGAGTACTCGAGGAAGTTCTTGACCTGCAGACCTGTCATCTTGACCACGAAGAGCTGGTTCTCGTATGGGTAGATGGTGAAGAGATCGTTGTATACGAGGGTGCCCTCGGAAACGGTGCCGTTGTAGGTGAGCGGAGCCGCGAACGAGAGCTGCGCAGGTTCGCAGCTGAGCGATACAGTGTGGATAAGGTTCATGTAGTCGCACATTCCGATGAGCGACTCGCGGGTCACGAGCGGAGCCTCGAGCTTGCCGACCTCCTGCACGGTGAACGCCCTCACGGCCTCATAGTCTGCCCTGAACTTAGCCCTCATCTGCTCATCGACCTTGGTCTTGTCGATAGGAATGATCTCGCCGGAGGTGGTCTTCGAAACGACTTTTCCGTCCTCGATGGTGACGGTGATGGTTCCGTGTCCTATGGTGCGGCAATGGCTGCCGGCGTTGATCAGAGTGGTCTCTCCGTTCTTGCTGGTCGTGGCGCGGTGGTCATGCGAGCAGAGGAGGAAATCCACGTTCTTGAGGCTTGCGAGGAGCTCGAGTCCCTGGCTCTCGAGCGAGCTGCCGTCGCCGTTTCCCGTGCCCGAATGGGTCGATACGATCACGACCTGAGGCTTCTCCTTTGCGATCACCTGGTCAACCTTGCCCTGGACGATGGTGAGGAGGTTCTCGAAAGTCATTCCCTCCCATATCTCAGGAGCGAGCCAGCTCTTGATGTCAGGATTGGTGAAACCGATGATTGCCACCTTGAGACCGCCCTTGTCAAGTATCACGTAATCCTGGAAATATGCCTTCCCGTTGTCGTTCCTGATGGCGTTTCCTGCGAGGAACGGCACCTTCATCGTACTCTTGATCCTGTCGTATACGGCATGACCTGTCTCGATGTCATGGTTGCCCACGGTGGTGGCGTCGTATCCGATATATTCCGCCATTCGCGCATAGAGATGCTTGGTCTTGGTGTCCACGTAGTTGAAGTAGTACGCGGCATTGTCGCCCTGGAGGAAGTCACCTGCGTCGATGAGGATGACCTTGTCTTCTCCGAGCTCGGCACGCACGCCCTTCATGTACTCGCTGATCGCAAGAAGCGACTCCTTGGTGTTGTTCCCGACGTATAGCGAGTCGAAGTAGCGACCATGAATGTCGTTGGTGGAGTAGAGATCGAGAGTGTACTCTCCGTCTCCGACCTTCTTCGAACAGCTGGCCAGCGAAGCGACTAAACCTACGATTGCAATTATATATTTCTTCATTATCTGTTTTTGTTAATTAGTTCTTCCAATCTGAATCTCAGGGCTATGATCTGGTTGCAGCCGCTGAACCCGAACTTCGTGCCCGCACCTCCATTGAAGTGGAATCTTGCTCCCACCTTGAAGTACAGTCCGTCGGCGATTTTCGGCTCCCATGCCAGTTCGATCCTGTCATACACGCCTGGGCGGCCCTTAGCAAGGTATTCGCCCTCCGGGTGGTCTTCATTGTGGACATATCCGTCCATGGACGCTGCATACCCCGGTGCGACGCGGTAGTATGGATCACCCATGTAGAGATTGTTTCCATACTTTATCCCACCGTCGTCGGTGTTGTTGTAGTACGGCATCAGGCTGTAGCCCACATAAGTCTTGTTGCGCAGCGATACGTTCCAGTGCCTAACCTCCGCCGTGAATTCGCCGCCCATAGGGAAGGTGAACGTCCCGGTGAACTTTCGGTCGCGCTGGACAGCCTGGAGATAGGCTGCGGTAAGGGAGAGCCTCTGTATGCCCACCATCTTTCCGAAGTCCATGTCCATATATCCGCTGACGAGGATGTTGTCCACCAGACCCTTCACTTCGAGGCAATTGGCATAGTGGATCATGTATCCGCTGTATCCGAGGGTCATCCATGGGAGAACCTTGCCGTCGCCGGCGGAGAACACCATGAACTGCTCACGGGTGCTCGGGTTTGTGCCGAACTGGCCGAGCCAGTCGACTCCGAGCTCGAAATACGCATCCGGACGGTTGAATCCGAACAGTATTCCCTCGTGGTTCACATCGTAGAACTTGAGCGAATCGCTCAGGAAGGCCTCGCTGTACCTGCCCTTGCCGGCAGAGCGCGGGAAGATGCCCGCGTTGATCTGGAGCTCGCACTTGTCCGACACCTGCTTCCTGAGGTCGTAGTAGAAGGTGACTTCTTTGAAGAGCTGGCCGATACTCTCTCTCGAACCGAAATTCTTCATGATGTTCACGCCGGCCATCAGCTTGTGATGGGCCGGATGCTCCCTTCTGGCTCCCGTGACCGCCTTGAATCCCACTTCAGGGGTGACCCTTGCGCTGAAAAGAGTCAGGGATTCTCCGAAGACCTCATTGCCGCCGTCGTTCTCGACATTGTCGAAATGGGTCTCGGCAGTTGCGTCGTACGCAAAGCTGATGCTTCTCGGCTGGGCAAGACACAGTGCTGCCGACAGTACGAGTACAACTGATGCCAGGATTCTTTTCATATCCACCAAAGATACTAATTTATTCCTATATTTGTCATTGAAATCCATTTATTTACCCTTGTCAGAGAACTGTTTCCCGATGAAAGAGCAGACCAGAGTGTCCATCACGGATTTTCCTGTCCGAATCAGCCGTTCGGACAAGGTCCTGATGCTCGGCAGCTGCTTCGCTGCCAACGTCGGAGCCCGGATGGCGGAGGACGGATATCAGGTCTGCGTGAATCCCTTCGGTACTCTGTTCAACCCCGCGTCGGTGGCCTCTTCCCTCGAGAGGCTAGCTTCTGCAGAACCGTTCACGATCTCGGAATGTGTCCAGATGGGTGCCGGTTCCCAGTTGTGGTGCTCATTCAGCCACTACACAAAGTTCGCCCGCCCCACCAAGGAGGAATTCCTTGCCGACGCTAACCACGCCCTGGCCGAGGCCTCTGCCTTCTTCCGTGAATGCAACAAGGTCATAGTAACCTTCGGCACAGCCTTCGTCTTCGAGCATGAGAGTGGTCGCATCGTGTCCAACTGTCTGAAGAGAAATGCCAAGGAATTCCGACGCTACATGCTTTCGATTGAGGAAATCCTCGCCCTTTGGCAGCCCCTTCTCGAAGGCATTCTCGCTGATAAGGACGTGATCTTCACCGTCAGCCCCGTCCGCCACATGGCCGACACCGCCCATGGCAACCAGCTCAGCAAATCGACCCTCCTCCTCGCCTGTGACCGTCTGCTCGCCTGTGACCGTCTGCTCGCCTGTGACCGTCTGCTTGCCTGCGACCTCCCTCTCGCCAGTGACCGTCTGCTCGCCAGTGACCGTCTTCTCGCTCGCGACAGCCATCATGAGAGCGGCGCCAGGAGGGCATATTTCCCGTCTTACGAGATCGTACTCGACGAACTTCGCGACTACTCCTGGTTCGCAGAAGACCTTGTCCACCCTTCCCCAGAGGCCATCGATCATGTCTGGCGGAAGTTCTCTTCAGCCATCTCTGACTTGTGATGCCCGATTACGGCGTTGCGCGCTTTCCTGTAAAATATTTTCAGTGAACACGACCCCTTCTTGCAATGCGGTCCAGGCGTGGTGCGTGTGTGTTGAACCTCTCTGGAGGTCGTCAGTGAACAGACATCCCGCTTCTGGGCCTCTCCAGTGGGGGATGGTGAGTACTGGAATTTTGTTACTCTGATTATGTCTCCTGTCACTGCACCCTTGAATGGGATCCTTTTTCTGAGAAGAACTGCTTTTGTAAAATGTTGGTAGTCAGTTAGATGCCGGGAGGATGGCTCCCCAAAAGGGCGGAGCCGTCGGTATGGTTATTGGCTGATTATCAATGTCTTATGTCGTGCCTTTGCGGTTTTCTTGCTTGATTCGCTGCCGCGGACGACGCCAACGAAGAAGGCCGAATGAGGGACGCCAACGAAAAAGGTCGACCCGGAGGCCGACCTTGTATATGAATCTTCTGGAATCCGAAAGGTTACTTCGCGACAGCGACAGCGCGAGTCTCGCGGATGACGGTGATGCGAACCTGACCAGGATAAACCATCTCGTCCTGGATCTTCTTTGCGATATCTGTTGAGAGAACCTCTGCCTCCTGATCGCTGACCTGATCTGCTGCGACGATGACGCGGAGCTCGCGTCCTGCCTGGATGGCGTAGGTCTTGGTGACACCTGGGTGGCTGAGAGCAATGTTCTCCATATCCTTGAGCCTCTTGATGTAAGACTCGATGACCTCGCGGCGTGCACCTGGACGTGCGCCTGAGATCGCATCGGCAACCATGACGATAGGGGAGATGATGCTTGTCATCTCGGTCTCCTCGTGGTGAGCGCCGATGGCGTTGCAGATGTCAGCCTTCTCCTTGTACTTCTCGGCGAGCTTGGCTCCGAGGAGTGCATGTGGAAGCTCCGGATCCTCGTCGGAAACCTTACCGATATCGTGGAGGAGACCAGCCCTTTTCGCAATCTTAGGATTGAGTCCGAGCTCAGACGCCATGATGGCACTGATGTTCGCAACCTCGCGGCTGTGCTGGAGGAGGTTCTGACCGTATGAAGAACGATACTTCATTCTACCGATGAGCTTCACGAGCTCGATGTGCATTCCGTGGATACCGAGGTCGATACATGTCCTCTTACCGGTCTCCATGATCTCATCCTCGAGCTGCTTTGAAACCTTTGCAACGACCTCCTCGATACGTGCAGGATGGATACGTCCGTCGATCACGAGCTGATGGAGAGCGAGACGTGCGACCTCTCTGCGGACAGGATCGAAGCCTGAGAGAAGGATTGCGTCAGGGGTGTCGTCAACGACGATCTCGACTCCGGTGGCAGCCTCGAGCGCGCGGATGTTGCGTCCCTCACGGCCGATGATGCGACCCTTGATGTCGTCATTCTCGATGTTGAATACGGTAACGGCGTTCTCGATCGCAGCCTCGGTGGCGGTGCGCTGGATGGTGTTGATGACGATTCTCTTGGCCTCCTTGCTTGCAGTGAGACGGGCCTCGTCCACCATGTCGTTTATGTATGCCTGTGCCTGGGTCTGAGCCTCTGCCTTCATGCTCTCTACGAGATGATTCTTGGCTTCCTGCGCGGTCATTCCGGCGATCTGCTCGATCTGCTTGATGACCTCACCGCGCATGCGCTCGTATTCCTCGGCCTTGCGGTTCGCGATCTCTACCTGGTTCCTGAGGTTCTCGCGGATGACCTCGACCTCCTTGTTCTTCCTGCCGAGCTCAGAATTCTGCTGGTTGAGCGAATTCTCCTTCTGCTTGAGGCGGTTCTCCATGTCGGCGAGCTGCTTGTTCTTCTCTCCGACCTTCTGCTCATGTTCGCTCTTGAGCTGGAGGAACTTCTCCTTAGCCTGGAAGATCTTTTCCTTCTTTATCGCTTCACCTTCCTTCTCGGCCTTTTCGAGAATCTCTTCTCTCTTGCCCTTGAGGATGGCCTTCTTGACGGTGATGTATACCGCCAGGGCTATGATGGCGCCGACTATCGCGGCGATTATCAAGTACAGTACGTTCATTTTGCGTTGTATATATAAAATAAAAAATCCCAACCGGCGAGACCGGTCGAGAGTACATACAGATATTGAAAAAAGCCGTCAGCTTGGTGTCACAAAATCTTAAAAAATAAGATTTGGGCTCCGGAAATACTGGTTCTGATATCCTCCGTCCTGCAGTAATCTGCAGAATCCCCGTTCGGGTCACCTAGGTCCGTCATCCCCATCCGAGATACCCGGCTACGTCAGTAGTGTTGATTTGAGCACGAACTTACTGACGGCTGTGTCAATCAATGTTTTCAATATAGCTCGCAAGCTGCTCTCCAAGAGCCTTGACCTCGCTGAGCATCGCCTCCTTATCCTTGCTTATCGTAAGGTTGGTGATGCACTCGTTGAGGGCTACGAAAGACAGAAGATCGGCCTCGCTCTTGCCGGCGAATACCTTCTGGTAATAACTGATCTTGTTGTTTACTACGTCAGCTGCCTTGCGGATTATCTCCTCCTTCTCCGGAGAAGATGCCTTAAGACAGTACTTTCGACCTGCTATAGTGATTGTTATGTTCTGATCAGCCATAACTCTTATTCCTCCATCAGGGCTATGCACTTATCGATTTCCCTGATAAGTCGTTCGACTTTTTCCTTCGCTCCGGTATCCTGCGTAGGGGTTCCGGAGAATGCTGCTGTCAGCCTGAGGCTGTCAATCTGTTTGTTCAACTCGATGATCTGCGCTTTGAGGGTAAGTATCTCCTGCTTATCCTTGTCGGCTTGTTCGCGGAGGGCGATGTTCTCTCCCTTCACGGTCTCGTAAGCTGCGATGAGCTTCTCTATGTTAGTTTTCAGGCTTCCAAGCATCTCAGAAAAAGGTTTTACCCACGAAAGACAAAGTTAATAGTTTTCTTGAATTATGCAAAATTTTTCCTATCTTCGTGCTAACCCAAAGATGTGTTGAAATGGACGAGAGAATGACAGTGATAAACAATGCAGCAGAGTACGTCAGCGGCCGACTCGAAGGTAGGAAACCAGAGGTGGCGGTGGTGCTCGGAAGCGGTCTTGGAAAGCTTGCCGACATGATCGAGGACCCGGTGGTGATCCCATACTCCGAGATTCCCGGTTTTCCGGTGTCGACGGTGATAGGCCACAAGGGCAACTTCGTATGCGGACAGCTCGGCGGAAAGACAGTCCTCGCGATGCAGGGACGCTTCCACTACTATGAGGGCTATACGATGCAGAAGCTCACGATTCCCGTCCGCGTGATGGCGAAGCTCGGAATAGGCTACATCTTCGTCAGCAATGCCGCCGGCGGACTCAATCCGGACTTCGAGATCGGTGACATGATGATCATCAAGGACCATGTGTGCCTCTTCCCGAACCCGCTCATCGGTCCGAACTTCGACGATTTCGGTCCACGATTCCCGGACATGACCACTCCGTACGACCTCGGGCTCATCGCGAAGGCGGAGGAGATCGCAGCCGACATGGGCGTCAAGCTCCACGAGGGAGTGTACCTCGGAACCACGGGCCCGTCATACGAGACTCCGGCGGAGATACGCTACTTCAAGACCATCGGTGCAGATGTCGTCGGAATGTCCACGATCCCCGAGGTCATAGTCGCACGCCATTGCGGGATGAAGGTCTTCGGCGTTTCCGTCATCACCAACAAGGCTAACACCGACAATGTCTCGAAGGTTCTCAATGACGGTCAGGACGTGGTCGTCCAGGCCAACATCGCAGCCGAGAAGATGACCACCCTCTTCAGCAGGCTGATCGCATCCATCTAACCGGATAAATACTTGAAAATGAAAAGGATATTCTCTATTCTCGCTGCCGCTGCATTCGTGGCCGCGTGCACTGGCGGTCAGAAGGCCGCAGAGCCTGACTACATCGGCTGTCTCCACAGCCCGGAGGGCGCCCTCGAGGTGGTCCTGATGCAGGTAGAAGATGATCTCCAGTACGGGGTCAACTATGACGGCAAGCACATGATGTCGCTTTCTCCTCTCGGCTTCACTGCCAATACCGGAGACTACAGCCACCTTCGCGTGGAGACCATGGAGCCTGTTCCGGGCAGCGTCAGCTACAGCCTCGACAGGATCAAGACTTCGCAGGTCTCGAAGAAATACAACGGCATGCTCGTGAACTGTCTCACTCCTGACAGCCTCGCAGTCACCGTTGAGTTCCGCGTCTCGAACAACGACATCGCCTTCAGATATGTGCTCCCGAAGGAAGGGGAGACCGGCAGCGTCAGGATCATGGACGAAAAGACAGGGTTCGCTTTCCCTCAGGGCACCACGACCTTCCTCACCCCTCAGAGCGATGCGATGATAGGATGGAAGAGGACAAAGCCTAGCTACGAGGAGTACTATGGTTTCGACGCAGCTATGGATGAGCCTTCACAGTATGGACATGGATATACCTTCCCATGCCTCTTCCATGTGGGTGAGGACGGATGGGTACTTGTCAGCGAGACAGGCGTCGACAGCCGCTACTGCGCATCCCGCCTGGGTGAGTGCAAGATAGGCGCAGACGGAACCGGCACCTACAAGCTCGAGTTCCCGATGGCGGAGGAGAATAATGGCAACGGCACCGTCGAGCCAGCGTTCGCCCTCCCTGGAGCTACCCCATGGCGCACCATCACCGTCGCACCGGACCTCGCACCTATAGTCGAGACCACCGTTCCGTGGGACTATGTCGAGCCTCGATATGCGACCAAGCATGACTATAAGTACGGAAAGGGCACTTGGAGCTGGATACTCTGGCAGGACGGCAGCATCAATTTCGACGACCAGAAGCAGTTCATCGACCTCTCTTCTGCGATGGGATTCAAGTATGCCCTCGTGGACAACTGGTGGGACACCAACATCGGCAAGGAGAAGATCGAGGAACTCGTGAAATATGCAAGGAAGAAGAACGTAGAGCTCTTCTTGTGGTATTCTTCGAGCGGATGGTGGAACGATATCGTCCAGGGTCCTGTCGACATCATGTCAGACCCTATCAAGAGGAAGCCGGAGATGGAATGGCTTGAGAAGATTGGCGTCAAGGGTATCAAGGTCGATTTCTTCGGTGGCGACAAGCAGGAGACCATGCGCCACTATGAGTCCATCCTCAGCGATGCCGACGACCATGGCATTATGGTCATCTTCCACGGCTGTACCATTCCTCGCGGATGGGAGAGGATGTATCCGAACTATGTCGGCAGCGAGGCTGTGCGCGCTTCGGAGAATCTCGTGTTCAACCAGCATGACTGCGACACGGAGGCCCTCTATGCATGTCTCCATCCTTTCGTCAGGAACACCATCGGCTGCATGGAGTTCGGCGGTTGCTTCATGAATGAGGTCTACAACAAGGCTAATGCTCAGTTCACGACTCCTAACGGCCGCAAGGTCGGTCCGCTCCGTCGTACGACCCAGGTGTTCGAGCTTGCAACCGCGGTCATGTTCCAGAACCCTATCCAGAACTTCGCGCTCGCTCCAAACAACCTCACGGACACTCCTAAGCAGTATCTAGACTTCATCAGAAAGGTTCCTACGGTCTGGGATGAGACCCGTTTCATCGCAGGATATCCTGGCAAGAACGTGGTGATCGCAAGGCGTAGCGGCAATCAGTGGTATGTCGCTTCGGCTACCGCTGACAGCAATATCTCACCTGCTTTCGAGACTCCGTCGTTCGTCGGCAAGGAGCGCCTCCGCTTCGAGTCCACCGACGCCATCGTCGCTGTCTACGACATCCAGAAGTAGTCTTCGATACACAGACATATAGTCGCAGCATAGGCTGCAATCTGCAGATCGGCTTCGCTCCGCTACGCCGACCCTAGTCCGGGCAAATGCAGATTGCAGCCTATGCTGCGCATGCGTGCATGGGAAGGTGTGGATCATGGCGCGAACTACAAAAAACAGCCGATTTTTGTAGTTCGTGGCAGTAAAAACCGCGAAAACTGCGAAAAACCTGTCGCGAGGTGCAAAAAAAGCCTGTTTTTTGTACTTCGTGACAGATATACGGCCTCCCAATCGGTTGCTGTTCCAGGTATGTCTCGTGAGAGTGCACGAAGACTTCAATGACGTGGCACCCACGCCTAGGGGGTGGCCTGAGCTCGGCGAAGGCCGGGGGTCATACGAAGTCTTCGGGCAATCTCCACGGTGCCTGCATGTTCTGCGGCATACACAAAACCGTGGCACCAATGAAAGTACCACGGTTCATGCTGCTGCGTAAATGACAGTAAACGTTACTCTGAGATGATGGCCTTGTTCTTGAGGCCGTCGATACAGATGGTGAGAGGCTTGTCAAAGCGTACGTGACGCATGAAGTGAGTCTCCTCGAGAGCAGGCATCGAATCCAGTTTCTCGACATCGAACGAACCCTCCTTGACGAAAGGATTGATGTTCACGTATCCGACGTTGAACGAAGTCAGGTTCTGGAAGAAATGCGTACCCTGGCTAGGCTCCACGTAGAAATTCTCGAGACCGCTCTCTACGAGCACCTTGGCCTCGGAGATATCGCTCCACTTCACTGGGACACCGAGAGAAGGGATGCTGCTGCCCCAACGGCCGTAGCCGATCAGCACGTAGTTCCTGCCTTCCTCTCTCATCTTGGCGTTCAGTTTGTTCAGCTCGAGAGCCATCTCGTTGGTCTTGAGAGTGTCGAAATTCTCTGGCCTGAGATATACGACGTCTGTCACTCCCTCTATGAAACCTGTACCAAGTGCGCTCTCGGAGAAGATGAGAGGGCTGCTTGTGTCTATCTCGTCCCAGTCGATTACCGCACCTACGTTCTCTGAAGAGATAGGGCGGATCTGGAGCACATTGAATACCTTGGACTTGCCGTTCGGCACATCGAGACGCGCCGCGCACTCGATCTCCACGCAGCACTTCACCTCGTCCTGCGAGATCTCGAGGGGCGTGCGGAGTGTGTCTGCCAGCGGGAATGTCCCGTACTGGAGTATCTGTGCGAAGGTGATGATCTTCGGACCTTCCGCCCATGGGCTGGTGGTGAGCTGGCCGCTCTGGTAGTCGAAGGTTGAAGCGACGAAGCGGGTGTTCCTGAACTTCGCGCAGTCGCCGATCTTGATCCTCTCGAGGTTGATGGCGTCGTCGATGGAAGTCTTGAACTTCTCCGGCTGGAGGTTGAGCGCGTACATCACGCTCTGGGTCTCGCTCATCGCCGAACCCGGCATCGAGGTCTGAAGGACATGGTCAGGGTAGCGTGGAGAGAATCTGAGCACCTGCTCGCCGTCCACGACAGCCTTTCCGAGGCCGAATGCAACCTTTGCGATACCCTCCTCAGGCTTCTCGTAGCCGATAGGGTAGAAGTTGAGCGACCTGGCGACTCCTGAGAGGGTAGGGAAATAGTAACCCTGGTCCTCTGAACCGCATATTTCCTGGAGCACGATGGCCATCTTCTCCTCCGAGATCACGTTTCCGGTAGAGGTGATGTAACCCTTAGAAGAAGCGAAGAAAACGGATGCGTACACGCTCTTGATGGCCTTCTGGAGGAGTCTGATCTCCTGATCCTCGTTCTCGGTGTGAGGAATCATGTATGTCGAGTAGACTCCGGCGAATGGCTGGTAGTATGAGTCCTCGAGCTTAGAAGAAGAACGCACGGCGAGAGGGCGGTGTACGGCGCGTACGAAGGCCCTGAGCGCTTCCACGAGGTCATGGGGAAGGGTAGAGGCCACGAACTCAGAGAGCACCTCGTCGTCGGAGATGTCGGAGTTGATCACGTACTGGAGTCCGTTCTCGATGATGAACCTGTCGAAATATTCGGTCGTGATCACGAGGGTGCGAGGTACAAGCACATGCACGTCCTCCCACTGGTCGTAGAGGTCGTACTTCTGGAGCATGTGGTTGAGGAAGGCCAGACCTCTTGCCTTGCCTCCCATCGAGCCCTTGCCTATGCGTGAGAACCAGATGGCCGAATTGTATGTCTCTGGGTTGAACTGGGCGACCACGCCGAGCGCCTGGTTCATCCTGTAATCGTGTATCGTGTCGATGAGGAACTTCTTGTGTGCGGCGGTGTCCGGGAACTCCTGGACGGTTCTCGGCCTGATAATCTTGCCCAGAGAGAAGAGACCGCGCGCGAGAAGCCACTTGGACATGTAGTTCCTGCGGAGGTAGCTGTTGAGAGTGTCGTCAGGGATAGAAGCTATGATCTTCTCGAGCTCGTTGAGGTTCTTTGCCCTTGCGACCTCCTCCTTGGTGTCGGGATCCACGAGCACGAAGTCTCCGAAGCCGAACTCCCTTCCGATGTACTCTGCGAGCTCATGGGTGAGCGTCTTCGAGTTCTTGAGCACGAATCCTACGCCGAGCTTCTCCGCCTCTGCCCTCATGCTCTCCTGGCTTGACTGGAGCATGAACGGCATGTTCGGGTTGTCGGTGCGTATCCTGCGGCAGAGCTCGAGGCCCGCGTCGGACTTCTCGGTGTCAGACGCGTCGCCCTTGTGGATCACGAATCCGATGTCGGAGATGACGCCGAGTATGTTGGACTTGTACTTGTCATAGAGCTCGACTGCCTCGTCATAGTTTGTTGCCATCAGGATCTTAGGACGTGAGCGCTTACGCATGGTCTGCTGACGCTCGTTGAGGGTGTCCTTGATCGAGTTGTAGTTCTGCTCGAGCACGAGGCGGTAGAGCAGAGGAAGGTAGGTCGAGTAGTAGCGGATGGAGTCCTCCACGAGGAGGATGGACTGTACTCCGAACTCGCTGATGTCCTTGTCAGCGTTGAGGTTATCCTCGATCAGCTTGATGATGGCGATGATGAGGTCCGTGTTGTTGTTCCAGCAGAAGATATAGTCGATGTCGCTGCGGTCGCTGCCCTCGATCATCTTGTAGATCTCCTTCGAGAATGAGAGCAGGAGCACGAGCGGTGTCTCTGGACACAGCGCCTTGAACTGGTGCGAGAATTCGAATACGCCGAGCTCACCGACATTGTACATGGTGATCACGAGGTCGAACCTCTCTCCGGAATTGAGCAGGTCGACGGCGTCGGCAGTGGATTCCACTCGCGTGATCGAAGGTGGGTTGCTGCTAAGCTTCAGGTCGAGGTATTCCTGTGCGATCTGTGCTTCTATATGTCCGTCCTCCTCGAGGGAGTAGCTGTCGTAGTTGTTGCAGATGAGGAGAATCTTGTTGATTCTCTTCGCCATCAGGGAGCTGTAGTCAAGTCGTTCCATCTGGGGAATCTATTTCTGGAATTCTTTAATCTTCTGTTCATTGCTGAGCCTGCATACGAGCAGGCGGCCGCCTTTCTCGGCGACGATATAGTCCTCGAGGCCTTCGAGCACGACCTTCTCGAGTCCGGAGGTGTGCACGACGCATCCCTTGCACTCATGCAACTCTGCGACGCCGGATACAGCGTTTCCGTCAGCGTCCTTGCTCATGTTTGCGTGCAGCGAGCCCCATGTTCCGAGGTCGCTCCATCCGAATTCCGCAGGAATGGTGTTGATGTTGCCGGCCTTCTCCATTACGGCATAGTCGATGCTGATCTTCTCGCAGGTAGGGAAGAGGGTCTGGATGGTATCGTTCTCGCGCTCGGAGTAGAAATCCTTGGCGATCTCGTCCATCACGCCGGCGATCTGCGGCGCATGGGTGCGCAGGGCGCTGGTGATGGTGTCCACGTTCCATACGAAGATGCCCGCATTCCAGAGGTAGTTGCCTGCGGTGAGGTACTTCTGCGCGGTCTCGAGGTCCGGCTTCTCCTTGAATGCCGCCACAGGGCAGATCTCCTCCGTGGAAGGGGCTACCTCGATGTATCCGTAGCCGGTCTCAGGCCTTGACGGCTTGATACCCACGGTGACGATGGCGTCGCTGTCCGCGGTCTTTTCGAGCGCAGCCCTGATCACCCTCGCGTACTCGGCGGTGTTGAGCACGAGTGCGTCGGAAGGGGTAACGACTATGTTCGCGTCCGGATGGTGCATCCTTATCTTCCAGCAGGCGTACGCGATGCAGGGAGCGGTGTTGCGGGCCGCTGGTTCCGGAAGGATATGGGACATGGGCACATCTGGAAGCTGCTCATGAACCATGTCCACGTATTTGGCTGACGTCACGATCCATACGTTCTCCGCAGGACAGACAGGCAGAAGCCTGTCCAGGGTCATCTGGATGAGGGTTCTTCCGGTTCCGAGGATGTCGAGGAACTGCTTCGGACAATCGACTGTGCTCATCGGCCAGAATCGGCTTCCGATTCCGCCCGCCATAATTACTACGTGGTTTTCTGTATGCATGTCTGATAAGAATGTAATCATGCAAATTTACTATATTATTCCTAAAAATAAGGTACATTTGTCCCTGTCAACAACAATGCGAGCGTATGATTCAGGTTTATTGCAAGAACACCGGTACAAGCAAGTCCTTCGTCGAGGGAACATCACTCCTCGAGATGCTGTCTGAATTCGGGATCGAGAGCCCTTACCCATTCGTGTCGGCCAAGGTGAACAATGTCTCCGAGGGCCTCAAGTACAGGGCCTACAACTGCAAGGACGTGGAGTTTCTGACATACCAGTCCTACGCAGGAAGAAGCGCCTACTGCAGGTCGCTAGTGATGCTGCTGGGAAAGGCTGTCAAGGATGCGATTCCGGGGGCTACGGTGTCTGTCAGGAGGCCTATCTCCAAGGGTTTCTTCTGCTCTCTGAAGAAAAAGGATGGCGGCCCGACGACTCCGGAGGATGTTAAGGCGGTCGCCGCCAGGATGAGAGAGATAGTGGAGGCGGCTTCTCCTTTCTACCGCCATGAGGTCCGCACCGAGGATGCCGTAAAGCTCTTCACGAACCTGGGCTATGATGACAGGGTCGACCTGCTCGAAACCTGCGATGACATATACATCACCTACTATACCCTGGAGGGAACTCCGGATTATTTCTACGATGCCCTGGTCCCTGATGCCGGTTATCTGAAAGTGTGGGATCTGATCCCTTATCAGGGCGGCATGCTGCTGCGCGTTCCTGACAGGCATGATCCTGACAGGCTGGCTCCGTTCAAGGAGGAGCCCAAGACCTTCGACGTCATGAGGGAGAGCGTCAGGTGGAACGAGATCATGGACCTGAATTCCGTCGGAGATGTCAACAAGGCCTGCCTGAGAGGGGAGGCGAGCGACTTGATCCAGGTTTCGGAGGCTCTCCAGGACAAGAAGTTGGTGCAGATTGCGGAAGATATCACCAGGAGGGCTCGTGCCGAGGTCAACCCTGTCAAGGTCGTGCTCATCACCGGTCCGAGCAGCAGTGGGAAGTCTACCGTCTGCAAGAAGCTCAGCGTACAGCTCAAGGCCTGCGGTCTGCGTCCGGTATTCTTCTCGACCGACGACTATTTCGTAAACCGTCTCGATACTCCTCGCCTTCCAGACGGAAGCTTCGATTTCGACGGATTCGACACCGTGGACCATGCGCTTCTCGAGAAGGATGTCGTAAAGCTCCTCGCTGGCGAGACCGTCTCCCTGCCGGAGTACAATTTCGTGACAGGACTTCGTGAGTACAACGGCAAGAACGTGAAGCTCGAGAAGGATTCCGTGCTCATGATAGAGGGAATCCATGCGCTCAATCCTGGACTCATCCCAAGCGTGGACACCAGCTGCCAGTACCGCATTTTCATCAATACCATCACCAGTATTTCCCTGGATGACCACAACTGCATCCCGACCAGCGACAACCGCCTCCTTCGTCGCATCATCCGCGACTACAACAAGGGCGCTTTCACTGCCAGGGAGACCATCAGCAACTGGCCAAACGTCAGAAGGGCAGAGTCAAAGTGGATATATCCATACGTGGAGACCGCGGACGTACTCTACAATTCCGCGTATCTGATCGAGTTCGCAGTGCTCCGCACACATGCGGAAGCCGTCCTGTCGACCGTTCCGAAGAACTGTCCGGAGTACGGCGAAGCCCACAGGCTTCTCAAGTTCCTGCACTATTACGTACCTGTATCGTCAAGTGAGATACCTTCGACCTCGTTGCTCAGGGATTTCGTAGGCTAGCCTACTTCCCTGAAGTCGATTGGGGCTCGGATGGACTGTTCACGGCGGATGAGTCGGCACCTGCGGCCGGAGCGTCCGCCGGCTTGTACCGTGCCAGTTCTGTCTGGAGCTCCTGGATGGTCCTGTTGAGCTCCTGTATCCTGCCGTCGTAGTATTCCTGGATTCCGCGCACTATCTCCGCCTCGGTCATCTTGGTGTTGTCTGCGGCATCCTGGCGGAAGAATATCTGCTGGCGGGTGAGTCCGATGGACTCTCCGTCTATGTAGATTATCTCCTTCTGCGCCTCGTTGAGCCCTTCTCCGGCTATGAACACCTCTATATTATACGGACGGACATCCGTGTGGACCTTGTAGTCGTAGATGTAACTTGCGCCTATGGTCTTGTACTTGCGCACGAGGTTCTCTGCGTTGACCGAGAAGTTGTTCTCCTTGATTATGTTGAATGCAGACCAGCAACTCGGGATGATGAGGATGGCAACTATGGCCCAGACCCTCTTCCTCAGGCGTGCCTTCTTCTCCTGATCCTCGTACTTCACCGGCTCGAATCCGAGATACTTTGCGGAGATGAATACGGACAGGGCGATGAAGATGCTGTTGATTGTGAAGAGGTAGAGCGCTCCGGTCAGGTAGTGGATGTTGAGAACGGCGATGCCGTATCCTGCGGTGCACAGCGGTGGCATGAGCGCGGTCGCGATCGCAACTCCGGACATCACCGTACCCTTCTCCTTCCTGGTGGTCTCGAGCGTTCCCGCGAATCCTCCGAAGAGCGCGATGAGCACGTCGTAGATGGTCGGATTGGTTCGTGCGAGAAGTTCGGTCGGCTCATTGAGCTTGAGCGGGGTGATGAAGAAGTAGATGGTCGACGCGAGTATCGATATGACCACCATGACCGCGAAGTTCTTCAGCGAAGAGCGCATCAGCTCGTCGTCGCTGGTGCCCAGTCCCAGTCCGAATCCGATGATAGGGCTCATGAGAGGGGAGATGAGCATCGCACCGATGATCACCGGAATCGAGTTCACGTTGAGGCCCACGGATGCGATGATTATCGCACACGCAAGAATGTATACGTTGGGCCCTCTGAAGGCTATGTTCTTTCGTATGTTGGCGCCGGCTGCAGCTACGTCGAGATGCTCGGAGAGTGAGATTATCGACTTGAGGTATTCGGTGTATCTGTTCATATGCTGCATCCATACTGCAAATACCATGCGAACGACATTATGTCACGGCTGCCGGCACGACAGTGCATGCGGGGCTGTACATTTGTACTATTTTGACATTCGCTTGGACTTTTTTATCCTTATATATAGCATGTAGTGAGTATATTTGCGAAGTTTAAGATTGAAAGACACAATAACTCATATTTTCACCAAACTAACAAAAACATGAAAGGTTCAATCAAACTTTTGCTTGTTTCCCTTTTCGCAGTCGCTTCGATGGCTCAGGCCTTCGCCGCAACTCCCGTAAAGGGAAAGATCACCGACGCAAACGGTGAGCCGATCATCGGCGCAGCCGTCATGGAAGTTGGTACGACCAACGGAGTTGTTGCTGACGTGGATGGTACTTACACCATCTCGGTAGCCGGCTCCAACTCAGTCCTCCAGTTCTCATGCATCGGTTACACCACAGTTGAGGAGACCGTCGGTTCAAGGGCTGTCATTGACGTAGTCCTCGAAGAGTCTGCCTCATTCCTCCAGGAGGCCGTGGCCATCGGTTACGGTACCCAGAAGAAGGCCGATGTCACTTCATCGGTTCAGAGCATCAAGTCAGATGCATTCAATGCCGGTGCTGTCACTGATGCAGGTCAGCTCATCCAGGGTAAGGTTGCAGGTCTCTCCATCAACCTCCCTTCAGGTGACCCTACCGCTTCTTCAGCAGTCTCTCTCCGTGGTACTTCATCACTCCTCGGAACTTCAGACCCTCTCGTCCTCGTGGACGGTATCCCAGGCTCACTTTCAACAGTGGCTCCTGAGGACATCGAGAGCATCGACGTCCTCAAGGATGGTTCTGCGACTGCGATCTACGGTACCCGCGGTACCAACGGTGTGATCATCATCACCACCAAGAACGCAAAGCGCGAGATGCCTGCAACTGTCGAGTATAACGGTTATGTCTCAGCCTCTACCTGGCTCAAGACCCCTGACTTCCTCGATGCGAAGGCCCTTACCGACCTCCGTGCGCAGGGTTACAACTTCGTGGGTGCCCGCGGTGAGTTCCTTGACGCTCAGGGTAACAACGCAGAGAAGGCGACCGACTGGCTCAAGGAGATCAGCCGCACAGCAATCTCTCACAACCACAATCTCTCCATCATGGGCGGTACCAAGCATAACACCTATACCGCAAACATCTCTTACAACGACCGTCAGGGTACCATCAAGAACACCGGTTCTCAGACAATCCGTGCCCGTGCGCTCGTTTCTCAGTATCTCTTCGACGACATGCTCAAGCTCTCTGCTGAGGTGATGGCCGATGAGACCAAGAGAGATTCACGTTTCGACGCAAACTATGTATACCGTCAGGCATGTATCCACTCTCCACTCGAGCCTGTATACGACGAGGACGGCATGTACACCAAGCGTGACATCTACTTCTACCAGAACCCGCTCAGCATCATCAACGAGCAGCTCGGTGAGTCTCGCAGCAGGAACGTCCGCTTCAACGGTATCGCTGAGCTCAAGCCTATCGAGCAGCTCACTCTCAAGGCTCTCTACGTGCGCAAGGGTCAGAACTCTATCGGTGGCTACTACAACACCCGCAAGGATGAGTCAACCACCAAGGACGGACGTAACGGTCAGGCAGGCCGCAACGCTTCAGAATACATAAGCAACATGCTCGAGCTTTCTGCAAGCTACGTTCAGGACTTCGGCAAGCATCATATCACTGCAGTCGCAGGTTACTCTTATGAGGACCACACCAGCGAGAGGTTCTCTGCAAGCACCTACGACTTCCCTTCAGATGCTTACACCTGGAACAAGCTTGAGATGGGTGACGCCATCAACCGTGGTCAGGCATCCATTTCTTCATACAAGCAGGAGACCAAGCTCATCGGTCTCTTCGCCCGTGCAACCTACAACTACGATGACCGCTACCTCCTCATGGCTTCCATCCGTCGTGACGGTTCTTCAAAGTTCGGTTCTGACAGGCATTGGGGTAACTTCCCAGGCGTATCAGCCGGTTGGCGTATCAACAACGAGGGCTTCATGAAGGACATCAAGTGGCTCGACAACCTCAAGCTCCGTGCAGGTTTCGGTATCACCGGTATCGATGTC
The DNA here is from genome assembly GCA_024402115.1 of Bacteroidales bacterium. Next base: position 50,388 of record JAKSJQ010000004.1, on the reverse strand, counting down.
ACCAGCCCTTACCAGTCACTCCAGTCTCTTGACTACTCAGGTTCATATCGTTACAACGGAACCTGGATCAAGACTCTCAGCCCTGTACGTAACGACAACGCAGAACTCCACTGGGAGAAGAAGTTCGAGTACAACGTAGGTCTCGACTTCGCAGTCCTCGACGAGAGACTCAGCGGTAGCATCGACTTCTACCAGAGAGACACCAAGGATGCACTCTACTGGTACAGCGTTCCTGTCCCTCCTTATCAGTACGGCAAGATCATGGCCAACGGTGCCCATATCCAGAACCGTGGTGTCGAGGTGCTCATCAACGCTACTCCAGTCCTCACCAAGAACTTCTCATGGGACATGGCGATCACTGGTTCTTACAACAAGAACGTCCTCGTTTCCCTCTCATCAGATACCTACAAGTCTGATTCAGACTACTTCTATGAGGGCTACATCTCAGAGCCTGTCCAGAAGTACTCACACATCGTGAAGGTGGGCTGGCCGCTCGGTAACATCTACAACCTCAAGTCTATCGGTGTCGATAACAAGGGTAAGTGGGTTGTCGAGAGGATCCGCAAGGATGATAATGGCGTTCCTGTAAGCAAGTACTATGACCTTGCTGAGAACGCATCTGAGGCTGACTACCAGGTACTCGGTAACGGTGTGCCTCGCTACAACCTCGGTTGGACCAACAACTTCCGCTATAAGGGATTCGATCTCGCAATCACCATGCGTGGTGCATTCGGTTTCCAGATCCTCAACATGCAGAAGCTCTTCTACGGTACTTCATACTCAAGCTTCCAGTACAACGTCCTCAAGAGCGCTTATGACCTCCACGAGGCAGTTGACTCACGTACTGGTGAGAAGACCGGTGAGAAGACTCCTATCACTGACGTTCAGAGAGCTGTCAGCTACTTCGTAGAGAACGGTGATTACTGGAAGATCGACAACCTCACTCTCGGTTACAACTACAAGTTCAAGGAGAACAAGTTCATCAAGCGCATCCGCGTATACGGAACTGTCAACAACCTTGCAACCATCACCAAGTACTCAGGTCTCGATCCTGAAGTTCCATCAATCGGCTACACCGCAGGTACCGACGAGCGTGACAAGTATCCTACCGTCCGCTCATACACCTTCGGTTTGAACCTCACCTTCTAATTTGAACGCAACATGAAAAGAATAATCAAATCAATACTTGCATTTGGTGCTGCGTCTGTAATGTTCACCTCATGTTTCAACCTCGAGGAGCACGCCTTCTCAGAGGTCGTACAGAAGGACTTCACACCTACAGACCAGGACGTTGTTGCCCTCCTCGCAAACGCTTACTCACCATTCGGAGCCTTCATGGACTGGTATGGTTTCTTCGATTGCATGGAAGAGGCTGCTGATGTTGTAATCACTCCTACCCGTCCTAACGGCTGGGATGATGGTGGTGTCTACAAGAGAATGCACTGGCACAAGTGGACTGCAGAGGATCCAGGTTCTCCTGCTTCACTCTACTACTCAGCCTTCTCAGGTATCAACTCTGCAAACAAGGTCCTCGACCAGCTCAAGGACGGCTCGCTTCCTGCAGGTGACCTTACCGCGGCTGCCATCGATGAGTTGAAGGCAATCCGTGCCACCTGGTACGCTCTCCTTCTCGACTCACACGGCAACGTTCCTCTCGTAACCTCTTTCGCAGTCGAGTATGACGAGAAAGGTGACATGGTCAACCCTAAGCAGAGCACCCGCCGCCGCGTATACGAGTTCGTTACAAAGCAGCTTGAGGAAGTCATCGCAAACGGTGTCCTCTCAACTGCAAAGAGCGACTACGCCCGTATCAACATGTGGGGCGCGAAGATGTGCCTCATGAGAGTATATCTCAACGCCGAGGTCTACACCGGCACCCCTGCATATGACAAGGCTCTCAAGCTCGCTGAGGACATCATCGAGAACAGCCCGTACAGCCTCGCAGCTGACTACTCTGACAACTTCAAGTGGGATGTTGACGAGTCAAATCCAGAGATCATCTTCGGTATCCCTTACGATGAGACCTACAACACCGGTGAGCAGATCTTCTCTATGGGTATGAAGTTCTATCCACCTTCACAGGGCCGTGACCACTTCGGTTATGCAAACTCAACCTGGGGTGGCAACTGCGGTAACCCTCAGTTCATCAAGTCTTACGCTGAGAACGACAAGCGTCTTGCAAAGACCTGGCTCATGGGCCCTCAGATGAAGAACGACCCTAACAACACCAAGAACTCATACACTGAGGACGACGTGAAGAACCAGAACATCGCATGGTACTGCCTCAACTACCTCCCTTCAATCTCAGGTGACAGCAGCGATGGCAGCAAGTCATTCACCCATATCGATTTCGGTTGCCGTCAGAACAAGTATCAGGTGAACCCTGGCGTTCCAAAGATGAACCATTGGGGCAACGACGTATCATACTTCCGTCTTGCAGAGGCTTACTACACCGCAGCTGAGTGTATCCTCCGTGGCCAGTCTGGTCACAAGAGCGCTGTAGAGTATGTGAATGCCGTACGCGGCAGGTCAGTAGACACCGAGATCACCGAAGCTGAGCTCAGAGCCACCAAGTCCCGCGTTCAGTATGGTCTTCTCACCTATGGTGACATCAATGAGGACGACATCAAGAACTACGGTGTGTTCCACAACTGGGACGACAACAACAGGGCTGCAGAGCTCGTTGCATCACAGGTCGCTCAGCCTTCAGGCAAGGACAACGATCCTATCTATCTCGCCGGTATGTATGACGAGTGGGGTTATGAGTTCGCTCTCGAGGGCATGCGTCGTACCCAGATGATCCGTTTCGGTACATTCAGCACCAGGAACTGGTACAACCATACCGCTGACGCGGATGACACCAAGGCCATCTTCCCAATCGCGAGGTCAGACCAGCAGGACAACAGCAACATGGGTCAGAACCCAGGTTACGAGTCTGTCAACGGCAAGTTCGCGGCAGATGTGGCTATCGACGATCCTATCCCAGCTGATATGTAATAACCATATAAAAATAGGATACTATGACAAACAAATTCTATACAATCGCACTTGCTGCTCTCGCACTCTCTGCCTGCGCACCTGTGTATGATACTGACAAGCTCCCTATCGAGCCGCTTCCAGAGCCGGTTATCGTGTATGAGGGTTCGGGCAAGCTCTTCTTCGGAGAGGATGAGACCCCGTACAATAAATCAACCTGGTCATGGAAGGCTGATGCTGATGTGATCAATGTCAATCTCGAAATTGACATTGAAGAGTATAACACAATCTCACAGGGTTGGGAGATCGGCCATTTCTACATGGACATGAACTCAATCTCCGCTTTCCTTGATGGCGTAGGCCCTGCTGAAATCTTTGCAAATTTCCAGGCTTATGATCCTGACGGTTCTGCACAGGCTTGGACATCATACACTCCTGGTATGTGGATCGACGCAGACGGCGTTCACAGCGGTTCAGGCGGTACAATGTACTGGCAGTGGTACATCAATGCTGATGAGTCAAGCTATGACTACGAGTATTCAAGCCATAAGGGTATGTTCATCATCGGTGGTAACCCTGGTAACACTCCAAAGCTTGCCGGAACTACAAACCAGTCAAAGTGTGTGATCACTCTCGGTGACAGGAAGGTTGATTTCATCATCTCTGTCAAGTACTTGGGCGAGGAGTATGTTCCACCTACAGAGCCGGAAGGTCCAGCTGATTACCTCACTGCAGGCAACAATGGTATGGCTTACCAGGCTGCGGCTTACGGTAACCACCAGTACATCTGGGTAATGGGCGAGGACGGTATCACCGTAGACGTTGATGCCCATATCTCTTCTATCGAGGATTGGGTATACCTCATGACCACCATCGATCCAGACGCTCTCAAGGAGTATCTCGGTGTCGAGGATCTCAGCGTACTTGCTGACTTCGACTACTTCTACCCGGTTGACGCAGAAGGCGTGAAGGGCGAGAAGTGGACCACCGGCTATATCGGCAACTGGGTTCTCGAGGATGGTTCTCCTTGTACCTGGGCTGACGGCAGGGCATACTGGTTCCTCAACTTCGGCGAGAATATGTACGAGGGTCACTACACTGAGGGCCTCCTCTGCATCGGTACCAACCCTGGCAACATCGCAGAGCTCGACGGCAAGACCGTTACCTCAAAGGCTGTCATGGGTGACAAGACCTTCACTGTAAACGTACACTACCATGCTGACCTTCCTACTTCAGGTGCTGGCGTGATCGGTGCTAACTCTTACAGCTGGGAGCTCGACGGAACTGCATTCAACATCAACGCTACCGTATCTAAGGCAGGTCTCGATGATTCATGGGGTCTCCTCGGATTCCCTATCAACTCTGCATACGTCAACGATTACTTCGACATCAACGTGGATGAGCTCACCATCGAGGATTTCTATCCAGTGGATGCTGAGGGCAACGCATACGAGAAGTGGTCTTCATACGCTCCAGGCGAGTGGTTCAAGGCTGACGGTTCTGCAGGTGCTTGGGATACAGGTATCGCATTCTGGCAGTGGTACAATGCCGAGAACTATGACTTCGATCTCGACAATCTCCTCTACCTTGGTAAGAACCCTGGTAACAACGATCAGTACGAGGTTGGCGACGTATATGTTGCAAAGGCAAAGATGGCAGGTAACGACCTTACCGTCACCATCACTGTTGCAGAATAATCTCTGAATAATCTCTATTAAGGCCGCGGTGTGTTTTTCTCCGCGGCCTTTTATAAAAAAGAAATGAAAAAGTATCTTCTCAGCCTTTTGACTCTGCTTGTCGTAGCAGTTTCATGTAATAAGCAGGAACCGGAAATCTTCGGTGACATAACATTGGACAAGACTGAACTCCAGATGTCGAGCAAGGCAGTTTCTGCGATGCAGTATCTCACAATCAAGTCGACCTATGAGTGGAATGCCGTGTCCGACGCGGATTGGATCAGCATGTCTCAGACCATGGGACAGGCGGACAAGGAGTACAAGATCCTTGTCAGGGCACAGACCAACGGCGATCCTGTGGCTAGAGAAGCAAGCATCACCATCAGCTCCGGTAAGAGCCATAAGACCGTCAAGGTCGTGCAGGAGCGCGGTGCGCTGGTGATCACTCCGGACCAGATTCCGGACTACAACAAGATTTATGTCCCTAAGGAGTACGAGAAGGAAGACTTCTTCTCGAGCGACGGCATGTGGTTCTTCGGCAGAAGCGCCCAGTCCGAGCATTTCATACTCTTCTGGGATCCCGACTATGGTGACGGCGTGGATACCAATCCGGGCAATGTCGCCAAGTACAAGGTGGACGTGAAGGCCCTTCTCAATTGGGCTGAAAGCTGCTACCAAAGCTATGTGAACGTATTCAAGTTCGCAGAGGAAGGCCATTCCATCCTTGACAAGCACAAGATCAACATCTTCCTCTATTACCCGACCAACTGGACCACTCCTGGAGCTGCAGCTACAGGTGCCGGTCTTGAGAATCAGGTCGGCTGCCTGTGGCTTGATGGCCAGTGGGCTACCGACAAGCCAATACTCGCACACGAGATCGGACATTCATTCCAGTACATCGTGGGCTGCGACAAGCTTTACAACAAGGAAACAACTAACGTAAATACATATTCCTTCCGATATGACATCGGACAGGGTAACGGATTCTGGGAGCAGACCTCACAGTGGATGGCATATATGATGGTCCCTGAGCAGACTTTCACCAACTACAACTTCTCAGACTATTGCAAGGGTGTCTACAAGCACCTTCTCCACGAGGACAACCGTTACAGCAACTATTTTATTCACCATTACATGACTGACAGGTATGGCATCGAGGCTGTGGGAGAAGTATGGAAGAACGCCCGTTCTCCTAAGGATGCGCTCGAGGTCTACATGTCCGTCCATGACCTCTCCGTAGCCGAATTCAATCAGCATGTCTATGAGTATGCTTCGCGCGTGGCGACTTGGGACTTCGACGGACTTCGCAAGGATGGTATCAACTATATCAACAAGATTGCCTACAAGTCGACCAAGGGTGAAGACGGGTACTACAAGGTGGATGCTTCTACCTGCCCTGAGGCTACCGGTTTCAATGTCATCAGGCTTCAGAACTATGTAAAAGGCAGCGACATAAGCATCGATTTCGTCGGTCTTCCGAATGAACCTGGCTACAACAAGTCCGGTACTGCTACCGATGGCGGCTGGACTATCGGTTTCGTGGCTCTCTCTTCAGACAACACAACCCGCTATTATAGCCCTACAGCTGTCGCTACGGCTGATTCTGAGTACAAGACGACTATCAGCTGGACTATCCCTGAAGATACCAAGAGACTCTGGGCTGTAGTCGCCGCGACCCCAGTGAAATATATAAGTCACAAGTGGGACGAGAACAATTCGAACGACCGTCACTGGCCTTACAAGATGGCAGTGGAGGGGGCGACTCCGTCCAATATCTAATTTTGAATGATTATAAATTAGATTATTTGGTACTTCGCCCGAAAATACCTATATTTAAAGGCTAAATTGAAATACTAATTCTATTTAAATATGAAAAACGCTATCGTAACATTCCCTTCTCCGGCAAACGAGCCGGTAAAGTCTTATCTCGCAGGTTCACCAGAGCGTATCGCCCTTGATGCAGAGCTTGCTCGTCAGAGCTCAGAAGTTCTTGATATTCCGCTCATTATCGGCGGAAAGGAGATTCGTACCGGTAATACCGTAAAGGTTGTCTGCCCTCACGATCACCAGCATGTACTCGCAAACGTACATCAGGCAGGCGAGAAGGAAATCCAGATGGCTATCGACGCTGCAATGGAGGCTCGCAAGACCTGGTCTGAGACCGACTGGACCGTACGTGCCGCAATCATGATGAAGTGCGGTGAGCTCCTCGCTACCAAGTACCGTCCTATCCTCAACGCAGCTACCATGCTCGGCCAGAGCAAGAACATCTTCCAGGCAGAGATCGACTCAGCTTGCGAGACCGTTGACTTCTTCCGTTACAACGTTCATTTCGCTACCAAGCTCTACCAGATCCAGCCTAAGAACGGCCAGGGCATCATCGACTCGGCAGAGTATCGTCCACTCGAGGGCTTCGTGCTTGCAGTGACCCCATTCAACTTCACTTCGATCGCGTCTAACCTCAACATGTCACCTGCTCTCATGGGTAACACCACCGTATGGAAGCCATCTACCACTTCGCTTCTTTCAAACTACTACCTCATGAAGCTCTATGAGGAGGCTGGCGTTCCTGCAGGTGTCATCAACTTCGTACCTGGCAAGGGTTCTCTCATCGGTAGGATCTGCTGTGAGAGCAAGCATCTCGCAGGTATCCACTTCACCGGTTCTACCGGTACCTTCCAGAGCCTCTGGAAGTCAGTAGGCGCAAACATCGACAAGTATGTCAGCTACCCTCGTCTCGTAGGTGAGACCGGCGGTAAGGACTTCATCTTCGTACATCCTTCAGCAGACGTTGCTGCTGTCGCTCATGCAGCATTCACCGGTGCATTCGAGTTCCAGGGCCAGAAGTGCTCTGCTGCTTCTCGTATGTACATCCCTAAGAGCCTCTGGCCTGCAGTTCTCGAGAAGATGCAGCAGTTCGCAGCTGAGGTCAAGATGGGTGATGTTAAGGATGCAAGCAACTTCATCAACGCAGTCATCGACGAGGCTTCTTGGAACAACATTGACAGCTACCTCAAGTATGCTGAGTCTTCAGCTGACGCGAAGATCGTCATCGGCGGTGGCCGTGACAAGAGCGTAGGTTACTTCGTACAGCCTACCGTCATCGAGACTTGCGACCCTCACTTCAAGACCATGGAAGAGGAGATCTTCGGTCCAGTCCTCACCGTATACCCTTACGATGACGACAAGGTTGAGGAGGCAGTCAAGCTCTGTGACACCACTTCTCCATACGGACTTACCGGTTCAGTATTCGGAAAGGATCGCCTTGCTGTAGAGAAGATCACCGACCAGCTCCGCTATGCTGCAGGTAACTTCTACATCAACGACCGTCCTACCGGTGCAGTCGTAGGTATGCAGCCATTCGGCGGCAGCCGTGCATCAGGTACCAACGATAAGGCAGGTGGAGAGCACAACCTCATCCGTTGGGTCCTCCCACGCTGCATCAAGGAGACTCTCGTGAGCCCTACCGATTACCGTTACGCTTACATGAAATAATTTTTTCAGGATTAAGAACCCGAATGAAACTCAGGCACATAATTCTCGCCGTGGTGGCGATCATGACAGTGGCAGCTTGCCACAGGAACAACGGACAGGAAGTTGCAGTGGCGCCAGTCGTGGGCGACGGTACCGTCAGCAGCCTCAGCCCTGCCGACCCTGACTACGATACATATTTTGCGAAGGAGCGTCTCCGCATAGACCTCGTCCTCGCAGGAAACCGTACTGAGCAGTATGCTTACCTTGAGGAACTCCACAAGGAGGCGAGCTGGTCAGGTTCTCCTAACAGTCTGATCGACCGCTCTGGTTATGGCCAGTATTTTTACGAAGCCTTCGTGGGGGAGACCTTGGTCTTCTCCAAGGGCTTCTCGACGCTCTTCGAGGAATGGCGTACCACTCCTCAGGCAGATGAGGTGTCGATGGCTGCCAACCAGACGGTGTGGATGCCTTTCCCTAAGCAGAAGGTGCACTTCGTCCTCTATCAGAGGGTACGTGCCACCGGCATGCTCGAGAAGTTCTTCGAGTTTGACATCAATCCTGAGGATACCCATATCATCCCTGGTCCTGACAACAACTACAACGTAGTGGCACTCCAGTACAAGGGTGAGTCTTCGCACAAGGTGGACCTCGTGTTCGCCGGTGAGGGCTACACCGAGAAGCAGATGCCGAAGCTTCGTCAGGACGCCAGGAGGATGATGGAATACCTCTTCTCCCTCGAACCGTACAAGAGCCGCCGCGACGACTTCAACGTATGGCTCGTGCAGAGCATCTCGAAGGATCCGGGCGTCGACATCCCTAACTGGGGACAGTGGCGCAACACCGCGATGGATTCGATGTTCGACACCTTCTACGAGGACAGGTATCTCACCATCCAGAACCACAAGAAGATCGCTTCCGTAGTATCCGGCGCAAACTTCGATACCATCATGATCATCGCTAATGAGACCAAGTACGGCGGTGGCGGTATCTATGGCTCTTACGCGATGGGTACTTCGGACAACGAACTCTCGGACATCGTGTTCGTACATGAGTTCGGCCATAGCTTCGCAGCTCTCGGCGACGAGTACTACACCTCTGCAGTCGCTTATGAGGATTACTATCCGGCAGGCGTGGAGCCTTGGGAGCCTAACATCACCAACCAGACCGACTTCAACGCCAAGTGGGCGGACATGGTTGCCGAGGGCACACCGCTTCCTACCCCTGACGAGCCTGAGTACGACAACGTCGTGGGCCTCTTCGAGGGTGCAGGCTATATGGCAAAGGGCTGCTGGCGTCCATACAGGGAGTGCCGCATGCTCAACAATACTGCTCCTGGCTTCTGTCCTGTCTGCCAGAGGGCTATCTCAAGAATGATTGACTACTACACCAAATAACCATGTTCGCAAAAGAGACATATATCAGCCGCAGGGCAGCCCTCAGGAAGGAGCTTGGCAGCGGCGTGCTCCTCTTCCTCGGAAACGGAGAGAGCGCAATGAACTATGAGGACAATACCTACCACTTCCGTCAGGACAGTACCTTCCTCTATTATTTCGGACTCGACTATGCTGGCCTTGCAGCGGTGATGGACCTCGATGAGGGTAAGGAGATCATCTTCGGCAACGACCTTACCATCGACGACATCGTATGGACCGGTACCCAGCCGACCGTGAAGGAGAAGAGCGCGCTCGTAGGTATCTGCGACACCCTTCCTATGTGCGAACTTGGTACTTATCTCGCAAAGGCTAAGGCTCAGGGACGTGAGATCCATTTCCTCCCTCCTTACCGTGGCGAGCACCAGGTACAGCTTCTCGACCTCCTCGGAATCGCTCCTGCTGAGCAGAAGGCAAAGGCTTCCGTACAGCTTATCAAGGCTGTGGTCGACATGCGTAACCACAAGACAGCTGAGGAGATCGCTGAGATCGAGAAGGCAGTCGACATCAGTACCCGCATGCACATTGCAGCATATCGTATGATCAAGCCAGGCATGCATGAGGCAGAGGTTGCAGCTGCAATCCTCCAGATCGCGAATGAGGCTGAGGGCACTTCGCTCTCTTTCCCTACCATCGCGACCACCCATGGTCATGTGCTCCATAACCATGGTTTCATCCACACCGCAAAGGACGGAGACCTCTTCCTCGTCGACGCAGGTGCGGAGAGCGCAGAACATTATTCCGGCGACCTTTCGTCTACATTCCCCGTTGGAGACGATTTCTCAGAGCGCCAGAAACTTATCTATAACATCCACCTCGACAGCTTCCAGGCTGCAGTGGACACCCTCAAGATTGGTGTTCCTTTCCGCAACGCGCACATCGCCGCTGCAACCAGGATCGTTGAGGGAATGAAGGACCTCGGCCTCATGAAGGGCAACGCGGCTGACGCTGCGGAGAGCGGTGCATACGCCCTCTTCTTCCCATGCGGTCTCGGTCACATGATGGGACTCGACGTCCATGACATGGAGAACCTCGGAGAGCAGTATGTAGGTTACACCGGCGGCATGCAGAAGAGCAAGCAGTTCGGCTTCAAGTCTCTCCGCCTCGCTCGTCCTCTCGAGCCAGGTTTCGTGTTCACAGTGGAGCCAGGTATCTATTTCATGCCTGAGCTCATCGACATGTGGCACGCAGAGAACAGGTTCTCAGAGTTCATCAACTATGACAAGGTTGAGGAGTGGAAGGACTTCACCGGCCTTAGAAACGAGCTTGACTATGTAATCACTGAGAACGGTCCTAGACTCCTCGGCACAATCAAGAAGCCGATGACAATTGAGGAAGTTCTTGCAGCGAAGAATGGCAAGACCTTTTAATCAACTACAATAATTTTCATATAAAGAAATGAATTTTCCTATCAAGTACCCCCAGAACGAAGGGGGAATGAATGATCGAATCAAGAGACTCCATCAGGAGAGCCTTGATACTCCGGCTACCCTCACGATCGAGAGGGCTCTTATCGAGACTGCGTTCTATAAGGAGAATTATGGTAAATATCCAATTGCGATCCTCAGGGCCAAGAACTTCTATGAGATCTGCAAGAAGAGAACCATCTACATCGGCAAGGACGAACTCATCGTCGGCGAGCGTGGACCTAAGCCAAAGGCTGTCCCTACCTTCCCTGAGCTCACCTGCCACTCTGTAGAGGACCTCAATGTTCTCAATACTCGTGACCTCCAGCCTTACTTCATCTCTCAGGAGGACATCGATACCTATGCAAAGGATGTGATCCCTTACTGGGAGGGCAAGACCCAGCGCGAGAGAATCTTCAACCACGTGTCAAAGGAGTGGGAGGAGGCTTACCATGCAGGTGTGTTCACCGAGTTCATGGAGCAGCGTGCAGCTGGTCATACCGCAATGGACGGAAAGATGTATCATCAGGGTCTCAACGACCTCAAGAAGAAGATCGCCGCCGCTATCGATGCACTCGACTATATCAACGATCCTGAGGCTACCGACAAGCAGCAGGAGCTCGAGGCTATGGACATCTCATGCGACGCAGCTATCCTCCTCGCAGAGCGCCATGCCGAGCTCGCTGAGAAGATGGCAGCAGAGGAGAAGGACCCTAAGCGCAAGGCTGAGCTCGAGAAGATCGCAGACGTGTGCCACTGGGTACCTGCAAACGCTCCTAGGGACTATTGGGAGGCTATCCAGACCTACTGGTTCGTTCACCTCGGAACCGTAACCGAGCTCAATGGATGGGATTCTATGAACCCTGGTCACATCGACCAGCATCTCTTCCCATTCTATCAGAAGGGCATCGAGAACGGTACTCTCGACCGCGAGAAGGCTAAGGAACTCCTCTCATGTCTCTGGATCAAGTTCAACAACCAGCCAGCACCTCCAAAGGTAGGTATCACCGCCAAGGAGTCCGGTACATACAACGACTTCACCAACATCAACATCGGTGGTGTGGATCGTGACGGCAATGCTGTCGCAAACGAGATCTCATTCATGGCTCTCGAGATTCAGGAGGAGCTCCATGAGCTTCAGCCAGGTCTCAGCATCCATATCGCACAGAATACTCCGGATGAGTTCCTCCACGCAGGTATCAAGGTGATCCGTCAGGGTCATGGCTATCCTTCAGTATTCAACCCTGACACTTATGTCCAGGAGCTCGTCAACCAGGGCAAGTCTCTCGAGGATGCACGCGAGGGCGGTTGCTCAGGCTGTATCGAGGTTGGTGCTTTCGGTAAGGAGGCATATCTTCTCACCGGTTATCTCAACACTCCTAAGATCCTCGAGATCACTCTCCACAACGGTATCGACCCTGAGACCGGCAAGAAGATCGGTCTTGAGACTGGTGACCCACGCAACTTCAAGTCTTATGAGGAGCTCTACGATGCATGGCACAAGCAGATGGTTTACTTCGTGAACCTCAAGCTCGGCGTCAACAACTACATCGAGAGAATGTTCTCTCTCTATGCTCCTGCAACCTTCCTCAGCCTCTTCATCGATGACTGTATCGCGAAGGGTAAGGACTACTACAGCGGCGGTGCACGTTACAACACTACCTATATCCAGTGTACCGGTCTCGGCACCATCACCGACTGCTTCACTACCATCAAGAAGCATGTCTTCGAGGAGAAGAAGTACACCATGGACGAGATCATCGCTGCCTGCGACAAGAACTTCGAGGGCGAGGAGAAGATGCGTCTGTACATCCGCAACCATACTCCATTCTTCGGAAACGACGATCCATACGCTGACGACATCGCAGTTAAGGTATACGACGACCTCGTAGTCGCAATCAAGGATCATCCTAACACCCGCGGTGGTAAGACTCAGCTCAACATGCTCTCTACCACCTGCCACAACTACTTCGGCTCTGTCTGCGGTGCAACTCCTAACGGACGTTTCGCACACTTCGCAATCAGCGACGGTACCTCACCAGCACACGGTTCAGACTCTCACGGTCCTACCTCAGTGGTAAGGTCACTCGGTAAGCTCGATCAGACCAAGGGTGGTGGAACACTCCTCAACGTGAGGTTCCTTCCTAACCTCCTCAGAAGGGATCAGGACGTGGCTAAGCTCGGTCTCCTCATCCGTGAGTACTTCAGACTCGGCGGTCACCACATCCAGTTTAACGTGGTTGACAGCGAGACCCTCCTCGAGGCTCAGAAGAACCCAGAGAACTACAAGGATCTCCTCGTCAGGGTTGCAGGTTACTCAGACTATTTCAACGATATGTCTTGCCAGCTCCAGAACGAGGTCATCGCAAGAACTGAGAATTCTGAGATCTAAGAATGAACAAGCTGATATTCGATATCAAGCGTTTTGCACTGAATGATGGTCCGGGAATCCGGACCACCATTTTTCTAAAGGGATGTCCACTCCGCTGCGTGTGGTGCCACAACCCTGAGAGTTGGTCGCTTGATATGCAGAAATCCTATAAGAAGACCAAGTGCATAGGCTGCCAGAGCTGTGTCGAGGCCTGCCCGGTCGGTGCGATCAAGCTCACCGCTGATGGCATCGTTCCTACTTCCAACCAGTGCATCTGCTGCGGCAAATGCGCGCAGGAGTGCCCTACGCTCGCGATGGAGATGACCGGAAAGGTCTGGGACATGGACGAGCTGATGGCCGTAGTGGAGAAGGAAAGGGGAGTGATGGAGACCAGCGGCGGCGGAGTGACGCTCTGCGGAGGCGAGCCTCTCATGCAGGCCGAATACTGCATCGAGATTCTCAAGGAACTTGGCCGCAGGGGTTTCCACAGGGCAGTGGACACTACTCTCTTCGCCAGCAAGGAGGTCGTCAGGGAGGTCGCTCAGAACTGCGAGCTCTTCCTCGTGGACCTCAAGCACATGGATTCCCAGAAGCATAAGTTCTGGACAGGCGTTCCTAACGAGACCATACTCGAGAACATCAGGATGATCGCCGACATGGGATGCGACTTCTTCATCAGGATCCCGCTCATCAACGAGGTGAATGCAGACGAGGCCAACATCGAGGCATCCGCAGCTTTCCTTGCCTCTACCTCATGGAAGAGAAAGGAGGTCAATCTCCTCGCTTACCACGACATAGGAAAGGGCAAGCATGAGAGGATGTGGACCGAGTACAATCCTGAGCACTATGAGCTCACGACTCCTTCTGCCGAGGTGCTTCAGCGCTGCATAGATCAGTTTGCAGCTCACGGCATCACCGCCACCATCGGCGGCTAGCCTATGCATTGCGACATAATGATGCTTCGGTAACAGTAACTCGCTGATGCTTCTAGGTCGTAACGCTCTGATTCATAGCGATATCCAATACGGACGGTTCCCCGATTCGGGGGAGCCGTCCGTCTGTTATCTATTTGACTATCAATGCTATACTTTCGGGCGTACTGCGGGACTGCGCGGCCGGAGAGGAAGGTATGACCCATCTTCGGGACTCCTCGGCACCTTGTGCCTCGTCGACCTTCCCACAGTCTCCTGCGTCATCGCTGTGCGATAACTTGTATCCTGCGGGCCCCTCCCACTCTATCAGGCCGTGGGTTGGCCAGACCCTCAGATTGGGTATACCATCCCCTCCGGCCTTAGTCCTGGAGATATTCGGCTGTGCGTGAGGACTTGCAGAGTGCGAGTTCGGCTGGGGTGCCACAGAAAGTCACGGTACCGCCTTCTTCACCGGCTCCAGGTCCAAGCTCCACGACATAGTCCGCCGTCTTGATGACGTCTATGTTGTGCTCGATGAGGTAGACCGTGTTGCCGTTCTCGACCATCCTGTCGAAGAGACCGAGAATGTGTCGTATATCTCGTATATGGAGTCCGTCAGTAGGCTCGTCGATCACGAAGACCTTGCCCTCGTCCTGGAGATATGAAGCGATCTTCATTCTCTGGAGCTCGCCGCCCGAGAGGGTGCTGAGAGCCTGGTTCAGGTGCAGGTAGGAGAGTCCGACGTCCATCAGCGGGCGGAGCTTCTGTTCGATCACGGTGCCCTTGAAGAATTCGCTTGCTGCTGCGACACTCATGTCCATCACCTCGGCGATATTCTTGCCTTCGTATGAATACTTGAGAGCTTCAGGAGAGTAGCGCAGACCTCCGCAGGCCTCGCATGTGGTCTCGATGGAGTCCATGAAGGCCATTTCGGACACGATGACACCCTTGCCGCCGCAGACAGGGCACGCGCCCTTGCCGTTGAAGGTGAAGTACTCCTCCTTGAGCTTGTGGGCCTTGGCGAAGATCTTCCTGATGTCGCCTGCGACTTCCATGTATGTGGCAGGAGTGCTCCTTAGGCTGACTCCTATGTTCTTCTGGCTGATGTATACGACTTCCTCCTGCCTAGGCCAAGCGGTCCTGAAGCATTCCATCAGGGAACTCTTTCCCGAACCTGCGACTCCGGCGACTACGCCGAACACTCCTGTAGGGAGGTCGATGGTGACGTTCCTGAGGTTGTGAAGGGTTGCGTCGGTGATAGTGAACCATCCCGCAGGCTTGCGTGGGGCTGGCTTGAATCCGCATTTCTCCTCTATGAGACGTCCGGTCTCCGTGTTGCTTCGAAGCAGCTCGGTATAGCTTCCCTGGAACATGATCTCACCTCCGAGAGCGCCTGGGCCCGGACCCATGTCGACGATGTTGTCGGCAATCTTTATCATCTCCTTGTGGTGCTCTACGAGTATCACGGTGTTGCCGTGGTCACGAAGCTTGCGCACCGAATTCTTCATCAGGATGATGTCGTGGTTGTGCAGACCTACGCTAGGCTCGTCGAGTATGTAGAGGACGTCCGAGAGGGACGAGTTGATGTATTTTGCGATCTTACAGCGCTGAGCCTCACCACCGGAAAGAGTTCCGATCGGGCGGTCGAGACTGAGGTAGCCGAGTCCTATCTCCTCGAGGGCGTCGAGCCTCTCTCCGATTGCGGCCTTGAGGTCCACGGCGAGAGGGTCGCTGAGTGACTTGATCCAGCGGCTGAGCTTGGTGATAGACATCGCACATACCTGGGCTATGTTCAGTCCCTCGATGAGACAGCTGCGCACCTTCTCGTTGAGACGGGTTCCTCCGCAGTCAGGGCATGTGCCCATGGTGAGCATAGGGTTGAGCACGGCTGCGTGCAGAAGGCCTTCCTCGGAGTTGATGATGCTTCGGTACATACGAGGGATGAGGCCCTCGTACTTCGCTGTCTTCGGCCAGTTCGAAGGTGGGTTCTTGAGCTTGATCTGCGGGCTATGCAGGAAGAGCTCGAGTTCCTCGGGGCTGTAGTCCTTGATCTTCTTGTCCAGATCGAAGAGACCGCTATGGGCATACCTGATCCACCTCCATCCGCCCTTGCCGAACGCGATGTAGTGGATGGTGTCCTCGTCGTTGAGGCTCTTGTCGAAGTCCACGAGCTTATGGATGTCGAGCTCGCGTATCTCTCCGAGTCCGGAGCAACGAGGGCAGCTTCCCTGCGGGTGGTTGAACGAGAAGGTGTCGGAGTAGCCGACGAAAGGCTTGCCGACCCTGGAGAAGAGCAACCTGATCAGGGAATAGATGTCTGTATAGGTGCCGACTGTAGAGCGACTGTTCTGCTGGGGCTTCTTCTGGTCGATCACGATGGCGATAGGTAGGCCTTCGATGCTGCCCACATGCGGACGTCCGTACTTCGGCAGGTACTGCTGCACGAAGGTCGGGAAGGTGTCGTTGAGCTCCCTGCGCGACTTGGCCGCGATCGTGTCGAGGACAAGAGACGATTTACCGGAGCCTGAGACTCCGGTAAACACAGTGATCTTGTACTTGGGTATTTCGAGGGACACATGCTTGAGATTGTTCTCGGTCGCGTCCCTGATTATGATCTTGTCTGATGTCATACTCTGGCTGCTACCTCCATCTTATGCGCGATTTCCTCTGTGCAGAGCCTGCCGACGCTGCCCTCGTGGGTATGGTGAAGGTCCGAAGCCTTGAGCTTTCCGAGATCCTCGCTGCCGTTGTAGGTGAATCGGCCTTCGTTCACCTCGATTCCGACCTGCTTGTATGCGTCGCGGAAAGGAGTGCCGGCGAGAGTCCTGCGGTTGACCTCCTCGACGGTGAAGAGATACTTGTACTTAGGATCCTCGAGTATGTGGTCGTTCACGCTGATGCTCTGGAGCATGTAGTCAGCCATGTTGAGACACTCATGCATGAGGTCGAGGGCTGGGAAGAGTATGTCCTTGAGGAGCTGGTATTCGCGATGGTATCCATGTGCCATGTTGCTGGCGAGGAGTGAGATCTCGTTTTCCACGGACATGATCATGTTGCACTTTCCGCGCATGATCTCCCACACGTCAGGGTTCTTCTTGTGAGGCATGATGCTCGAACCGGTGGTGAGAGAGTCAGGGAACTTGATGAATCCGTAGTTCTGGCTCATGTACATGCAGCAGTCCGCAGCGAATTTGTTCAGGGTGAGGGCGACGCTGCCTATGGCCGAAGCGACGCACCTTTCAGACTTTCCGCGGCTGAGCTGAGCAGCCACGCTGTTCCAGTTGAGCTCGCCGAATCCGAGGAGCTCGGTTGTCATGGTCCTGTTCAGAGGGAAGGAGTTGCCGTATCCCGCAGCTGAGCCGAGAGGGTTGCTGTCCACGACCCTGTACGCGCCCATGAGCATGTGCATGTCGTCGATGAGGCTCTCTGCATAGGCACCGAACCACATTCCGAATGACGATGGCATCGCTATCTGGGCGTGGGTGTATCCTGGGAGGAGTACTTCCTTATGCTTCTCGCTGAGGCTCTGGAGGGTCTTGAAGAGGGTGAGGACTTCCTCCCTGACCTCGAGGATCTGGTCCTTGAGGAAGAGCTTCACGTCCACGAGTACCTGGTCGTTGCGTGAGCGTCCTGAATGGATCTTCTTTCCTACCTCTCCGAGCTCGCGGGTTAGCAGAAGCTCTACCTGTGAGTGGATGTCCTCGACGTCGTCCTCGAGACGGAAATCACCCTTCTCGATGGTCGCAAGTATGCGATCAAGCGCTGCGGTGAGGACCTCGAGCTCCTCTGCCGTGAGGAGACCGATGCTCTCGAGCATCTTGATATGTGCCTTCGAACCGATGACATCATACTTCGCGAGTTTCATGTCAAGTATCCTGTCGTTTCCGACCGTGAAGTTCTCGACCACGTCAGTGGCCGCTGTTCCTTTACTCCAGAGTGTTGCCATAGTTTTCTATGAATCTGATATATGTCTCGATAGCACCTGCTATCTCGCTTGTGAGTACGTATTCGTCTTTTCTGTGGGAGCGGGCAGAGTCGCCAGGCCCCATCTTGATCGCATCGCAGCCTATCCTCATCCAATCGGAGGTCGTAGGGGAGGAGAAGGTCTCTATTCCGAGCGCCTCGAGATTCTTCACGAGGGTTGAACCTGGTTTCGACGCCGATGATCTGTTGAGAAGGTTGCGAGGCTTGATGCTGCTCTGGATGAGAGCCTGAAGTTCCTCGACTATCTCCTCGTTGGTGTACATTTCCGTCGGGCGTATGTCCACGACGAACTTGCAGCTGTCCGGAACGACGTTGTGGACGGTTCCGGCGTTTACCTGGGTGACGGTCATCCTGACTGCTCCCATGATAGGAGAGACCTTCGCAAACTTGTGGTCGCGGAGTATCGCGATGTCGTCCATGGCCTTGTAGAGTGCATTCACACCCTCGCCGCGACCTGCATGTCCGGCAACGCCCTGGGCCTCGCAGTCAAGTACGAGAAGTCCGCGCTCGCTGGTCGCCGCCCTCATCTGGGTAGGCTCTCCGACTATGACCCATGAAGGGTCCGGAAGATCACAGGCAGGGTCCTTGAAAGGACCGTCCTCTCCGTATAGCCAGCGTGCACCGTTCATTCCGGAACGCTCCTCCTCGCAAGTGAGTACGAGCATGAGGTTGAACGGGAGTTCCTTCTCATGGAAATGGCGGAAGGTCGCGATCATCGATACGACGCTTCCTCCGTCGTCATTGCTTCCGAGTCCGCGCACCACCTCCGGATCTGTTCCGGCGTCGTGCGGGTCGAAGCTGTATTCCTGGTTCGCAGGCACGGTGTCGATATGCGCGTCGAGCGCAAGGGTCTTCTTCGCAGGGTCGAAGCACTTCTGCAGGGCGACGATGTTGTTGCGCATCACGCGGTGCTCGATGCCCCATTCCCTGAGCTGGGCGGATATGAGATCCCTGACCTTCTCCTCCTCGAAGGAGAGGGAAGGGGTGGCCACCATGCGGCGGAGAAGATCTGTGTGGTCGCTTACCTGCATAAGGTCGTTCCTGTGTCGTTCAGAAGGTTCGAAGCGTTCTTGATGGTCACGTTGCCTGCGCCCTTGCTCATCGCCTTGAAGGCGTTGTCGAGCTTAGGAATCATTCCGTCGGCGATGATGCCCTTTGCCTTGAGGTCGATGTAGGAGTCGTAGGTGATGGTCGGGATGATGCTTGAATTGTCATCCTTGTCCATCAGAACGCCGTCCTTCTCGAAGCAGTATACGAGCTCGGCGCCGAGTGCGATAGCGACCGACGACGCGATGGTGTCTGCATTGGTGTTGAGAAGGTTGCCCTCGCCGTCATGGTTGATCGCGCAGAGTACCGGAGTGATGCCCTGGGCGATGAGCGAGTTGAGGAAATCAGCATTCACGCTGTCCTCAGTCACGTCGCCCACGAAACCGAAATCCACTGGCTCACCCTCGATCATAAGCGGCGCACGCTTCTTCGCGCAGATCACGTTGCCGTCACATCCGCTGAGTCCGATCGCGTTGCAACCGTACTTCTGGAGGAGGGCGGCGATGCTCTTGTTGCACAGACCCGAATAGACCATGGTCACGACCTTGAGTGTCTCGGCATCGGTCACGCGACGTCCTGCAATCTTGATCGGCTCCTGGCCGAGCGCCTTCTGAATGTGGTTAGCGACAGCGCCGCCGCCATGCACGAGGACCTTGGGACCCTCGAGCGCAGCGAAGTCCTTGCAGAAGCTCTCGAGAGCCTGCTGGTCGTCAACGACGTTGCCGCCTATCTTTGTTACCTTTATCATCTTACTTGTTGAGTTCCTCGAGCATTCTCTTCATCACTACCTGGATGGATACGACGCGGTTTGCAGCTTCAGGGATCACGAGACTGGTAGGAGCGTCGATCACCTCGTCAGAGACGATCATGTTCCTGCGGACAGGGAGACAGTGCATGAAGTATGCGTTGTTGGTCACTGCCATGTGCTTGGCATCCACGGTCCAGTCCATGTCCTTGCTGAGAATCTCTCCGTACTTGGAGGGATCGGTCACGCCTGGACAGCTCCAGTTCTTCGCGTAGATGAAGTCAGCGCCCTCAAAGGCCTTCATCTGATCGTACTCTACCTTCGCGTTGCCGGCGAACTTAGGGTCGAGCTCGTAGCCGTGAGGATGGGTGATCACGAAGTCCACATCGGCTGCGTTCATCCACTCTGCGAATGAGTTAGGCACTGCCTGAGGGAGAGCCTTTGGATGAGGTGCCCATGTGAGGACGACCTTTGGCCTGGCGGTCTTCTTGTATTCCTCGATGGTGATAAGGTCGGCGAATGCCTGGCCTGGGTGTACGGTAGCGGACTCGAGGCTGATCACAGGCTTGCCGCTGTACTGGATGAACTGCTGGAGTATGCTCTCCGCATAGTCGAATTCGCGGTCCTTGAGACCTGCGAATGAACGTACGCCGATGATGTCGCAGTAGCTTGCCATCACAGGGATAGCCTCGCGAAGATGCTCCGACTTGTCACCGTCCATCACTACGCCGAGCTCGGTCTCGAGCTTCCAGCTGTCCTGACCGATGTTGAGCACGATAGGGCTCATTCCGAGGTTGAGAGCGGCCTTCTGGCTGCTCAGGCGGGTACGGAGGCTGCTGTTGAAGAACACGAGCATGATGGTCTTGTTCTCTCCGAGGTGCTTCCAGGCATACGGAGTCGCCTTTACCTGCTTTGCTTCCTCGAGGGCTGCCTTGAGGTCGCCTATGTCTGATACGTGGAAGAATGTCTTCATATCCTTATCCGAGTATTTCCTTGAGTGCTGAGATGAATGTCTCTGCCTGCTCCATGCTGAGGCAGAGCGGTGCGAGGAGCCTTACCATGTTCTTGCCGGCTACTCCCGTGAAGATGTGCTTGTCGAAGAGGAGAGCCTTGCGGATAGGGGCTACTTCCTCGTTGAATTCGATACCGAGCATGAGGCCCTGACCGCGGACTTCCTTGATCTTCGGTGATGCAGGGATGTTGGCCTTGATGTATTCTCCTACCTTGAGGGCGTTCTCGACGAGATTCTCCTTCTCTATGATGTCGAGGACAGAGAGTGCTGCGGCCATCGCGAGGTAGTTTCCTCCGAAGGTGGTTCCGAGCATGCCCTTGACCGCTTTGAACTCAGGAGAGATGAGGATACCGCCGCAAGGGAAGCCGTTGGCGATACCCTTGCCCATGGTGATGATGCCAGGCTTGATTCCGTACCACTGGTGCGCGAAGAACTTACCGGTACGTCCGTAGCCGCTCTGTACCTCGTCGAGGATGAGGACTGCGCCGTACTTCTTGCAGAGAGCCTCGAGGGTCTGCATGAATTCGGTGGTAGGGCAGTTGATTCCTCCGCAGCCCTGGATGCCTTCGATGATGACACCTGCTACGTCGCCGCCCTTGAGCGCAGCCTCGACCTGCTCTGCGTTGTTGAGGTCGCAGAAGGTCACCTTGTGGTTTGCGTTGAAAGGTGAGACGATGTTAGGGTTGTCGGTGATTGCGACAGCACCTGAGGTGCGGCCGTGGAAACTCTTGCGGAAGGCTACGATGCGGTCCTTGCCGGTGTGGAAGGATGCGAGCTTCGCTGCGTTCTCGTTGGACTCGGCTCCGGAGTTGTCGAGGAAAAGGGTGTAGTCCTCGTATCCGCATGCCTTGCCGAGCTTCTCTGCGAGCTCCACCTGGAGTGGATTCTGCACGCTGTTCGAGTAGAATCCTATCTTATTGAGCTGGTCGGTGATAGCGGCCACGTAAGCGGGGTGGCTGTGTCCTACCGAAATTACGGCGTGGCCGCCATAGAGGTCAAGATATTCCTGACCGTCCTTGTCCCAGACCTTGCAGCCCTGGGCCTTCACTGGGGTCACGTCGAAGAGTGAGTATACGTCGAAAAGATTCATGTTCCTGTCTTTTTAGAAGGCCGATGCCTTCAGTTTGAGTCCGGTGTTCTCAGGAAGTCCGAAGATGAGGTTCATGTTCTGGACGGCCTGGCCGGAAGCGCCCTTGAGGAGATTGTCGATGACGGAAGCGATAACGAGCTTGTCACCGTGCTTCGCAAGGGAGATTATGCATTTGTTGGTGTTCACTACCTGCTTGAGGTCCACTGCCTTGTCTGAGACGAAGGTGAACGCTGCATCGCCGTAGTAGTTCTTATAGAGGGTCACTGCCTCCTCGGTGCTGAGATCGCAGCTGGTATATACGCTCGCGAATATGCCTCTTGCGAAGTCGCCGCGTACAGGCACGAAGTTGAGGGCCTTGTCGAAGTCCTTCTGGAGATTGCAGACGTTGCGTCCTATCTCCTTGAGGTGCTGGTGCTCGAATACCTTGTAAGCGGAGATGTTGTTGTTCCTCCAGCTGAAGTGGGTGGTTGCACCTGGCTTCACGCCTGCTCCTGTAGATCCTGTGATCGCAGTGATCTCGACCTCGTCCTTGAGGAGTCCTGCAGCCGCGAGCGGAAGTATCGCAAGCTGGATCGCGGTCGCGAAGCATCCAGGGTTGGCGATGAGCTCAGCCTTGCGTATCTTCTCCCTCTGGAGCTCAGGAAGTCCGTAGACATAGCCTGCGCTCTCGTCGCGGAAGTCCTGCGCGAGGTCTACGACCTTGAGGCTTGCGGGACGCTCGTTCTCGCTCCAGAACTCAGCGCTCTTGCCATGTGCCGAGCAGAGGAAGAGCACGTCCACGGCGTTGAGGTCATACTCGGCGCTGAAACAGAGCTCGGTGTCGCCGAAGAGACCCTCGTGCACGTCATAGAGCTTGTTGCCTGCGTTGCTGGAACTGTGTACGAAAGTGATCTCCACCTCCGGATGGTTGATGAGGATGCGGAGAAGTTCTCCTGCAGTGTAGCCTGCGCCTCCTATGATACCTGCCTTGATCATGCCCGTATTACTCTGTGAATTCGTCCTTGTGGTTGCCGTAGTATACGCGGAGAGGGTTTGAGGTGATCTTGATGAATCCCTTTGCCTCCTCTGAGGTCCAACCCTTTGCGCCTTCGCCGTACTCGCCGAGCTTGCTCTTCACGAGATCGTTCTCGGAATCCACGCCAATGGTAGAGAATCCGTAAGGACGGAGCTCGAGGGTCACGGTACCGGTCACGTTGCGCTGGCTCTCGGTAAGCATTGCCTCGATGTCACGCATCACTGGCTCGAGATACTGGCTCTCGTGGGTGAACATTCCGTACCAGTTGGATACCTGATCCTTCCAGTACTGCTGCCACTTCGAGAGGGTGAACTTCTCGAGGAACTTGTGAGCGCCGATGATGAGCATAGGAGCAGCTGCCTCGAAGCCTACGCGGCCCTTGATTCCGATGATGGTGTCACCTACATGCATGTCGCGGCCGATTCCGTATGCTGCGCCGATCTTCTCGACTGCCTGGATCGCAGCGATGCTGTCCTCGTACTTGGTGCCGTTCACACCCTTGAGCTCTCCCTGGACGAAGTCGAGAGAAAGAACCTCGCTGCCGGTCTTCTCGACCTGCTTGAGATATGCGCTCTCAGGAAGCCCCTGCTTAGAGTCGAGGATCTCGCCACCGCAGATAGAGGTACCCCAGATACCTACGTTGTAAGAGTACTTGAGCTTGGTGAAGTCTGCGAAATAACCGTTTGCGTTGAGGTAGTCGACCTCTTCCTTGCGGCTGAGGTTGCTGTCGCGGGTGAGGGTGATGATCTCCATCTTTGGACACATCACGAGGAAGGTCATGTCAAAACGTACCTGGTCGTTGCCGGCTCCGGTAGAACCGTGTGCGATAGCATCTGCACCGATCTCGTTTGCATAGCGTGCGATGGCGATGCCCTGGAAGATGCGCTCTGACGATACGGATACTGGGTAGGTGCCGTTCCTGAGGACGTTACCGTAAACCATGTACCTGATGCTCTTCTCGTAGTACTCCTTGGTGATGTCGAGGGTCACATACTGCTTTGCTCCGAGCTTGTATGCGTTCTCCTCGTTGGCCTTGAGCTGCTCGGCGCTGAATCCGCCGGTGTTTGCGCAGGCTGCATAGACCTCATAACCTTTCTCCTTTGCAAGATACATCACGGTGTAGGATGTATCGAGTCCGCCGCTGAATGCGACTACAACTTTCTTTTTGCTCATATCTTTGTGTCTTTTATATTTCAGTTTAGTCCTTGTCTGGATTGTGGATCTCGATGTGCTCCTTAGGGTCGTAAAGGAGACCGGTGCAGATGCACATCTTGTAGTCGTGGCTCTCGAGGATGTCGAAATGACGGCATCCCTGGCAACCCTTCCCGAACTCAGGGTCGTCTGTGAGCTCGCTGAACGGCACTGGCCTGAATCCGAACTCGTAGTTCATCTTCATCACGGCTGCGCCTGTGGTGATGCTGAAGATCTTCGCGTCAGGGAAGAGCTGGCGTGAGAGACGGAAAGTCTGCTCCTTGATCCTCTTCGCGAGACCGAGGCCTCTGAATTTGTGGTGTACGATGAGTCCTGAGTTTGCGACGAAGCTCTTGCCGCCCCATGACTCGATATATGAGAAGCCGGCGAACTCGCCGTCCTCCGACAACGCTATCACAGCCTTGCCGGCGAGTATCTTCTCGCAGATATACTCGGGAGTACGCTTTGCTATACCAGTCTTCCTCTCCTGAGAGGAGATGTAGATCTCGTCACAGATCTCCTGGGCGTACTTGGTGTGGCTTTCATTAGCCACTGAAACATTGATTTCCATTATCTTATGTAGACTTTTTCTTTCTTTTTTTCTTGGATTTACCTTCATCGGCCATGGCACATAGCAACCCTAACGGCAAGACAAACCTCGATTGTCAATTGCAATTGTCACATGGGAATTCGAAGAGGATTTGTTGACTGGACGTCGCATCGAGATTCCTGAATTTGGGAGGGAGAACCCTCCTAGATTCGGACTCGGACTATAGATGATATGTTCTGCGACTCTTTCATAGAGCCACAAAGATAAATATAATATATTTATTATCCTCGCTTTTCTGGGGAAATTTACTTGCAGACCATGATTTCAAGTATCATGGAATCAGTGCTCTGCATTCCGACCGAGCCGATGCGGCCGAGATTCTGGATGGTCTTCTCGATGTCATCCTCGATGATTCCGTCGTTGGACGAGATGCAGGTGCCGTCCATCGCGAGCACCGCGGCCTGGAGCGAGCTGCTGACTCCGCTGGCCACCTTGAGCGCGCAGCCGACCTTCGCACCGTCGCATACCATTCCGGTGATGTTTCCTATCATGTTCTTGATCGCGGAGCAGACCTGCTCATAGGAGCCGCCTCTGAGGTACACTATACCGCAGGACGAACCTGTGGAAGCGATTACGCAGCCGCAGAGAGCCGAAAGCTTGCCGAGGTATCCCTTGATGTGGATGGCGACGAGGTGGGCGAGTACGAGCGCTCTCGCGAGCGTTTCCTCGCTGACCTCATATTTGAGGGAGTATGAGATGACAGGCATCGTGACGGTGATTCCCTGGTTGCCGGAACCGGAGTTGCTCATCGCAGGGAGAGTACATCCGGCCATTCGGGCGTCGGATGCCGCTGCCGTCATGGACATTGCGTATGTGAGGAAGTCCTTGCCGTAGATCTCGTTATGGAGAGGGTTGCAGAGGGTCTTTCCGACCTTGAGACCATAGTCTCCGTGGAGGCCTTCCCTTGCGAGTGCGAGGTTCATGTCCCTCGATGAGAGAACGAACTTGATATCTTCGAATGCGACAGAGTTCGCGAAATCGTATATCTCCTTGACTGTCAGGTGATAGTCAAGGGTGGTCTTCTCCTCTGAGCTGCCGCCCTTGACCTCTTCCTTGCTGCTGAGGAGCGAGTGGTCGAACCATGTCCCGGTGATGTTGTCATGGTCGTTCTTGATCTGGGCTGAGGCGGAGTGAGGACCGCAGGTGATGGTTGCTTCCACATAGAGCTTCAGGGGAGTGTCGGCGAGCTTGACCGTGACCTTTCCCTTCTCCACCATCTCCTTGGCCTGGGCTATGGATTCAGCGTCGAGGTCATGGAGGACCTCAAGACCGTATGATGACTTTCCGCATACGGAACCGAGTGCCGCTGCGATGTGCAGGCCGACCATTCCGGTGCCGGGGATTCCGACTCCCATTCCGTTCTTAAGGATGTTGCCGCTGACTTCCACAAGAATGCTGGCGTTCCTGGCCTCGCAGTGGTCGCAGATGTGGCCCTTGCGGTCCGGGTCCTTTCCGCGCCCGTCCCTGAGGATTTCGGCAGCCTTGGCTACCGCGAGTGCGACGGCGATAGGCTCGGTACAACCGAGCGCGGGCTTCACTTCCTTGTTGATGAGTTCCAGGATTTCGGCTTCTCTGACTGTCATTTTTATTATGCTCTTTGGTCTATTACAAAGATAACAATAATGCGGAGAATCAGAAGAACCGTTGACTTTATTGAGAAAAAATGCCTACTTTTGTTACAACCCGTTAATGACACGCCAATGAAGAAAGTACTTATCTCCTTGCTGGCACTATCTCTCTGCGTCAGCATCAGCGCCCAGGATGCGCTTTCCCTCCTTAGGGAAAATCCGGATCGCGCTGCCAACAACATGCATTCTTACGAGTTCTGTGAGATTCATGATACCCCGGCTCCGAAGGGCTTCAAGCCTTTCTATATCACCCATTACGGACGCCATGGATCAAGGTACGAGCAGAACGCGACTTTCGCGAACACTGCTATCAGGACCCTGTCGCATCTTGACTCCCTCGGTCTTCTTACCGCTCAGGGCAAGAAACTTCTCCAGGAGGTGACCGCAATTCAGGACGAGCACGTTGGAATGGAAGGAATGCTGACCCCACGCGGAGCGAGGGAGCATAGGCAGATCGCTGCGAGAATGGCTTCAAGGTATCCTGAGGTCTTCAAGGCGAAGGACCGTGAGGAGGTAAGCTGCGTCGCCAGCACCAGCCAGCGCTGCATAGTCAGCATGACCAATTTCGCATACAGCCTTAAGGAAGCGTACCCTGACAAGGACTTCAGCTTCACCACCGGCGAACGCTACATGGCATACATCAATCCAAGTCTCCGTGTATATGCTCCAGGCAATGAGCCTCCTCAGATGCCAGGTCCTCCTCCAGGCGGCAGAATGCCTTTCTTCGGCGGAATGATGCCTCCTGCAAATCCACCTTATGCACCGGCTCCGGGCATCCCTGGATATGATTTCACCAGGTTCGTAAGGCCTCTCGTCACCAATTTCCCTATGGCTATGGCAGTCATCGGCAATCCTGAGCCATTCGTGAAGGCTGCTTTCTCTGCCGCAAGCTTCAGCCAGCTCATCGACTTCATGGGAATTGACATCTTCAGCGAGTTCTTCACCCCTGAGGAGATCGAGTACCTCTGGGCTTCGGGCAACGACAATATCTACAGGATGTGGGCGGCTTCGATTGAGACCGGCGACAATGTGCGCTGGGCAGCACGTCCTCTTCTCAAGGACTTCATGGACAAGGCAGACGAGGCAGTGAAGAACGGCAGCCACAGGGCAGCAGACCTTCGCTTCGGCCATGATACAGCCATCCTTCCTCTCTTCGCTCTCCTCGGCGTTGACGATCTTCAGGGTAGGCGCTTCAAGGTCGCAGACGCCCATAAGAACGGATGGTACGCCTTCCAGCAGATTCCTATGGCTACCAACTGCCAGATGATATTCTACAAGGACAAGAAGGGCGAGGTCATCGCCAAGATACTCTATAACGAGAAGGAAATCAGCCTTCCAGGCCTCAAGTCAGACATCGCACCATATTACAAGTGGGATGAACTCAGGGCCTATTTCCAGAAGCTCTACGACTGGAAGTAAGATAATCGGAAAAGCTATCTTTCGAAATACCTGATCGATGAGGCGATAAGTTCATTTATCGCCTCATCGTCTGTTATGACCTCGATAGGGAAGCCCAGGCAGACGGTCTTGTACTTGCCAGGGTTGTAGCAGATGCCGGCTGTGGTTCCGCTGTCCGCATATCTGAGGAAACCGCGTCCCTTGCTGTCTGCCGGTGCAATCGCATCAGCTGACTCTACGCAATACCTGTCTTCGGAAAGGACGTTGTTGAAGTGGAAATCCCTGATCTTCATGGTGGTCTCAGGAGACTTGCGTCCGCCGTCCGTGGTGACGTTTGCGCTGCGTGTTCCGTGTGAGGACATGTGGGTGTAGCCGAGAGTATTGGACATGAACTTCTCGGTGGCCTTCTTGAATGCAGGATCGATGTCGACTGGCCAGAAATTGTCGCTCGCGTCCTTCGCGATATTGGCTCCGGATACGAGGAAATGCGTTCCTGCGAGGGTGAGGGAACTGATCTTGTCCTGGATGGACTGGGTGAATACGGTGTATTTAGGAGCACCGCTGGTTCCGGTCTTTACGGTCATCTGCTTTCCGCAGATAAGGTCCACTGCCCATGCGCTCTCGCAGCTTGTGGCAAACCATTCGCTGCTGGCGGAGCTGAATGCATGGCCCGAAGAGAGTATGGCCTTTCCATGGACGGCAACGAAATCGAAGGTGTTGCCTGCGACAGGCGTACCTGCATGGTCGAGGAATGATGCACCGAATCCCGCGTCATCGTCGGTCTTCCATTTCATGTCCCTTCTCCACTCGTACATCTCGCCGATGTAGCCCGGATTGGAAATATAAGGAACACCACCGTCGAGGTTGGTGTTGAATCCTGCATAATGCTCGGTGTCCAACCATACAGGACCTCCGACCCTGGTGAAGTTGTTTACGACGAGTACGCTGTGGTCGAGAGAGCCGCTGGACGGAACTCCCGCCGCGAGGATCTCTGATGGGAAGCTGAATCCGCCTTCGTTCACGGCAGCGACCTTCCAGCTGTAGACATGACCGTCAATTATCTTCACGTCCACGGCATTGCCGTCGACAGGGACTCCGTCGTCGAAGGCTCCGTTATCGACCCTGGTGTAGAGCCAGTAGCTCTGGGCCTTTGCGGTAGGCTCGAGTGGATCCTCGGTCGCCTTCCAACTGAGGCGTACCGTGTTCTTGTCCTTGATTTCTGCTGCGAAGCCATGGACAGGAAGTGGCTGAACCACGTACGGACAGCCATATCTGTTGCTGAGGAATTTCAGTATGCCCTTGTAGACAGCCCTGCTGACGGTGAATCGGAACGCAGGGTCGAGGCCATACTTCATGTCCTCGAAATTCTGGTGCGCGAGAAGCTCGAGGAGCATCGCAGGCACGTTAGGGGTGCGGGACTCGCTGTAGGACTTGTCCCATATTTCGCGTCGGGTCCACTTGGGATTCCACTGCTGACGTATGTCGTCGACGATCTGGGTCTGGACTATGTCGGTGAGAGGGCGGTTGATGCCGCGGTCCTCCCCGTCAGGGAACACGCTCTTGTTCTCGCTGAGGCGGGTATAGATCGAAAGCGTACCGACTATGCTGTCATTAGGAGTCAGTCCTGCATCGGAATGGAAACCGAAGGCAAGGTCCACCGGTATCGCAAGACCTGTGCGATCCTCCGGCTTCTTGCCGTCTCCGTCCTTTGGTGGAACATATTTGCCCGGATGGAGGGCAGAACCTGCGCTGAGCCAGTTGACCCATGCTCCGCGGAGCATGAAATCGTCTCTGTAGTCGTCCTCGCCGTTGTTCTGGTCCCATACGGTGCGGTCGACGCCCGTGTGCTGCATCCAGTACTTTGCACCTTCCACGTAGCGCGGCTTGCCTGAAGGACCCACGCCACCGCCTATCTTTATCTGGCCGGCGTCTACAGTGGTGCCGGAGCTACCCTCGTTGCTGAGAGTGATCTCGTAGTTGCCCTGGTCGAAGTCGAAGCTGCCGATGTAGACCATAGCGCCGCCTCCTATCTTCTGGTTCACGCATACGGAGGTCTTTCCTCCCATGTGGCCAACGGTGTAGACCGCCTTGTCGGAACTGGTCGAAGTCTTCTTGTACTTCACATACACGGCGTACTTTCCGCGCTCGCTTATCTCAGCCTTCCAGCTGTTGCCCTCGGGCTTGAGTATGGTCTCGAAGCGGCTGTAGTCCCTTTCTCGGGGCATGAGCACATTCGCTCCTGCGTTCTCGAGCATAGGCGCAAGGAAAGGAAGCACATAGGTGAGGGTGTACACGTCCTCGACCGTGGTGAAGAGGGGAGCCCTCTGCCACATCCACCTGTCGCTCTTCCTGTTGTAGTAATAGCCGTGGCTCTGCCAGAGCGCGATGTGCCTGCCGAAGAGGCCCTTGTCGAACTGAGGAATGTCCTCCCTGTATGTCAACGGCTTGGCGTCATGTCTGCGGTCCGTGGTGCGGAATGTCTTGGAGAATGGTTCTCCGTCGTTGCCGAGAGGGTCGCCCGCAAGCTCCTCTATCTGCTGCGCCTTAGCGTAGATGATTCCTATCTTGAGGCCTTTGCAATACTCCGGGGTCATGTCGCTGAGCAGCTGCCTGAACCACTTCACGTCATCCTTCTTCCAAGGATAGTCCTTGAGTCGCTCGGTAAAGTAGAGCTCGACGCTGTTGCCTTTCTTGAGTGCAGAACGCAGCTTTACCTCGACCGTGACTCCGGTCTTTTCCTTCATGATTACCTGGGCCGAGTCGCAGACCTCCTTCCATGCGGAAGGTCCGGTCTGTGCGGACGCAGCATAACCCAGCAGCAATGCCAGGATAGTCAAAACAGCTTTTACTTTCATCAGAGAGCCTGCATGTCGTTAAGTTTTTTGTAGTAGCCGCCGAGTGCGAGGAGCTCCTCGTGGCGGCCTCTTTCCACGATCTTACCCTCGTGCATCACGCAGATCTCGTCCGCGTTGCGAATTGTCGAGAGACGGTGTGCGATTGCAATCGTGGTCCTGTCGGTGGTGAGGCGGTCGAGAGCCTCCTGAACGAGCCTCTCGGACTCTGTGTCGAGTGCGGAAGTCGCCTCGTCGAGGATGAGGATAGGAGGGTTCTTCAGAATAGCTCGTGCTATGCTTATCCTCTGCCTCTGACCTCCGGAGAGCTTGCCTCCACGGTCGCCGATCATGGTCTCGTAACCATTTTCCTTTTCCATGATGAAGTCGTGGGCATTGGCAACCTTGGCCGCTGCCACCACCTGCTCCATCGTCGCGCCTTCCACGCCGAAGGCTATGTTGTTGAATATGGTGTCGTTGAAAAGTATCGCCTCCTGGTTGACGTTTCCGATGAGAGAACGAAGGTCCTTGATCCTCACGTTCCTGACATCCTTGCCGTCGATGGTGATCGAGCCTTCGGTCACGTCGTGGTAGCGAGGGATGAGGTCCACGAGAGTGGACTTTCCGCTGCCGGACTGTCCTACGAGGGCGATGGTCTTGCCCTTTCCTATCTTCAGGTCAATGTCGCTGAGCACCTCCTTGGCGCCGCCGTTGTAGCGGAAGCTTACGCCCTTGAACTCGATGCTGTCCTCGAAAGAGCTGAGATCCTCAGGCTCCGCGAGTTCCTTTATGTTGTTCTCGGTGAGGAGTATCTTGTCGATACGCTCCATCGAAGCGAGGCCCTTAGGGATGTTGTATCCCGCCCTGGAGAACTCCTTGAGCGGCTGGAGCACGCTGTAGAGTATGATCATGTAGAAGATGAAGGTCGGAGCATCGATGATGGTCCTCTCATTGAGGATGAGGGTACCGCCGAACCAGAGCACCAGCATGATCATGCATGTTCCGAGGAACTCGCTGACCGGATGGGCCGAAACCTGGCGTACCTGCACCTTCCCGTAGATGTCCCTGAAGTCATTGCAGGTGTCCTCGAACCTTTTTGACATCTTGTCCTCTGCGATGAAGGCCTTGATGATGCGCAGGCCTCCGAGTGTCTCGTCGAGCTGAGTCATGATGTCGCTCCACTTGGCCTGGGACGCGAGAGAATCCCTCTTGAGGGTCTTTCCCAGCGCGCTCATTCCCCATGCGAGGAGAGGAACCACGGTGACGGTGAAGAGGGTGAGCTGCCAGCTCAGGGCGATGAGGGTCGCGAAGTAGATGATTATGAGGATAGGGTTCTTGATGAGCATGTCGAGAGAGCTCATGATCGAGTACTCCACTTCGTTCACGTCACCGCTCATCCTAGCCACGATGTCTCCTTTCCTCTCTTCGGTGTAGAAGCCCATCGGAAGGCCCATGAGCTTGTTGTATACCTGGGTCCTGATGTCCCTGACTATACCTGTCCTGAGTGGGATCATCACTGCCGACGAACCGAAGTAGCATGCGCACTTGAGGGCGGTGGTGATGCCGAGGAAAAGACCGAGTATGAGCAGGGTGGTGGAGCCGCCGTAGTTTGTGATCAGCTGCTGTGCGAATGCATAGAAGTTGTTGAGGGCCAATTCCTTGATTCCCATTCCCGGAGTGTCCCACGCGAGCATCTGGTACTGCGTGGTGTCCATCTTGAAGAGTATCTGCAGGATGGGGATTATCAGCGAGAACGAAAATACGTTGAAAACTGCCGAGAATATGTTGAGGAACACTGAGCCCGCGAGGTAGCTCTTGTACGGAGCCACGAATCGCTTGAGCAGTTGCCAGAATTCTTTCATCTTTGGTGGATCTTTATCCTCCAAAGATAATGAATCTAGAGCATATTTTCAATCCAATGGAACATGAAAATGATACGCTTTCTCAGTACGTCGAGCTTGAGAGTCTCGACCGTGTCGTCAGGCTTGTTGGTCTTCATGGTGATTCCCGAGGTGAAGAGGACTGCCGGGATTTTCGCCTGTACGAAGGGGCGTAGGTCCGTCACCCTGCTGTAGAACATCTCCGTGAACCTTTCGCTGCCGTAGTAGTCGAAGGCGAGTTCGAGATTGGTTCCGTAGTTCCTGTTGACGAAGTTCGCGGTCACCTGCTTGTTCTTGGCCAGAGTCTCGTTGCCGAGCATGATGATGAAATCCTCCCTGCCTGAGCGGAGAGGGGCAAGCGACGAACCGATCTGGTCGATGTCGACGACCATGCGTATCTTGTTGACGCTGATCAGTTTCTTCGTGATAGGGTCCTTCAGTCTTGCGCTGCCGATGAGGCTGTACAGGGCCTCTGATCCGGCCATGCTGGCCTCCTTGGCGTCGAGGGCCACGAAGAGTATGTTGCTGGAGTAGGTCCTGCCGAGGGTCTTCATGTAGTTGAACATGGAGGCTATGTTCACGAGCGAGGCGACTCCCGAAGCGTTGCTGTCTGCACCAGGATAAATCTGGTCATGGAGTATTCCGAGATGGTCGTAGTGGGCCATGACGATGATGTAGGTGTCCCTGGGAACCCTCTGCGAACCCGGAATCATGCCCATGATGTTGTGACCGACCTTTCCGTCCCCGAACCTGAAAGATTTCGAGTATGTGTCGCTTACTGGCATGAGATTCGCTTTCTTGAAGTGGTCCACTACCCAGAATGCCGCAACGCTCGCTCCTTTGCTGCCCGGTGCTCGACCCTCGCACATCTCGGAAGTAAGGAATCCGATCTGGTCCTCAAGGTCACCGACGCCGACCATGTTGTCGACTCCCTGTGCGAGGCAGGTGATATCTAATGATATCAAGGTGAGTAGTATGAGGATTTTTTTGTACATTTGCAAATTGCGGATTTTGGACCGCCAAAAATACGAATTAAAAGGACAATTAGGAAATTTTTAGTGCTGCGCAAGTTCAAAATAATGCTTCTGACGGCCGTGCTCCTGGTGGGCGCCGGCTTCAGTGCGCGTGCCCAGTACGACACCGACGTGTTCTATATCCGCGGACGTCAGGCCCTGGCGGACGGAAAGTATGCCCTTGCTATCGACAACTTCAACATCCTGACCCAGCTCGACTCCACCGACTATTGGACATTCTTCTTCCGCGGCATCGCGAAGTATGACCTCGGTGACCTCCGTGGTGCGCAGGCCGACTTCAACACTTCCGTCCGACTGAATCCTGTATTCACCAACGGATACCACTACCGTGCGATTACGCTCAGCCGCTTCGGACGCTATGAGGAAGCCCTCGAGGATCTTGAGACTGCAGTGAAGCTAAGGCCAGGCTACGTCGGACTCTACTTTACAAGGGGAGTCACATACTTCCTTTCGCAGCAGTTCGACAAGGCCATCTCCGATTTCGACAGATATATCAGAAGGGAACCTAAGGATCCATCCGCATACCTTAACAGGGGAGCATCCTATCTCTTCCTCGGCGATACTCTCAAGGCCGTGAACGATTACAACAAGGCCATCAAGATCGACCGCTATGACCCCGAGGGATTCATGCGAAGGGGACGTGTCTATGCTGCCCAGGGCGACTATGACAATGCCATCGCCGACATGAACCATGCGATCGAGCTCGACACGACCAACACCAGGGCCTACTTCGACAGGGCCATCATGGCGTATGAGCGCAACGACTATATGGCAGCGATGGGCGATCTGAACACCGTGCTGCGCCATGAGCCGGGCAATGCGCTGTCCCTGTATAACCGCGGACTCATCAACGCGCAGGTGGGAGAGTACGAAGCTGCGCTGGAAGACCTGGACAGGGTGCTGAACATCAATCCGGAGAACGTGCTGGCGTACTTCAACCGTGCGTCCGTCTTCATCAACATGGAGCGATGGGAGGATGCATTGGACGACTATGACATGGCGATTTCTCTCTATCCGGACTTCGCCAAGGCATATATGAACCGCTCGTACGTGAAGCGGCAGCTGGGACGCCTGAAGTCCTCGAAGGAGGACTATGACATAGCTCAGCGCAAGGTCCGTGAATATCGTGCGAAGAACAGCTCCGGCGAGGCATCGTTCGCCGATACTACAAAGAAATACAGCTCCCTGCTCGCTCTCGATGCGGACTTCGCGCAGAAGGACTTCGACGACGAGCTGCTTCAGCATAGGGACATAGACATACATCTTCGCCCACTCTACCGATACGTGATCGATCCGAACAAGGACGCGGCCCAGTATGCGCTCTCGCGCAAGTATGAGAATCCGCTCCTGACAAGGTTCGAGGGCACTTCCCAGGTCCCTGTGTCCATCACGGACAAGCCGGCTCGCCTGAATTCTGCGGAACTTACTGCGCTTGAGCAGACGCTCTATGGCGACGGCAGCGGAACGGCAAGGAACGCCTTCCTGCGGTCAATATATGAAGGCGAAGGAAAACGCTACAATTCGGCCCTGAACTACCTTGACATGGCGATTGACGCTGCCGTCGAAGGTCAGGACGCGGCTGACGGATATGAAAACTATTACAAGGGCTTCTACATGATGAACCGAGGCGTGCTCCGTGCCGAGATGATTGACTTCATCTCGTCAATGGACAACAGCGTACAGGTCCTCACCATGGACGATGCCCACAACGCTAAGGCAAGAGTCAAGGACGTGTCGTACCAGCAGTACGACTATTCCGAGGCCATAGCCGATATGGAAGAGGCTGCCAGGATGGCACCCGGCTTACCGTACACATATTTTAACCTAGGAAACCTATATTGTCTCTCGTCGGAGCATCTTGCCTCCATCGAGAACTACACGAAGGCCATCAGCATCTATCCTTACATGGGAGATGCCTACTACAACCGAGGCCTCGTGCTCATTTATCTCAAGGACAAGGAGAAGGGCTGTATCGACCTTTCACGCGCCGGTGAGCTCGGCGTGGCTGAGTCCTATGCTGTAATCAAGAAATATTGCGAAGACGAGAATGACAGGTAACTTGAAATTCATGAGTTTCCACAGTGGTAGTTGTGGCAATTGCTATTACCTGGGTGATGGCAAGAAGGGATTGATAATAGACGCCGGAGTTAGTCTGAGGCGTCTGAAGAAATACCTGGGCGACAGGGGACTGAGCTACGACTCTTTCGGAGTGGTGCTGATCACGCACTGCCACCTCGACCATATCCGCCACCTTGGATCTTTCTGCAAGAAGCTTCTCAAGCCAGTCTATACGACGCCGATGATACACGGCGCGCTGGGCGCGCATACCTTTACGCGCGACCATATTGGCTCATGCCGCAAGATCGCGGATCTCGGAGAATGGACCGAGGTGCTTTCAGGAGTCAAGGTCCGTCCTTTCGAAGTCGAGCATGATGCCAACCAGACCGTCGGCTACGCCATAGATTTCGATGGATATCGCTTTGTCATCATGACCGATCTCGGCAGGGTGTCGGATGAGGCTGTGGAGCTTTCCCGTACGGCATCAACCGTCGTCATCGAATCCAATTATGACGTCGATCAGCTCATGACCGGACCGTATACTCCTGAGCTCAAGAAGAGAATACTCGAGGACAGCGGCCACCTCAGCAACGATGACTGTGCACTTGCCCTCAAGAGAATAGCGCACGACGGTCTGAAGAACGTGTTCCTCTGCCACCGCAGCCACAACAATAACACGGAAAAGCTCGCATACAATTGCTCCAAGACGGCTCTCAAGGAGATTGGACGTGACGATGTCGTGCTCCGTGTGCTTCCTCGTGACTACCCGTCACAGGAGTTCATACTAAAGTAGAAAAGATGAAATCGATTTCAAGATTGCTCGGCATATTGGCTCTCGCAGCAGTTTCGGCATGCTCCTATATTGACATGACCGAGCCTGTGCCGGAATTTGACCTCCCGCAGGTGCTTTACGATGGCCAGACCTACGTCTTCAAGGACCTTGTGCCGAGGATCAGTTACCAGTGGTCTCTCAGCGACGAGACAAATGCCTGGTTCGAGAACGACATGCTCGTTGCTTCGGTGCCAAGCACCAAGGCTATCGTCGAGGAAGAACATATTGCAAGGCCCCTCACGGTTCTTGCCCAGAACCGCAGGCATCCGGAATATACCTTTGAACGCAAGACGGAAATCCATCCGTGGGAGCTCGTCTTCGTCGGTATGAATGACATGGCACTCGGCGGCAGCTGCTCGGTTGATGCTACTGTTAAGCTGGCGATGTTCGACGTCGTGAGCAGGAAACTGATAAACAACATCGATGACGGCAAGCGCCTTCCAAAGTACAGGGACGTAAAGCTTGTCCTCGAGTCCATCGACCAGGAATCCGGCCTGGAGCTCATCGCAGCCGATGATGTGTTCATGACCTTCAAGGCAGTACAGCCCGGGAGCTACACCGTCGTCGCTTCTCTCAAGAACGGCTCCCGCAAGGACAAGGACATCGTCGCTACAGCAACTTTGGTAGTAGAGTAATTTTTTTTGATCATATGAAAATAAAAAGCGGCGTCCCGAAGGGCGCCGCTTTCTTTTTATCGCTTGTGTTCCAATTAGCACTTAGGACCAGCAGCAACAAGAGCCTTACCAGCCTCGTTGGTGGTGTACTTAGCGAAGTTCTTAACGAAACGAGCAGCGAGATCCTTTGCCTTCTCCTCCCACATAGCTGGATCAGCGTAAGTGTCGCGAGGGTCGAGGATTGCAGGGTTTACGTTAGGAAGTGAGGTAGGAACCTCGAAGTCGAACATAGGGATCATCTTGGTCTCAGCCTTGAGGATTGAGCCGTCGAGGATAGCGTCGATGATACCACGGGTATCAGGAATGCTGATACGCTTGCCAGTACCGTTCCAACCAGTGTTAACGAGGTAAGCCTTAGCACCAGATACGTTCATCTTCTTTACGAGCTCCTCAGCATACTTGGTAGGATGAAGCTCGAGGAATGCCTGGCCGAAGCAAGCAGAGAAGGTAGGAGTAGGCTCGGTGATACCGCGCTCAGTACCTGCAAGCTTAGCGGTGAAACCTGAGAGGAAGTAGTACTGAGTCTGCTCAGGAGTAAGGATTGAAACTGGAGGGAGAACACCGAATGCATCAGCTGAAAGGAAGATGACATTCTTTGCAGCAGGTGCTGAAGAACCTGGCTGGATGTTGTTGATATGGTTGATAGGGTAAGATACGCGAGTGTTCTCGGTAACTGACTTGTCGTTGAAATCGATCTTGCCGTCAGCAGCTACGGTTACGTTCTCGAGGAGAGCGTTGCGCTTGATAGCACCGTAGATGTCTGGCTCATGCTCCTTAGAGAGGCCGATAACCTTAGCGTAGCAGCCACCCTCGAAGTTGAAGACGCCGTTGTCATCCCAACCATGCTCGTCATCACCGATGAGGCGACGCTTAGGGTCGGTAGAAAGGGTAGTCTTACCAGTACCTGAGAGACCGAAGAAGATAGCGGTGTTCTCACCGTTCATGTCGCAGTTTGCAGAGCAGTGCATTGAAGCGATGCCCTTGAGTGGAAGGTAGTAGTTCATCATAGAGAACATACCCTTCTTCATCTCACCACCGTACCAGGTGTTGATGATGACCTGCTCGCGTGAAGTTACGTTGAAAGCAACGCAAGTCTCAGAGTTGAGGCCGAGCTCAGCGTAGTTGGTAACCTTTGCCTTAGAAGCGTTGTAGATGATGAAGTCAGGAGTGAAGTTTGCAAGCTCCTCAGCGGTAGGCTGGATGAACATGTTGGTCACGAAGTGTGCCTGCCATGCAACCTCAACGATGAAACGAACTGCCATACGGGTGTCAGCGTTTGCACCGCAGAATGCGTCAACGACGTAGAGGTTCTTGTTGCAGAGCTCCTGCTTTGCGATATCCTTAACCTGAGCCCAAACAGCCTCAGACATTGGATGGTTGTCGTTCTTGTAGCCCTCGGTAGTCCACCAAACGGTGTCCTTAGAGTTCTCGTCCATAACGATGTACTTGTCCTTAGGAGAACGGCCGGTGTAGATACCAGTCATGACGTTTACAGCGTCAAGCTCAGTGTTCTGACCTACCTCGTAACCCTCGAGGCCTGCCTTAGTCTCCTCAGCGTAGAGGACTTCGTAAGAAGGGTTGTGTGCGATCACTGTAGAACCAGTGATACCGTACTGTGTCAAATCAAGATTTGCCATAATTTTTATATGAATTTTAAGAGTTTCGTTCTAAACCGAAATTGTCGCAAATGTACAAATAATCGCTAACTTTAACAATACTTGCCTCGACTTATTTTAATAATTGTGTGTTTTTCGTACTTTTGTGTGTCTTAGAAGATGGACGATGACTCCTAGGGAAGTTTTGAAGGAATATTGGGGCTATGACTCTTTCCGCTCGGTGCAGGAAGAGGTCATAAATGCTGCGCTTTCGGGCAAGGATGTGCTGGCCCTGATGCCTACCGGAGGAGGTAAGTCCGTGTGCTTCCAGGTGCCAGCCCTTATGAGCGAGGGAATAGCGATAGTAGTGACTCCGCTGATCTCGCTGATGAAGGACCAGGTGAGGAATCTTGAGTCCCGAGGAATACGCGCTCTGAGCATCCACATGGGCATGACCCGCAGGGAAGTGGAACTGGCGCTGAACAACGCGGCCTACGGTGGGTACAAGTTCCTCTACCTCTCGCCGGAGAGGCTCTCTACCCGGCTTTTCCAGGGCTATTTGAACCAGCTGGACATCAGCTATATAGTGGTTGACGAAGCCCATTGCATATCCCAGTGGGGATATGACTTCAGGCCGGACTACCTGAACATAGGAAAGCTACGCGAGCTGACCGATGCGCCGGTGATTGCACTCACGGCCACCGCCACTCCGGAGGTCGCGTACGACATCATGTCCCGACTCTCCGGCAACCTCGGCGACAATGCCGGCACG
The DNA here is from genome assembly GCA_024402115.1 of Bacteroidales bacterium. Next base: position 10,748 of record JAKSJQ010000004.1, on the reverse strand, counting down.
AGCGAAGCATTTGCCCGGACTAGGGTGGCCCGGAGCCTTGCGCAGGGCCATCTGCGGAGCGAGGTCGGCATTGCCGCCGAGGCTCCGAAGGCACCGGGGAACTTCGTTCTCGTGAAGACAAGCTTCGCCAGGGACAATCTCTCATACATCGTAAGGAACTGCGAGGACAAGCTCGGCAAGATGCTCGAGGTGTGCAACGGCGTCGCCGGAACGGGCGTCGTCTATGTGCGCAGCCGCAAGCGCTGCGAGGAACTTTCAGCGTTCCTGATCGCACAGGGCGTGTCAGCTTCCTTCTACCATGCAGGACTCAGCTCCTCAATGCGTGCCAAGAGGCAGGAGGAGTGGCTCGAGGGCAGCGTGAGGGTAATGGTATGTACCAATGCATTCGGCATGGGAATCGACAAGCCGGACGTGAGGTTTGTGATCCATTATGACGTCCCAGACAGCCCGGAGGCATATTTCCAGGAGGCAGGCCGCGCAGGAAGAGACGGCAAGCGCTCCTTCGCCGTGCTCCTGTGGAACACTTCGGACATCCAGCGTCTGCACCAGATCGGGACGGTATCGTTCCCGGAACTTGATTATATAGAGAAGGTCTACCACCAGCTCCATGCCATGTACGGCATCCCGTACGACACCGGAATGGGCAGGGAGCTGCGCTTCGACCTCGAGGCTTTCTGCAGCCAGTACAAGCTCAACCGCAGCCAGGCCTTCCATGCCCTGAAGTACATCGAAAGGGAAGGACATTGGTCCATGGCGGACAAGGTCGACATCCCGACGAGGATACAGATCGCCGTGTCGAGACAGGAACTCTACGGGGTGGAGCTCGAGGATCCGAAGATGAAGGATTTCCTCGAGATACTGATGCGCAGGTATACGGGCGTATTCTCCTACACCGTGCCCATCGAGGAGGACTTCATCGCAAATGAGCTGGACATGAGCGTTGCCCAGCTGCGCCAGCTGATGTACAGACTAGCGCTCAACCATGTCGTGAGATACGTGCCGGCAGCCGTGTCGGACATAATCTTCCTCCAGCACAACCATCTTCAGCCGAAGAATGTCTGCCTCAGCCCGGATCGTTACCGCAAGCTCAAGGAATCGTTCTCCAAGCGCTCCGAGACTATGATAGGCTATGCCTCAGAGGATACCGAATGCAGAAGTCGCTTCCTCCTCAGGTATTTCGGAGAAAGCGACTCAAAGGATTGCGGAACTTGCGACGTCTGCCGCGCCCGCAGGTAATTTCAGATTTTACTTACACCATCTGTCAAGCCATCCGAAGAGCTCTCTGTGCCAGTAGAGCGAGTTCTGTGGCTGGATGATCCAGTGATTCTCCTCTGGGAAGATCACGAGCCTGCTAGGAACGCCCATCATCTGTGCGGCGTTGAATGCTGCCATGCCCTGCTCGTAAGGAATGCGGTAGTCCATCATGCCGTGGATGCAGAGGATAGGGGTGTGCCAGTTGAGTACCATGCTCTCAGGATCATGCGCATAGTGGCGCACGGTCTTGGCTGCGGTAGAATAAGGTGCACCTGCCTGCTGGAGGCCGCCGAAGGTCACGCCGTCGCCCTGGGCACCCATCTGGCCAGGAGTATAGGCAAACTCGCTGAGTCCGCCGTTGTCGAAGTTCGCGAACCACATCTCCTCGGTGGTGTACCACATCTGCTTCTCGTTGAAGATGCCGGCATGTGATACGAAACAGTCATAGAGGTCGCCGTGGAGGCCTTCGAGCATGTATGCTGAGAATCCACCATAAGAAGCACCCACGCAAGCAAGCTTGCTCACATAAGGCTGGCTCTTCATGTAGCGTCCTGCAGTGAGGTAATCCTGCATGTTGAGGCCGACATAGTCGCCGCTGATCTCTTCCTTCCATTCCTGGCCGAACGCGGTGGTTCCGCGGCGGTTAGGCATGATCACGATGTAGCCGTTCTCCGCCATGAGCCTGTAGCACCAGCGGTAGCTCCAATCCTGGCTGTTGGTGCCCTGAGGACCGCCGAGCACGATCTCGACAGCAGGGTACTGCTTGCTAGGGTCGAACTTAGGAGGGTAAAGTACCCAGCACTGCATCTGCTTGCCGTCCACGGTCTCGAGCCATACGCTCTCAGACCTAGGAGCCTCGAGATTGCCGAGGAGATGGTCGTTCTCCTTGGTGAGGACGTTCCACTGGGCATAGCCCTGCTCGCCGAGGGTGAGCTTGATCAGCTCGACTGGGCGGTTGAGGCAGTAGTTGCTTGCGTAGAGGGTGTTGCCGCAGATGGCGAAAGGACTGAAGAAGTCGAAAGGCTCGTCATCGGCGGTGAGCTGGCGGAGGCTGTCCTCGAGGGTCACGCGATAGAGCTTCTGGGTGCCGTTGTCGAGGGCTGCGAAGACCATGCTCTTGCTGTCAGCGTCCCAAACGAGACCGGACTTGTCGCGGTCGAGGCCGGCTGCGAGCTCGCAGGTCTCTCCGAATGAGATGCCCACGCTCTGGCCTTCCTCGGCAGCTGAATATTTCACGTCGCAGACGAGTATCCTCTGTGCGTCAGCCTCATAGCCGTCGCGAGGCATTGAGATCCAGGCGAGCTTGCTTCCGTCAGGGCTCCAGAGAGGATCGGTGTCGTAGCCGCCGTCACCCTTCACGGTGATGGTCGCGCCAGTCACGATGTCATATACATAGATACCGCAGTTGGTAGAGAATGCGTACTCCTTACCCATGTGCTTGCGGCAAGAATATGCGATGTAGCGTCCGTTCGGTGACCAGTCAAGCTGCTCAGCGCCACCGAAAGGCTCGGTAGGGAGCTCGTAAGGCTCGTCGCCGAGAAGGTCGAAAGAGTTCTCCGGAGTGATCTTCGCGCCGCCGAAAGGAGCGACGTAGGTACGAGGGGTCTCGGTTACCCAATGGTCCCAGTGACGGTACATGAGGTCCTCGGTAGCATAGGCCTGTGCCTTGTCGAGACCTGCGTCCGCCGGGCTGGAGAGCTTCTGGTTCTTGATCGTAGAGATGTAGTATACGTTTGCCTGGTCAGGGGCGATCTTGAACTCGCCGATTCCTGCTGGCACGTCGCTGAGCTGGGTCTTCTTCACGAGCTTGCCGCCCTTGAGGGTAGCCTTCCAGATCTGACCGCCCTGGAGGTAAGCAATGGTCTTGTCGTCGAGCCAGCGTGCGTTGTTCACAGACTTGCCCTCATGGGTTATCTGCCTGCGGTTGGAGCCGTCGGTGTCGCAGATGAAGAGGTTGCGGCATGAACGGTTCTCCTCGATGGAGGTGTAGCTGACGCCATAGAGTATGGTCTTGCCGTCAGGTGAGAGCTGGGCGTCGGTGATTCGACCGAGCGAGAGGAGCACCTCAGGGGTCATGTGGTCACCGGTGAAAGGAGCCGCGACGCTGATCTCCTGCTGGGCTTTGCTCTCTGGCTTTTCTGTCAGGAATTTCAACATTGTGTAGAACGCGAATGTAAGGATCACCGTGCACAGGAGGCCGAGGATCCAATTGAAGGTTTTACTCATATAGATTTCTAAGTTTGTTTATTTCTTCTTTCATGCGCTCCCTCAGGCTTTCCGGGGCGAGCACCTCTATCCTGTTGCCTCGTGCGAGTAGGTCCATCACGAGACTCTCGTTCGGGCAGACGCGGATTGCAAAGGTAGTGTATTCTTCGTCAGAATCGATAATTTCCTGACTTCCGTGCAGGGGAAGGTCGTTGAGGAAGCGTGCTTCGAGCGTTCCCGCCCTGAATACGACCTTCTCGGACTTCTTGCCCTCGCTCAGGTAGACACCGTAGCTCGAGGCGAAGAGTTCCTCGACGTCGAATCTCGCAGGCATGCTGAACTCTTCGCCGGTCTCCTCCATGGACTTGATCCTGTCGAGTCCGTACACCCTCATTCCCTGCCTCTCGACGCACCATGCCACGAGGTACCAGCGCCTCGCGACCTCCTTCACTGCGTACGGGTACACGGTGAGCTCGGAAGAGGCGTCGCTGCTGTACTTCTGATAACGGATCTTCAGGACCATGTTGTCCTGCATTGCGTTCATCACGTGGGTCAGATATTCATGGCCCGAAGGGACCTCCTCGACCGCGACGCGGCCCGACAGCAGGTCCTTGCTCTGGTGGAGCAGGTTGTTGACGGTGAAGGTGTCGATGAGCCAGCTGGTCACGGAATCCTGCTCAACCATGTCCTTTCCGCCCGGGATATAGTAGCGGTTGGTGCTGCGGTCGCACTCGATCCTGATGCCGAAGATGTCCTCAATCATGCCCCTCTGGTGGTTGAAGGTGCTGCGTACGTACGGGGTGTCCCAGCGCTGTTCCCATTTGTCGAACAGCTCGTCGAGCGTGAGTCCCTTGTCGCCGACCCTGATGAAGGTCTGGATCAGCCAGATGTATTTTCGAAGAAGTTCTCCAGTCATGTCCTAGCTTATGTTGCTGTAATCCTTTACGGTGTACTTGTCCTTGCGCAGCTCTGCGTTCAGCATGGCGTTCTCCGGGTGCTCGAGCTTCGGATCTCTCGAGAGTATGAGGTCTGCATAGGAACGCGCGTCGGACAGTAAGATACCGTCCTTTGCGAGCGAAGCGATTGCGAGCTTGATCGGAAGTCCGCTCTGCTGGGTTCCCTCGATGTCGCCGGGACCTCTCATCTTCATGTCCTCCTCCGCGAGCTCGAATCCGTTCTCGGTCTGGACCATGAGCTCGATCCTGTGGCGGCTCTCCTTGCTGAGTTTCTGGCCTGTGATGAGTATGCAGAAGGATTCCTCGCTGCCTCGGCCGACACGCCCTCTCAGCTGATGGAGCTGAGACAGGCCGAAGCGCTCGGCACTCTCGATCACCATCACGCTGGCATTTGGCACGTCTACTCCGACCTCGATCACCGAGGTCGCCACGAGTATGTTCGCCTTTCCGTCGGCGAAGGCCTTCATGTTGAAGTTCTTGTCGTCGTTGGTCTGCTTGCCGTGTACGATCGCGACCTTGTAGTCAGGGAAAGGAAAGGCGCTTACGATGTCCTCGAATCCCTGTTCCAGGTTCTTGTAGTCCATCTTTTCGCTCTCAAAGATGAGAGGGTAGACCACGAAAACCTGCCTGCCTTTGCCTATCTCCTGCTTCATGAAATTATGCAGGGCGAGCCTCTTGTTCTCGTATATGTGCATGGTCCTGACGGGCTTTCTTCCCGGAGGCATCTCGTCGATCACGGATACGTCCAGGTCTCCGTACAAGGTCATCGCAAGTGTACGTGGGATAGGGGTCGCCGTCATTACGAGCACATGCGGAGGCATGCCGCAGCTTGTCTTCGACCAGAGCTTTGAGCGCTGCTCCACTCCGAAGCGGTGCTGCTCGTCCACGATCGCGAGACCGAGGTTGTGGAACACTACCGTGTCCTCTATCAGCGCATGGGTTCCCACTATCATCCCTATCGATCCGTCCTGCAGCCCGGCGTGGATCTCGCGGCGCTCTGCGGTCTTGCTGCTGCCGGTCAGGAGCGCCACCTTCACCCCGGTTCCTGCGAGGTACTTGCTGATGTTTCTGAAGTGCTGCTGGGCAAGGACTTCGGTCGGTGCCATCATGCACGCCTGGAAGCCGTTTCCTATGGCGATCAGGGCGCTGAGCACGGCGACCATGGTCTTGCCGCTGCCGACGTCTCCCTGGACGAGACGGTTCATCTGATGACCGCTCTTCATGTCCTCCCGGATCTCCTTGATCACCCTCTTCTGGGCGCCGGTGAGCGGGAAGGGGAGAGCCTCGTAGCATCGGTTGAACGGATCTCCGACCTTCGGCATGGGTATGCCTCTCTCACCTCTGCTGCGCACATATTTCTGCTTCAGCAGGGAGAGCTGGAGGTAGAACAGCTCCTCGAACTTGAGCCTGTAGACGGCCTTTTCGAGGGATGCCTGGTCGGATGGGAAATGTATGTTCTTCAGGGCGGTTCGCAGGTCGGTCAGACCTTTCTCCCTGAGTATGTATTCTGGCAGTGTCTCGGTGATCTCCGGCATGCATGCGGCGAGGGCTGCGGACATGAGCTTGTTCATGACCTTGCCGGTGATTCCGGAATTCTTCAGGTTCTCGGTGCTCGGATAGACGCCGGTGAGGTTGCCTGCGCCCTGGCTCACGGCCTTCTCGACGCTGTCGACCTCGGGATGGACGAAGTTGAAGCGCCCGTTGTAGGCTTGCGGCTTGCCGAAGAAAATCCATTCGGTGCCCGGCTGGAGACGCTCATACATCCACTTCACGCCCTTGAAGAACACGACCTCGACGGAGCCGCTTCCGTCGCTCACGAGCACGCTGAGGCGCTTTCCTGCGAAGCTCGGCTTGCCGTTCACGGCCTCCGGCCCCTTGCCCTTGAGCTCTACGCTGTGGACGGTCGCGCGAAGCTGGACCGCAGCCGAATCGGAGGCGATGTCCGCTATCCTCGTGATGCTGCTCCTGTCGATGTAGCGGAACGGGTACAGACGGATCAGGTCGCCGAAGGTCTTAACCTCCAGCTCCTTCAGCAGAAGCTGCGCTCTCTTGGGCCCAACGCCCGGCAGATACTGCAAATCGGTGTCCAGTTCGCTGTGTCGGATCATATCTTACAAAGATACTCAAAAGTCCCAAAAAATCAGCTATATTTGTAGTTCAAGATTTAACAGAGGAATCCATTATGGCAAGGAAACTTATAGTCGGAATCACCCAGGGTGACGGCAACGGAATCGGATACGAGGTAATCATCAAGGCCCTCGCCGACGAGCGTGTGCTCGACATGTTCACTCCGGTGATCTACGGTTCATCAAAGATTTTCGGCTTCTACAAGAAGCAGATCCACAATATCGAGAACATCAACACCAACGTGATCAGCTCCGCAAAGGACATCCACCAGAAGAGGGTCAACATCGTGAACTGTCTTCCTGAGAACGTGTTCGTCGAGCCAGGCCAGCCTACCAGCGAGTCTGCGAAGTCGGCTATGACATCTCTCAAGGCTGCGGTGGCCGACCTCAAGGAGGGTGACATCGACGTGCTCGTCACTGCCCCTATCAACAAGAGGGCAATGACCAACGAGGGCTTCGGATACACCGGCCATACCGAGTATCTCGAGCAGGAGTTCGGCGTAGACGAGGTTGCGATGATCATGGTCAGCGACCAGCTCAAGGTCGGCGTGGTCACAGGACATATTCCGCTCAAGGAAGTCCACAAGAGCATCACCACCGAGAAGATTCTCAAGAAGCTTCGCCTCATGCACGCTTCTCTCGAGAGGGACTTTGCGATCGACCATCCGAAGATCGCCGTTCTCGGACTCAACCCTCACTGCGGTGACGGCGGCCTTCTCGGAGACGAGGAGCAGCAGATCATCCTCCCTGCCGTGCAGCAGGCTGTTGCAGAGGGTATCAATGCATTCGGACCATACTCTCCGGACGGCTTCTTCGGCCTCGGAAACTATAGCAAGTATGATGCAGTCCTCGCGATGTACCATGACCAGGGTCTCACTCCTTTCAAGGCACTCGCGTTCGAGCAGGGCGTGAACTTCACCGCTGGACTTCCGGTTGTCCGCACTTCTCCTGACCATGGCACCGCGTACGACATGGCCGGCCGCGACATGGCGGATCCGCACTCCATGATGGCGGCGATCTACACTGCCATCGACGTGTACAACAACCGCGTCGCATACGATGACCTCCAGGATGGAAAGATGACCATCCAGATGCCTGACACCGAGATCAAGCCTCGCGGAGGAAGGGTTATCGAGTAGCATGGAAGAGCAGCGCAAACCGATCATCTGGCTCTATACCGACGGCGCCTCGAGCGGCAATCCTGGCCCTGGAGGCTATGGCATCGTGCTCAAGTGCGGCAGCCTGGTGAAGGAGATGTCGGGTGGATTTGCGTGTACCACCAACAACAGGATGGAGCTTCTCGCAGTCATCGTCGGACTCAAGGCCATCAAGTGGGACAAGGCCGACGTGATAGTGACCAGCGACTCCTCATACGTCGTCAACGCCATCAATCAGGGCTGGCTCGATAACTGGGTTCGAAAGGGCTTCAAGAAGGTCAAGAATCCGGATCTGTGGATGGAGCTCCTGCCGCTTCTGAAAAAGCACAGCGTGCGTTTCCAGTGGGTTCATGGGCATAATGGACATCCCGAGAATGAGCGCTGTGACGCTCTTGCGGTCGCTGCAGGAGCAGGCGCGGTGGCACAGGGCATACAGCTGCCGCCTGATCCCGGATTCGATCCGGCGTCGGAAACGCTCCAGATGGAGGAATAGCGATATACATTTCTACGAAATGAATTAGCCGATATTCGGATATTCTTTCTATATTTGTAGGTTATTTGTAATAAAATGCAGATAGCCTACATTTTTTGTTCGGCTATGCTGCCGGAAATGGAAATATAAAAACAACAAGATATGTCACTGACAGACGTTTTCAAGAAGATATTCGGCTCCAAGGCCGACCGCGACGCAAAGCGTTTCCAGCCTTACGTCGTCAAGGCGCTTGCAGCCTATGAGGAGATAGACAAGCTCTCGGATGACGAGCTTCGTGCAAGGTCAGCGGCTCTCCGCCAGCTCATCAAGGACCGCACTGCCGAGAATGAGGCACGTGTGGCTGAGATCAAGGATGAACTCGAGAAGGACATCCCGGTCGAGGAGAAGGAGAAGCTCGCAGCAGAGTCGGACAAGCTCGTGAAGGTAATCGACGACCAGATCGAGGAGATTCTCGAGGAGATCCTTCCTGAGGCATTCGCCATCATGAAGAGCACCGGCCGCAGGTTCACCCAGAACGAGACCATCCGCGTGAAGGCTACAGATTTCGACCGTGACCTCGCCGCTACCAAGGATTTCATCACCATCGAGGGTGACGACGCCATCTGGCAGAACCATTGGATGGCCGGTGGTAACGAGATCACCTGGGACATGATCCACTATGACTGCCAGCTCTTCGGAGGTGCAGTCCTCACATACAGCCGCAAGAACGCAGCGACCAAGGAGGCCGAGCGTGAGCGTGAGGGTAACATCGCGGAGATGGCAACCGGTGAGGGTAAGACTCTCGTTGCGACCCTCCCAGTGTTCCTCAATGCACTCGCAGGCAAGGGCGTCCATGTGGTCACAGTGAACGACTACCTCGCGAAACGAGACTCTGAGTGGATGGGACCTCTCTACATGTTCCACGGCCTCTCGGTGGATTGCATCGACAAGCATCAGCCTAACTCCGATGCGAGAAGGAAGGCTTATGCATGCGACATCACCTTCGGTACCAACAACGAGTTCGGTTTCGACTACCTCCGTGACAACATGGCTACGAACCCTGAGGACCTCGTGCAGCGCAAGCTCCATTACGCAATCGTCGACGAGGCCGACTCGGTGCTCATCGATGACGCGCGTACCCCTCTGATCATCTCTGGTCCTGTGCCAAAGGGCGACGACCAGCAGTTCGCAGAATACAAGCCATACGTGGAGAGGCTCTACAGCCGCCAGCGTACCTTCGTTACTGAGGTCCTCAATGAGTCCAAGAAGCTCATCGCTTCCGGCGACGAGGCAGAGGGAGGAAAGCTTCTTCTCCGTGCATACAAGGGACTTCCTAAGTACAAGCCTCTCATCAAGTACCTCAGCGAGCCTGGAATCAAGCAGATTCTCCAGAAGTCTGAGAACTACTATATGCAGGACAACGAGAAGGAGATGCATATAGTGACCGATCCACTCTTCTTCGTCATCAATGAGAAGCAGCACTCCGTGGATATGACCGATAAGGGTCATGAGGTGCTTGCCTCAGCGGTTGAGGATGCCGAGTTCTTCGTACTTCCAGACGTCGGCGCCCAGATCGCAGACCTCGAGAAGCAGGAGTTCGGACCTGCAGAGAAGCAGGAGCGCAAGGATGCCATCATGGCCGACTTCGCAATCAAGAGCGAGCGCGTCCACACCGTGAACCAGCTCCTCAAGGCATATGCGATGTTCGAGAAGGATATCGACTACGTGATTGTGGACAACAAGATCAAGATCGTCGACGAGTCCACCGGCCGTATCATGGAGGGACGCCGCTGGAGCGACGGTCTCCACCAGGCAGTCGAGGCCAAGGAGAACGTGAAGGTAGAGGCAGCGACCCAGACCTTCGCGACCATCACCCTCCAGAACTACTTCCGTATGTACCATAAGCTCGCAGGTATGACAGGTACCGCGGAGACCGAGGCAGGTGAGTTCTGGTCGATCTACAAGCTTGACGTCATCGTCATTCCTACCAACAAGCCTATCGCTCGTCAGGATAACGAGGATCTCATATACAAGACCAAGGCAGCGAAGTACAATGCCGTCATCAAGAAGGTTCAGGAACTCGTCGCAGAGGGACGTCCAGTCCTCGTCGGTACCACCGACGTCGAGACTTCAGAACTCCTCAGCCGTATGCTCAGGATGCGTGGTATCCAGCATCAGGTGCTCAACGCGAAGCAGCATGCACGTGAGGCGGAGGTCGTTGCACATGCAGGACAGAGCAGTACCGTGACCATCGCTACCAACATGGCCGGTCGTGGTACCGATATCAAGCTTTCTCCTGAAGTACGTGAGGCCGGCGGTCTTGCAATCATCGGTACCGAGCGTCACGATTCACGCCGCGTCGACCGCCAGCTCCGTGGTCGTGCCGGACGTCAGGGTGACCCAGGTTCGTCTACCTTCTACATCTCTCTCGAGGATAAGCTCATGCGACTCTTCGGTTCTGAGAGAATCGCCAGCGTCGTCGACGGCCTCGGCATGAAGGACGATGAGGCACTCGAGAGCAACATGCTTTCAAATGCCATCGAGAAGGCACAGAAGAAGGTCGAGGAGAACAACTTCG
>JAKSJQ010000039.1 GCA_024402115.1 Bacteroidales bacterium | reverse complement strand
CCAAAGGCCGGCATCCACGGCCAGGACAGACTCGAGCCTGAGGAGCAGAAGCCAGGAGAGCCTGCAGCAGAGCAGGAAGCACCGTCAGCTGAACCAAGTGCTGAAACCGCTCCAGCCGAGGTGGTGACCGAGGCCCCGGAGAACACTGAACCTGAACCAAAAGAAGTAGAATAATGAAGACCCTTATCACAAGGACTCTGACCGGACTTGCCTACCTCGTAGTGATGGTAGGCTGTCTGCTTTTAAGCAAATACTGCTTCCTCGTGGTCATGCTGCTTGTAGTGACCATGATGATGCACGAATTCCACAAGATGAACATGGGTGGAGCATATCCTCTTCAGCAGGTGCTCTCTGTACTCACTGGCCTTGCCATCTTCCTTCTTTTCTTCTGTCACATGGCTTATGGAATCGAAGCAAAGTACATACTCCTGGGCTTCATCCCTCTATTCGCCATGATGGTCAGCTTCTTCGGAATCAAGGATAGGGAAGAGTTCGCAAAGGTTTCGCATCTGTTCACATCGATACTCTACATCGCCATCCCTATGTCGATGTTCAATCTTCTGGTATTCCACAACTATAACTTCGACGGAACCATACTCCTTGGCTACTTCATCATCGTGTGGATGTCAGACGTCGGAGCATATTGTTTCGGAATGGCTCTCGGACAGAAATATGGTCCTAAGCTCTGCCCTAACATCTCTCCAAAGAAGAGCTGGATAGGAGTAGGCGGCGGAATCGTTGCCTCTGTCGCTACCGGAGCAGTTCTCAGCACAATCGGATGCCTTCCTTATGGAATGGGCCACTGCATCGCACTTGCTGTGGTGATCTGCGTTACCGGCATCTGCGGCGACCTCATCGAGTCAGTATGGAAGCGCGCTTGCGGCATCAAGGATTCAGGCAACTGCATCCCAGGCCACGGCGGAATGATGGACAGGTTCGACAGCGCGATGGTCGCCATACCTTCAGCTGTCATCTACATGATTATTTTCGGACTGATCTAAACTTCAACTATACATGAAAAAGGTTAGGATACATCAGGACGGACGCGGTACTATCGCGGTGGTGTGGTTCATCGCACTTTCGCTCATCGTGATCTCCGTCACCATGATCAACCCTAGGTTCATCTGGCTGCCTATCGTGATTCTTATGGGCTTCATGATGGCATGGATACTTTTCTTCTTCCGCGTGCCTGTGAGGGGCAATATTTACGGCAAGAACGTGGTCACGAGCGTTGCTGACGGCCAGGTAGTGATCGTGGAGAAAGTGTATGAGCCAGAATACTTCAAGTGCGAGGTAATGCAGGTTTCAGTGTACATGAGCTTCTTCAACGTACACGTAAACTACTGGCCAATCGACGGAGAGAATACCTACTACAAGTACCACCCAGGAAGATATCTCCTCGCGTGGATGCCTAAGGCATCGGAACTCAATGAGCACGCATCCCTCGCAGTTAAGAACGAGTGTGGAGAGGTCTTCTTCAAGCAGATGGCAGGAACCTTCGCACGAAGGATCGTAACCTACGACTGCATAGGTGAGCAGGTAGAGAAAGCCTCTCAGTGCGGTATCATCAAGTTCGGTTCGCGTATAGACATGTATCTCCCACTTACAGCGAAGATTAACGTTGAAGTAGGAGACGAAGTAAGAGCCTGCGAATCAGTGATTGCTAAGCTTTAAGCATTCTCAATAAGTTCGAGAAGTCGATCGATGGCCTCGGTCTCCGGCACATGCCTGAGCACCGGGGTCTTTCCTTTATAGATGGATACCTTGTGGTTTCCTTCGCCGACATAGCCCCAGTCTGCATCGGCCATCTCGCCAGGTCCGTTAACTATACAGCCCATCACTGCGATGACCATACCCTTGAGGTGAGCGGTGCGACGCTTGACCTCATTGAAGGTCTCCTCGAGATTGTACATGGTACGTCCGCAACCTGGGCACGCGACATACTCAGGACGGTAGAATTTCCTGCGGCAAGCCTGGAGAAGCTCGTCCTCAAGGTAAGCTGCAAACTCAGGGTCACAGCCCTCGATCTTGACCTCGTCGATTTCCCTGTCCATGAGCCTCTTTCCCCAGTCACAAGCCGCATCGAGAATGAGACGCTCGTTGGATGGGGCCGCATAGGTCGCGAAGGCCTTGCGTCCTTCGATTACGACCTTGGACATGGTCGAGCTGAGCTTGCCGTCATAGCGGTCAGCAAGGTAGCGTGCGACAGGAAGCTCGTTCTCCGGATCCTCGGTGAGCGAAACTCGTATGGTATTTCCTATTCCTTCAGAAAGAAGGGTGCTGATACCGACGCAGGACTTGATCCTTCCGGAATCGCCGTTTCCGGCCTCTGTAACGCCAAGATGGAGAGGGAAGTGCATACCCTCCTTTTCCATGGCCTCTGCAAGAAGCCTGTATGCCTCGACCATCACGATGGTGTTCGAAGCCTTGAGCGATACGACAGCGCGCTCGAAATCCTGCTCACGGCACATGTGGAGCCATTCCATCACAGCCTCCTTCATAGCGAGAGGAGTGTTTCCATAGAGGTTGGTGATCCTCTCTCCGAGCGAACCATGGTTGAGTCCGATGCGGAGGGTAGTGCCGTGCTCCTTGCATACTGCAACGAGACGTGCGAACTGCTCGCGAGCCTTCTCATGGTCCTTATGGAAATTACCAGGATTGATCCTTACCTTCTCCACGACGGCTGCGGCAGCGATGGCAACCTCTGATGAGAAATGGACGTCAGCAACGAGAGGGACATTGATTCCGTCGGCGTTGAGCCTCCTGCGGATCTCTGCAAGGTCCTCGACTTCCTTCACACTGGGAACGGTGAGTCGGATGAGCTCTGCGCCTGCCTTTGCGAGCCTCACGCACTGTGCGTATGATGCATCGACATCGCTGGTGTGCGTGTTGCACATGGTCTGGATTGCGATAGGGTTCGAACCTCCGAGCACGAGGTTCTCGCCGATCTTTACTTCTCTTGCTGTCATTTCTTATCGATTAGGGATTCCCTGGCTTCCATCTTTATCTGCCTGGTGGTCTTTCCGACGCGCTTGGTCAGCTGGACATGGATGCCTGCGGAAATGATTATACTGTATGAATATGCGTATCTGTAATAGATCTCGCTGTCGTAATTCGGGTTGAAGAGGCAGTTGAACGAGTGCTTGTAGGTCGCAGTCAGGTGGAACTCGATAGGGTCGAACACGAAGCCGAAACCTGCACCTCCCTTGAGTCCATAGTCGAACCTGCGGTCATAGTCGTTGAATTCCCTGCTGATGACCTCATCATTGCGGTACCTTACTATATTGGCCCTGTAGCCCACGTAGTAGCCGGCATTGATGATCAGCTTCATCTTCCAGAAATCGATGTGGGCGTGTGCGAGCATGCTTCCGTCATAAGTGGTGATGAAAGCCTTGTCGGCACCAGACTCGGTGTAGTTCGGCGCGCCGGTCTCCTTGTCGATCTTGAACCTGTAGCCTTCGGTGTTGTAGAATGCACCAATCTGGAGTCCGAAGTACGGCATGAAGTTGAACATCTTGCCATATCGGGTGTAGACTATACCGAAGTTGTACGGTGACACGACGAAGCGCTGCTGACGGCTCGGATTATAGATCGCTGATGCCACACCGGCTCCGTACTGGACTCCGATCATCGTATAGTCATTGATGAGGTTCTTCTTCTTGACGACCACGGTGTCGAGGTAGAGATTGTCGAAGCTCAAGGTGTCAGTCTGGAGCTTGAGTTCCTTCCTGCTCTTGCGGGACTTCTTCTCCTTAGAGATAGGGTCGTCCTTGATCTGGAGCTTGCCCTCATCGATATCGTCGTCGATGAAGTCGATGTCCACGAAGAGGGAATCCCTGTTCTGAGCATGGGAGATGCCTGGCAGCAGCAGAGCTGTCGCCAAGACCATGATTGATATTAGAGACGTCCTTTTCATCGACTGAACATTTCCTCAAGATTGATGGTCTGTTCTATCTCGGCAGACTCCATTATTATGATGTCCTCCTTGCCGTTCTCCAGCCTGTAGAACTTCACCTTCTCTGGCTGACGGTGCTCCAGGAGATTACCGGTATCGACGATACCGTTCCTGTTCACATCCTCGGTAACACGAATGCTGTACTTTGCAGCCTTGAGGGAAGGGAACTCGAGCGTACAGTCTCTGTCGATGATGTAGCTGCGGATTACCTTGTCCCTCTTCTCATTGAGCAGCTCTACGATATACTTGTTCTTCACTCCGGTAAGGACAGTCTTCATCAGACTGAGCTTGTCATCCTTAGGAAGCGAGACCTTGACCTCGGTGCTGTCGTTGTAGTATCCGTTGATGTCCTTGAACTTGCGGTGAGGAATCTTGAGGAAGTACTCATATCCTTCCATAAGCTTGTCCTGAGGCCATACGGTGTATTTCCTGAGGTTGAGGGTGTCCTGCTCGACCCTGTACCTGGCGATGGTCTCCTGCTGGCGCGGGTTGATGGAGCGGAACACGAGCGAGTCCCATCCGTCCTCGACGATAGGATACTTGAACTCGATCTCGAAACCGTACTGCTCGATTCTCTCAGGCTCAGGCTTGAGAGTGAATACGCAGAGGGTATCTTCCTTCTTGATGTCACGCTTCGAGCTCTTTGCTGCAGCTGAAGTACCCTTCGGGCGAGGGAGCTTGACCTGCTCGGTCTGCATCTTGAGCACTCCCGCCGTATCCGTCTTCATGTACTTGACATTGAGATAGAGCGTATCCGGCTGCTTTCTCGCGTCGTTGACCCAGATCTCGAGGCTGTCCTGCATGATGTTGAACTGGGTGATCAGCCTCTCCGGACGCACACCCCTGATCCATACTGAATCGACCTGAGCGTAAGGCGCCATGAAGGTGATGTAGGCTGTCCTTTCTCCGACTCGCTCCTTGTTCACGATCAACTGCTTGCTCGGCTTCTCGCGGAAGACTGAGAGTTCGTACTCTGATTTCCTGGCCTTGCACTTGAGAGTGTCCTTCATGTCGTACTTCATGAGCTCGACTATGGTGTCGGCTACGACCTGGACAGGATGTATGAGAGAATCAATGAAAGCTATCCTCTCGCTCTCCGGATCATACTTGTTATTGTTGTTCTCGTCGACGATGGCGTACATCCTATAGAGGGTGTCTTGAATATTCCTGAGCGCAAAGAAGCCCCAGTCGTCGGTCTTGATCGAGGCATCCGGTCTCTTGAGGAAGACGGCGCTGTCTGCATGGTCCTTATAAAGAAGCACCGTAGCGCCCTTGATAGGATTCAGGGTGTTGCAATCCTGCACCGTGCCGGTGAGCATCATGGAATCGATCTGGTCGCCGGTAGAGAACACAAGCGAATAGCCAGGATACTTGTTGCCCTCGTTGTTGTCCGCAAGGGCGCCGGTGATGTCGAGCACATAAGTTCTGTTCGGATCGAGGTCGCTCTCGAACTCCACGACGAGGCTCTTGCCCTGGATCTTGTACTTAGGCTTCTTCTCCAAAGGAGGGGAGAGATAGATATTGTTCGGTTCCTTGACCACCACGTACTCGTCGAACGTGAAGGTAACCTTGGTTCCATGCACGGGTACATTGGTCGCTCCTGGCTCCGGAGAGATCTTCTTGATCACCGGAGGTATGGTATCCTTCGGTCCACCAGAAGGCGGAGTGGTGGTGTTCGCGCAGGAATGCGAGAACATCATCGATCCGAGTATGAGGAGGATCGGAATCGCTGGGAGCAGATTTATGAGCCTTTTGTTCATCTTTTTCTATAGGTCGTTACGTACTACTTTCCTGAGGCCTTCTATGCGGCTGAGTCGCTTGATAAGCTTGTCGAGCTCATCCGTATCATGCACGGAAAGTACTATATATCCATCAAAGACGCCCGTGTCCGTATGGAGGGCGAATTCACGTATGTTCATGCTGAGAACGAGGGAAATGTACCTCGTGATCTCGTTGAGTATTCCTATCCTGTCGATTCCGGAGAGCGAGAGTTTCACGTCGAAGGATTGCTCATCCGTGCTCTCCCACTCAGGGATGACGATGTTGTCGCCATACTTGGACGCAAGCCTGTTTGCCTCAGGGCAGGTCTTCTTGTGGATCACCACCTTGCCGTCCTCGGTGATGAATCCCACTACGCTGTCGCCCGGAATAGGCTTGCAGCACTTGGAGATCACAACCTTGTCGATGTTGTCCTTGTTGATGACGTAAGGTGCCTTCCTGTTGGCCTTGCTGAGCAGGCCGAAGAGGTTCCATGTGGACTTCTGCTTGTCGGTAGGCTTCTCCTCGAAATCCTGGGACATGCTGTCCTTGCCGGCGTTGACGTCGCGATAGTAATTGCTCACCACGTTGCGTGCCTTGTGGGTGATGAGGAAGTCGAGCCATTCCTTCTTTGGGATGCCGTCTCCGGCCGTGATGATCTCGACCTGATCTCCGGTGCGGAGCTCATAGTTGAGAGCGACGAGCTTCATGTTGACCTTGGCCGCGATGGCCTGGTTGCCGACATGGGTATGGATCATGTACGCGAAGTCAAGTGCGGTCGCACCTTTCTGGATACGACGCTGCTCACCCTTCGGAGTGAACACGAAGATGTCGGTGGTGGTGAGGTCGTTGTGGATCATGTCCAGGAGCTCGAGGGAAGAGACGTCCGGATTGACGAGTATGGACTTTATCTTGTTGATCCAGAGTTCCATCTCGGACTCGGAGTTGGACTCGCTGACACCGTTCTTCTTGTATGCCCAGTGCGCTGCGATACCTTTCTCTGCGATGTCGTTCATCCTCTGGCTGCGGATCTGGACCTCGACCCAGATACCGGTGTTGCTCATCACGGTTACGTGCAGGGCCTCATATCCGTTGTTCTTAGGGCTCTCGACCCAGTCGCGGACTCTGTCTGCCTTGTACTTGTATATGCTCGTGATAAGCGCGAAGATATGGTAACACTGAGCTCGTTCGTCCTCCTTGTATGTGCCCGAAAGCGTCGCATCAGGATTGAAAATGATCCTTACGGCGTAGAGGTCATATATCTGATCGATGGTGACGCCCTTGGTCTGAATCTTATGCCATATCGAGTACGGAGTCTTGACGCGCTTCTTTATCTCGAAGGAAAAACCGGCCTGCCTGAGCGCAGTCTCAATTGGTTCCATGAAGTCCTGGAGCTCCTTAGCCTTCGCATTTGCATCCTGGTTCACATGCTCTGCGATGTCTACATAGGCATCCGGCTCCTTGTACCTGAGCCAGATGTCCTCGAGCTCAGTCTTGATGCTGTACAGACCGAGGCGATGGGCGAGAGGGATGAAAATGAACATGGTCTCGCTGAGGATCTTGTCCCTCTTGTACTCAGGCATGAACTCGATCGTACGGCAGTTATGGAGACGGTCGGCAAGCTTGATGAGCACGACACGGATGTCGTCGTTCAGGGTGAGGAGGATGCGCTTGAAGTTCTCTGCCTGGATGCTCTCGGTCTTTGCCTGGTCTTCCTTGTCGAGCACGGTCTTGATCTTGGTGAGGCCGTCGACGAGCGAGGCGATCTTGTCTCCGAAGAGGTTTCGGAGGTCATCTATTGTGTAGTCGGTATCTTCTACAACATCGTGCAGAAGGGCGGCTGCGATGGACTTGTAGCCAAGTCCGATGTCGCTGACCACTATCTTGGCGACAGCGATAGGATGGAGCATGTAAGGTTCTCCCGAACGACGCCTCACGTTCTTGTGGGCATTGTTCGCAAAATCGAAGGCCTTCTGTACCACCTCGAGCTCCTGCTCGTTGGAACAGCGCTTCAACGACGATGCCTTGAGATCCTCGTATGCTTCGTTGATTACGGCGTAATCCTGTTCAGTAAACTCTGATACCATCTATCTGTCCTAATCTTCGAGGTTATAACTATCAATGTTGTGGAAGCCTCTGCAGAGCATGCAGCCATACATGATGATCTGCCAGCTGAAGTTCATCCAAGTCATGAAGAGAGGGATGGCTGCGAGGATTCCGTATACCGCGCTCAATCTCGTCACGAACAACTGGGTCGAGATGTAGAGGAACTGGAAACCGGTGAAAATGACACCGGATATCACAGCGCTGATGAGCGCATATCTGTAACGTATCTTATATTGAGGGATGAGCTTGTACATCGCGGAGATGGTGAAGATCGCCACGACTCCGAAGATGAGCCAGCTCAATACAGTCTTGAACACCTTGACGTCGATGATCCTGAACTCTGTAAGGTCGATGAGGTAGGTGTAGAACATGATGCCTGCACCGAAGATGATCACGACGAAAGGAATGAGGACGAGAAGGGAGATGTAGGTCAGCGACTTCTTCCATGCCTTTCGGTTGACCTGCTCGACGCAGTAGTTGGTCTTGGTGCGGTAGATGTTGTTGAACACGCGCTCGATGTTGATCATCAGCCAGATGATGGTCCATAGGAAGATGGCACCGGAGATGAATCCGACAGGACCGGACATCAGGATGTCGATGATGTTGTTGGCCTTGTCGATGAGCACGTCGATGAGCTCCGGCTGCACTGCGTGCACATATTCATGCGCAAGCTCCTGGATCTTGTCCGAGAGGCCGAGGCCCTGGCTTACGAAGAAGATGGTCGCGAGCAGGGGAACGAGTGCAAAGAAGCCGAAATAGCTGAGCGCAACGCACTGGAAGCCCATGTGCTGCTCCTTGAACTCGGTGAAGATGAAGCGCACGAGCTTGACCGTCTTGAAGAATCGTCTCTTCGCGTCGGAAGAGATCGATTTCAGGTCGATCTTCCAAAGGTCGCTGGTGAAGGCGGGCCTCAGTGAAATATATGTACGCTTCCAGCTGTTCATCCTACCATCCGAATAGATTTCCCTGTACAGGTATCTCTGCAGTTGTCTTTGGCTCAGCCGTGTCATCCATGATGACTTCCTGCTCAGGAATCATCGAAAGGAATTCCTCCTCGGTCACTATCCTGATTCCGAGTTCGTCTGCCTTCCTGATCTTCTCCGGACCCGGCTTCGAACCAGCGAGTATGAATGAGGTCTTCTTGCTTACTGATGCTCCGTTCTTTCCTCCGTTGGCCTCGACGAGCTTCTTCACGGCGTCACGGGAGATGGAGAAGTTACCGGTCACCACAACGGTCTGTCCCGCGAGCACGTCAGAAACCTTCTCGACGAGTCCGTCGACCTTGAGCTTGAGACCGGCTTCGCGGAGCCTTTCGACTATGTCCCTATGGCGAGGGACTGCTGTCCATGCGAGTATGCTGTCCGCGATGACCTCACCGACGTCACCGACTGCGATGAGCTGCTCGCGACCCGCACCCATGATTGCGTCCATGCTGCCGAGAGCACGTGCGATCTGCTTCGCGGTGGTCTCGCCGACATGACGGATTCCCAGCGCGTAGAGCACCTTCTCGAATGGGACGTTCCTTGAGTCCTCGAGGCTCGCAAGGAACCTCTGAGCGGACTTCTCCTTCCATCCGTCGAGGTGGAGGAGCTTGTTCTCGTCGAGCTTATAGAAATCGGCTACGTTCCTGACATAGCCCTTGTTGTACATCTGTTCTATGGTCGCATCGCCGGCGATAACGTTCATCGCCTTGCGGCTGAGGAAGTGTACGAGCTTGCCCTTGATCTGGGTAGGGCAGCCGTCGACGTTAGGGCAGAACCACTTGGCCTCGCCCTCGTCGCGCACGAGTCTCGCGCCGCAGTCCGGGCAGGTAGTAGGGAAGTCCGGCTTCACGCAGAGTCCGTCTCTCTTGCTGAGCTCGACTCCTGTGATCTTAGGGATGATCTCGCCACCCTTCTCCACATAAACATAGTCGCCGACACGGATGTCGAGCACCTCCATCTGGTCGGAATTGTGAAGCGACGCGCGCTTTACGACCGTACCTGAAAGCTGAGCCGGTTCGAGGTTCGCCACCGGAGTGACAGCACCTGTGCGACCCACCTGATAGTCGATGCTGAGGACCTTGGAGAGCGCCTGCTCCGCCTTGAACTTATATGCCACAGCCCACCTTGGAGCCTTGGATGTGTATCCGAGAGAATCCTGATATGGAAGTTCGTTGACCTTGATTACGATACCGTCGGTAGCGAAAGGAAGGAACTTCCTCTCTGTGTCCCAGTACTTGACATACTCGACGATCTCGACGATGTTGCGGCAGATCTTCCTCTTGTCAGAGACTGGGAGGCCCCACTTCATCGCGCACCTGAGCGCCTGGTCATGGGTGGTGAAATGGAGGTCTTCGCCGAGGATATGGTAGAGCGTGCACTCGAGTCCACGGTTCGCAACCTCATCCGGATCAGTGAGCTTGAGAGAGCCAGACGCTGCATTTCGAGGGTTTGCGAAAGGTGCTTCATCGTCGCGCCTGCGCTCGTCGTTGAGACGGTCGAAGGCCTTGTAAGGCATATAGATCTCGCCGCGGATCTCGAACTCCTTCGGCCAGCCGATGCCGTTGAGTCGCTGAGGGATGTTAGGGATCCTCTTGACATTCTCGGTCACATCGTCACCGACAGAGCCGTCGCCACGGGTAAGAGCCCTGAGGAGCTTTCCGTCACGATAGGTGAGACAGATTGCAGTTCCGTCAAACTTGAGCTCGCAACAATAGGTGAAAGCATCGCCGATAGCCTTGGCAGCCCTGTCCGCGAATTCTTCGATTTCGGTCACGCTGTAGGTGTTTCCGAGACTGAGCATAGGGTACTTGTGCGGATACTGCTCGAACTCCTTTGCCGCCTTCCTTGAGCCCTTCTTAGCTCGAGAAAGGTCACTGCCGACCCTCTGGGTAGGAGAGTCCGGAGTGATGAGCTCAGGATGCGCCTTCTCGATCGAGGCGAGTTCGACCATCAGCATGTCGAATTCATAGTCGCTGATGACGGGAGCATGCTCGATATAGTAATGCTCGTTATTCTCGGAGATGAGCTGCTTGAGCTCGTCTATCCTTTTCTGAATCTGCTCTGTTTCCATAGAGAAATCTGTCCTCGTACACACGTGCGGGTATATGGCCGTATGCATACGCACATACGCGCGCCACGCACGAAAAAGCAAATTTAAGATAAAGCTATCATAAATCAAAATAAGGCCGCCCCTTTTGGGACGGCCTCATCATATTCAATCTGCCATGCAGCAGCCCGCTTGGGCTTGCCGTCAGGCCGGGATTACTTTGCCTGCTCGAGCTTGAGAGTCATGGTTGGCTGGTCGCAAACCTCGGTAGGACCCCAGTACTGGATAGGACCTGGGTAAACATATGCAGTCTCCTTTGCCCATACGTCGCGGTGTGCAGCGAAGTACTTGAATGGAGCACCGTCGAGCTCAACGAGAGCCTTGCGGATAACTGGCTTGTTCTTACCGTTACGACGCTCGATGTTCATCATCATGGTGATAGGAACACCACCGGCGATCCACTCTGCTGCAGGAGCAGTAGTGTTCTTGATTACTGACATGTAACCGGTCTTGCCGTTAGCGATGAGGCGAGATGCGTTGTAACCGAGTGAGTAGCAGTAGTCAGCATCGTAGTTAGAAGGAGCTGCGCAGCGGCCCTCATAACCGAAGAAGTGGTGCTGGGTACCGAACTTACCTACGAACTTGCCTTCCTTCTTCCATGCTGCGAGCTTGGTAGCAACCATGCGAGAAAGGAGCTTCTCAGTCTCGATGAGAGAAACCTGTACGTTACCGTGTGGGTCGCGGTCGAGGCAGAGCTGACGAGCGACATCCTCAGGAAGAGACTCGAGGACTGCGAGATTGTCTGCAGCGATGGCACCCTTTACGAATGCGATCTGAGCCTCTGCATTTGCGAACTCGCGAGGCTCGCCGGTAGCTGGGTCGGTGAGGACCTCGTTGAGCTCAGCGATGAGCTTCTTGATTGCAGGGATGAACTCGATGATACCCTCTGGGATGACTACGGTACCGAAGTTGTTGCCCTCAGCTGCGCGAACAGCGACAGCGTTTGCGATGTAGGTAACAACGTCGTCGAGAGACATCTCCTTAGCCTCGACCTCCTCAGAAACGAGGCAGATGTTAGGCTGGCACTGGAGAGCGCACTCGAGAGCGATATGTGATGCTGAACGGCCCATCACCTTGATGAAGTGCCAGTACTTGCGTGCAGAGTTGCAGTCACGCTGGATGTTACCGATGAGCTCAGAGTAAGTCTTGCAAGCGGTGTCGAAACCGAATGAAGTCTCGATCTGCTCGTTCTTGAGGTCACCGTCGATGGTCTTAGGGCAACCGATTACCTGTACGCCATACTTCTTAGCTGCATAGTACTCAGCGAGGACGCAAGCATTGGTATTTGAGTCGTCACCACCGATGATCACGAGAGCCTTGATGCCGAGCTCTCGGAGGATCTCGATACCCTTCTCGAACTGCTCTTCCTTCTCGAGCTTGGTACGACCTGAACCGATGATGTCGAATCCACCGGTGTTACGATACTCGTCCATGAGCTCAGGAGTGATCTCCATGTAGTTGTGATCAACGAGTCCGCCAGGACCAAGGATGAAGCCATAGAGCTTGTTAGCAGGATTGAGTGACTTGACACCGTCGAAGAGACCTGAGATGACGTTGTGTCCACCAGGAGCCTGTCCACCTGAGAGGATGATACCGACGTTGAATGCAGGGAGCTCAACCTTCTCACCAGCCTCGAAAGTGATGACTGGCATACCGTAGGTGTTAGGGAAGAGTTCCTTGATCTCGGCCTGGTTACCAACTGACTGAGTTGCAGCACCCTCTACGGCCTTTACTGGGCCCTGGAGTGCCTTAGGAAGCTTTGGCTGATAAGCAGCGCGAGCAATCTGAAGATTGGATTTTGTTGCCATTTTCTTTATGAATTGTTTATGAAATTTCCTTTTGTCTTCGGTCAAAAGACCTCTTGTTTTCCGCTTGGCGCAAAATTGGGCGCTAATTTAGCAAATCCTCGTCAATTTTCAAACCCTTCCATAGGAAGGAGTTCGCTATTTCAGCTTCCTGACGAGATAATCGCATGCTGCGACCTTGACTCGGATGTCCTCTCCGCTCATAGGGATATGCACGGTCACGACCTGGTCCTCGTCCGAGAAGTTCGCAACGATGAGGTACATTGACTCGTCGTCGTACCTGAGCCATGCGAACTGACGGTAGCGGTCCATAGGGCTGCAGTAACCGAGATCATGGACCTGACCGCACTGGAATGCAGGTTCACCAGCGAGTGAGAGGGTGTCCTTGTAGCGGGTAAGAATTGCCTGCTGGCGCCTCGTGAGCCCCTTTTCGCCATGGATCTCCTTCACCAGCTTGCTGACAGCCTTCGCGCTCTTCCAGTTGAAGATGGAAGTCCTGTTGTTCGAAGTGTCAGACGCATTCTCGCCGACCTCCTGACCGAAATAGATCATGAAAGGAGCGTCATTCAGAAGGGCGGAGCAGGCGAGTGCCGCGTATGCCCTTTCCGGTGACTGCGCGAACTCCGGTGATGCCACCCTGACCTCATCGTGGTTCTCCAGGAAATTGAGCATGTTCGGCTGAAGCTCGCCGAGGAACTGCCAGTTCCATGTGATCGCCTCTGCGGTACCACCATGCCTGTACACCGCCATGAGAGTGTCGTAGAGTCCGGACTTGTCATAGAGATAGTCGAAGCCGACCTCACGTATGTAACGCCAGTAGTTGTGCTTCTCATAGATTTCTGCGACAAAGATGACCTCAGGGAATTCTTCCTTGATCTTCCTTATCATCCATGCGAAGAATTCCGGCGGAACGAGCTCCACCATGTCGCAGCGGAAACCGTCCACACCCATCGCCGCCCAATAGCGCACGATGTCGTACATCTTACCCCAGGTTTCGGGGTGAGAATAGTTGATCTTCTTGGTGTCGGTCCAGTCGTAATCACAGTAGTCGAAGGTCGGAATTCCGCCGTGCTGATCCTCGTAATCCGGCGCCACATGGTTAGGGATGAAGTCGATCAGAAGCTTGAATCCTGAGCTGTGAGTACGCTTTATGAGTTTCTTGAATTCAGCAATCCTTTTATCCTGCTCATCAGCAAGATATGGATTGACATCATAGTAGTCTGAAATCGAATATGGAGAACCTGGACGACCCTTTACGAAGGGCTTTCCGGTAGCGTGTCTGATGACACCTGTATACCATATATGAGTCACTCCAAGACTGTGGAGATGGGTGAAGCTTGCCTTGTCGAAAGACGAGAACTTACCTTCGCCCCAGAGCCTTGTCAGTACCTGATAGAATATTGCCTTGCTCATTATTTTTCATGTAAATTTCCTGCAAATTTACTTATTTTTGCAGACATGATAAGCAACAACGAAATCAAGCAGCTCCGTGCCCTCCAGAACAAGAAGTTCAGAGACGAGACCGGCCTCTTCGTAGTAGAAGGCGAGAAGATGGTGGCAGAGGCCATGACATCCGACTTCACCGTGGAGAAAGTCTATCGCCGTGACGAGATCGGAGCGGAAGCCATGTCAAGGATCAGTTCCCTCAGCAGTCCGTCACCCGTGCTCGCCGTGCTTCGCCAGAAGCCCGAGATGAGCCTCGACCAGATCGCCGAGCTGATACGTCCCGGCATGCTTGCAATCGGGCTTGATTCGGTACGTGACCCAGGCAACCTCGGAACCATCATCAGACTCTCAGACTGGTTCGGCATCGACGTGGTCTTCGCATCCCGTGATACCGTCGAACTCTACAATCCTAAGGTAGTCCAGTCTACTATGGGTGCTATATTTCGTAAAAAAGTGATTTACTGCGATTTGGTCGAGGTTAGCAAAATCTTTGCTTCAAAAGGATTGCCTATCTTCGGAACCTTCCTGGAAGGGGAGAACATCTACCGAAAGGAGCTCGCTCCGGACGGTCTCATCGTGATGGGAAACGAGGCAAACGGCATCAGTGACGCCATGAAACAGCATGTCAGCGAGAAGCTCTTCATCCCGCCTTATCCCGGCGACCAACCAACCGCAGAATCCTTGAATGTGGCGATCGCCACAGCCATCTGCGTCTCCGAATTCCGCCGTCGCAAGTAATCTTCGATGCCGACTTTCCTGCTATGCGAATTGAAATACGATTCGGCAGAATACATCTTTGACGGAAACATATTTTCCGGTATATTTGCATGATGGTCAAACTTTGTTTGAAAGTGGCAAGAATCAGCAGATATATCCTCATTGTCATGGTCGCGATCTTCGCGGCTTCCTGCAGCACAACCAAGATGCTCCAGGACGGAGAATATCGCCTTGCCATGAACAAGGTCAAGGTGACCAACGACAAGCACTTCAACGGCAAGACTCTCGAGCCTTACATCCGCCAGTCTGCGGGTCCTAGCTTCATCAAGGGCTGGCATCCTTTCCTTTCCGTATACAACTGGCAGAACGGCAAGGGCAAGGGCTGGGACAAGTTCGTGCAGAAGATTGGCGTCGCACCGGTAATCTATGATTCCGAGACCATCGACGATTCCGAGAGCAGCATCATCAACCATCTCCAGTACATCGGCTACTTCAATTCCGAGGTCGAAGCAAGCGTCGCCGTGCGTAAGAGGAATGTATTCGTGACCTACAACGTGGAGCTCGGAAAGCAGTATCCTATCAAGTCACTCAGTTGGACCGTTCCTGAAGGTGAATTTAAGGAAAGCTTTGATGCAGATACAAATAACATCAGCATTAAAGTAGGGGAGCCACTCTCCGAAGCAGCTCTCGAAGCCGAGACCGTACGCTCAAGTCAATACTTCCGCAACAACGGTTTCTTCGGATTCAACAAGACTTTCTACACCTTCGAGGCTGATACCCTGAAGGACTCAGGCGCCGCACATCTTGAGATGAAGGTGCTCGAATATCCGCGTAACGCAGCACCTGAAGATGCCAAGGAACTGAAGAAATACACCATCGGCAGCGTCAACTTCAACCACCCTGTCAGCATGAAGATCAGGCCGAAGGTCCTGTCCGACCTGAACCTTCTCCGTCCGGGCGAGGTCTACAGCGAGACCATGGTCAACAACACCTACCAGAGGCTCTCATCGATCAAGGTATTCAACAGCGTGAACATCAGCCTCCAGGAGGCTTCTGACGACAAGGTAGACTGCGACATAACCCTCACCCAGAGTAAGCTCCAGGGCTTCAAGGTGAACCTCGAGACATCTACGAATTCCAGCGGACTCTTCGGTATCTCACCTCAGCTCTCATACTACCACAAGAACATATTCCACGGAGGTGAGTGGCTGAATCTCAGCTTCATGGGCAACTTCCAGTTCAAGATCAAGGACAAGATTCACTCGAACGAGTTCGGAGTTTCGGCAGGTCTCAGCCTGCCTAAGTTCCTCTTCCTCCCATACAGGCTGTTCAAGGGCACGATCCCGAGAACGGACTTCAACGTCTCGTACAATTACCAGAACCGTCCCGAGTACACCAGGAACATCGTTTCCGCATCGTACGGTTACACAGGAACATACCTTAACCAGAAGCTTTCATACAAGGTGTATCCTCTCCAGCTGAACATCGTCCACCTGTTCAACCTGGACAGCGAATTCTATAACTCGATCAGCAAGGATCCATTCCTCCGTAACTCCTACAACAACCACTTTGACTTCGGAACCGGCGGCACGCTCTACTACACAAACGATGTCAACGGCTCAAGTCAGGCGCCTTTCTACACAAGGGTGCAGCTCGACCTGGCCGGCAACATACTCAGCGCATTCCGCAAGGTGATGAAGCATGATGAGAACGGCCACGCCCTCGTATGGGGAACACCATTCTCGCAGTTCGTGCGCTTCGAGGCAAGTGTCGGCAAGACATGGAAGTTCGGAAGAAACGGCGGTCAGGCGCTTGCTACAAGGTTCCTTGCGGGTGCGGGTTTCGCGTACGGAAACTCTTCTGCACTTCCTTTCGAGAAACATTTCTATGGCGGTGGCGCGAACAGTCTCAGAGGTTGGCAGGCACGTTCTGTCGGTCCGGGCTTCTCGTCCAAGGACACATACTTCGTCATTCCTAACCAGACCGGTGACATGAAGATCGAGGCCAATGTCGAGTATCGTTTCGACCTCTTCTGGAAGCTTGAAGGCGCGACTTTCATCGACGCGGGTAATGTCTGGAACATGCCACTCAACTTCGACGACAGTGTCAGCGATGATTCGCTCTTCCACTGGAACAATTTCTACAAGGCCATCGCGGCCAACTGGGGTATCGGCCTCCGCGCTGACTTCAATTTCCTCATCGTCCGCATCGACTGGGGTATGAAGGTTCATGATCCTTCACGGCTCGACAACTCATGGGTCGGCCCTCGCGGATGGTTCAGCAAGGATGGCTACGCCGTCCACTTCGGTGTCGGTTATCCGTTCTGATGCTGGGCATCAGAACGGATAAATGTCTCAACCCCCGGCTTCGCCGACCCCTGTCAGGGGTATGCAGCTCCACTTTGTTACGCTGGCAACTCCGTGGCTCGACGACAGTCTCGCACACTGCGTTGCGGCACTCGCGTGCCTTGCTGCTTCTACTCCACCGGCATCAGAACGGATAAATGTCTCAACCCCCGGCTTCGCCGACCCCTGTCAGGGG
>JAKSJQ010000038.1 GCA_024402115.1 Bacteroidales bacterium | reverse complement strand
GTTAACATAATCGCAATTGTGTAACTTTAGGTTACATATCTGGCTGCTGACCGATAAGTTTTCCGTTACGCAAATGTACGACTATTTTGAATGACATTATCGTTATATTTGCATGTCTCGCCAGTCGGAGGACATGTATTGACAGGAATATTATCAAAATCATAATCATGAAGAAATCAATCATCTATCTTGCCGCTGCAGCGGTGGCTCTTTCCGGCCTCGTGTCATGCGGAACAAAGAAGGCCGCGAAAACCGTCTTCGAACCTGGTACCTTCAAGGAATGGGCACAGACCCCTCCGATGGGATGGAACAGCTGGGACTGCTACGGACCGACCGTAGTCGAGGATGAGGTCAAGGCCAATGCAGACTACATGGCCGAGCATCTCAAGGAGTACGGCTGGGAGTACGTCGTAGTCGATATCCGCTGGTTCGTGGAGAACGACAAGGCCGGTGGCTACAACCAGGAGGACCCACGCTACGTCATCGACGAGTGGGGCCGCTACACCCCTGCTGTCAACCGCTTCCCTTCTGCCGCAGACGGAAAGGGCTTCAAACCTCTAGCCGACTATGTCCACAGCAAAGGCCTCAAGTTCGGTATCCACCTCATGCGCGGAATCCCTAAGGAGGCTGTCGCCAAGAAGCTTCCTGTAAAGGGCACAGACGGCATCACAGCCGACCAGATCTGCTCTGACCGCCGTCTCTGCAGGTGGCTCCGTGACAACAAGACCGTCGAGGCGGACAGCCTTGGCGCACAGGAGTACTACAACTCCCTCTTCGACCTGTACGCCGAGTGGGGCGTGGACTTTGTCAAGATCGACGACATGTCAGCTCCTACATACCATGGTGACGAGGTAGAGCTTGTCCGCAACGCGATCGACCAGTGCGGCCGCCCTATCGTACTCAGCCTCTCCCCTGGCGAAACCCCTGTGGATGCAGCAGACCACCTCGCAGAGCATGCAAACATGTGGCGCATGGTCAACGACGTGTGGGACATCTGGCGCGATCTCCCTCACCTGATGGACGTTGCAGAGGACTGGTACGGACGCATCAAGCCTGGCACATGGCCAGACTGCGACATGATCCCACTCGGACGCATCAGCATCCGCGGCGAGCGCGGCGAAGAGCGCATGACCCGCCTCACTCCGGACGAGCAGTACTCGCTCATGAGCTACTTCACCATCATGAAGTCCCCTCTCATGTTCGGCGGCGACCTTCCAAGCAATGACGAGTTCACCCTCTCGCTTCTCACCAACCGCGACGTGCTCAAGATGCATCGCGAGTGTACAGATGTCCACTCTGTATCATACGAGAAGAACGGCCACCTCATCGTGGCATCACGTGATTCTGACGCAACTTATGTAGCTCTCTTCAACATCAGCGAGGAGACCGCCACAGTCGGAACCGAACTCTCGGAGATCGGCTTCGATCTCGGAGCAGACAGCTACAAGGTAAAGGATCTCTGGACCGGTGAAACCGGAGAAATCTCAGGCTCGGTAAGCTACGAGCTCCGTCCTCATGCCTGCAAGCTCATCTGCCTCGGCAGGTAATGCATGTCGGTAATAAAAAAGGGCTGGCCACAGAATGGTCAGCCCTTTTTTCTTAGGTGCCGGTCCGGATCAGTCTGAATACAGACCTTCCCTAGAGAGAAGGTGGTCGAGGTTGGCGACACCGTACACGGTGATGGCTGTGATCACTGTCGAGTAGCTCATGTAATCAGGATATACCTGATTGAGGAGGTCGGTCTTGGTGTGCCAGATGTCACGGTATCTGAAACCGTAGCCCTTGTAGTCGGTCTCGCTGAAAGAGAGGGTCGGCACGCCGTTCATGGCGAAATATGCGTGGTCTGAACCGCCTGCCGATGTAGGGCGCGGCCTTGGTGCATCTGTCCTCTTGCTGAGGGTGAAAGGCATCTCGGTGTCGTAGTCCCTGAGAGGCTCGGTGATCTTTACGAAATCGCTGTACATCGCCTCTGGAACCGTGATTCCGGTCGATGCGAGAGGGCCTCCGTCACGGTTGAAGTAGTTGGAGATCTTCTCGAGAGGGACAGTCTTGTTCTCGACGAAGAATTTCGAACCTAGAAGACCGTACTCCTCTGCTGTCCAGATGCAGAACATGATCGAGCGCTTCGGTTTCGCTCCCGCTGCTGTAAGCATGCGGGCTGCCTCGAGTGTAAGTGCGACACCGTTGGCGTCATCCACCGATCCTGTAGCCGAGTCGTAGGCATCGAGATGTCCGCCCATGATCACATACTCGTCGGGATACTTGCTTCCCTTGAGGGTGGCGATGATATTGTGGTACTTGACCGGACCCTCGAAAAAGTGGTTGCGGATGTCGAATTCGAGCTCGACTCTCTCGCGGTCCTTCACCATCTGGGCGATCTCGTCGTACTGGTGCGAGTTGAGCTTGATGTCACAGACATCAGGAAGGTTGTCCATCGTGATGTTGTAGCAGTTGGCTCTGTCGTAATGGATCTGCATAGGGGCTTCGGCAGACTGGATGATTCCGAGAATGCCCGCCTCGCACATCTCCTTGTAGAAAGGAACCTGGATATTGGCATTCGTATCCCTCTGCGCGATTCTTTTCTCATTGGCTGCGTCGGACCAGTCGATGGCCATTCCGTTGGACTTGCCGCCGATGAGAATCCATGCGCCCTTGAGCTTGCCCTTGATGCTGTCGAACTCCCTCTGTGTCGTAGGCTCCATGACCACAATGCCCCTTTCGACACCGTGTGTGCCTGCGGTATACGATGGCGTTCCGAAGTCAAGTTCGTAGTTGTTCCTGCCGATCAGCCGGCCGGACCAGTGGTCTCTCGAGAAGCCTACGCCGATCTCTCCTACCTCCTGTACGGTCACTTCAAGCCCCATGGACCTGAACTGCTTGGCGACCCACTTCTCGGCATCCTCGAGGTTGTGCGAGCCGACTACCCGGCCGCCGATCCTGGTGCTGAGATAGTCATCATAGTACATCGTGCGGTTGTCTGTCCTTCCGATCTCGATGATCTCACGGACAACCTTGTCCTGCGCCTGCAGCGACATGATGGCCGCCAGGGCAGCGGCCAGTGTGATACAGATTCTTTTCATAGCTTTACTGCTGCTTTGAGCTGCTGGTTGATTGCCTGCATGCCCTTGATCGAAGGGTGACCGTTCTGCTTCTCGATATCATGAAGCTCGATGAGCTGCACGCCGCAGTGCGAGCACACTGTCCTGAAAGACTCGTTCACGTCCTCCTTGAGCTCGGAATTGAGAAGTACATAGATGCTGGCCTTCGGATAGATGGTCTTGAGGTTCTCGAGCATGTATGCGAGAGCCGGACGGAGAGAGTTGCAGTCCTCCTTGCTCCATCCCTCGTACTGGTACTCACCTACCGGAGAGTTTGCCCATGCGTCGTTGGTGCCGCCGAATACGAAGATGATGTCAGGATTGCCGAGCTTCCACAGACGTGAATTGAATGAGGTAGAGGCAACGTTCCTGCGTCCGTAGCCGATGTTGCAGATTGTTGTTCCGCCCCAGGAGTCGTTCACCTCGAGCTCGTATCCCATGTCGGCATTGTAGAGACTCCACCATGTCTGACCGACTTCCTTGACGTCATTCTGGTTGTTAGGGTAGAATGTGGCATATCCTGCAGGGATGATGCCCTCGAAGGTAGAGTATGAATCTCCGAGGATAGAGACTTTTTTTGCCTGCGCTGAAGCTGTGATGGCCAGGGCAACGAAGAGAATTGAAATTGCTAGCTTTTTCATAATAGTATCTGTTTTTGATTATCTTGCCATCTTGTATATTTCGATGAGGTCAGCCTTGTCGAGTACCTTGAGGGCACCCTGGGTGATCGTGTCGCCATGGGTCGCCATGTCGGCCATCTTCTCGATCTGCTCGTCGGTCACCTCCTTGCCCAGGAGGTCATGGATGTTGACAGGCATTCCAATAGACTCGAAGAAACGCTCCATTGCCTGGATTCCTGCCTCTGCCGCCTCGGCATCGCTCATGCCAGTTATGTCCAGCCCCATGACGTTCTTTGCGAAACGTGCGAATCGCGGCATGTTCTCGCCACAGGCGTAGCGTGCCCAGCTGCCCCATACGGCAGCGAGACCGGCACCGTGGCTGACATCGAACATGCCTGAGAGCTCGTGCTCGATATGGTGTGTAGCCCAGTCGCCCACCGTTCCGCAGCCGGTAAGGTCATTGTGTGCAAGGCTGCCCGCCCACATGATGTTGGCCCTTGCCTCATAGTTCTCCGGATCGGCCATGACCTTGGCTCCCTCTGTCATGCAGGTGCGGATGAGGGCCTCGGCGAGCGCGTCGGTGATCTCCATGTCGTCCTCCTTGCTGAAGTAGCGCTCCATCGTGTGCATCATCATGTCGGTGATGCCGCAGGCTGTCTGCCATGCCGGGAGGGTGAATGTACGCACAGGATCCATGATCGCGAACTTGCATCGGCTGAGATTGTTGCTGTATCCTATCTTCACGTCGCCGTCCTCGTTGGTGATGACGCTCGAGTCGCTCATTTCACTGCCCGCTGCCGGGATGGTAAGGATCGTTCCGATCGGAAGACATGACTCAGGGGTCGCCTTTCGTGTGTAGACATCCCAGACATCGCCCTCGTAGCCGAATCCGTATCCGATAGCCTTGCAGGAGTCGATCA
Organism: Bacteroidales bacterium; assembly: GCA_024402115.1. Next base: position 12,911 of record JAKSJQ010000038.1, on the reverse strand, counting down.
CGCTTCCTCCGCCGACTGCAAGAAGGAAGTCGACTCCTTCCCTGCGGCAGAGCTCGATGCCTTCGTGAACCAGGCTCAGGCGCGGGTTAGGCACGACACCGCCAAGCTTGACATAGGCGATGCCCGCCTCGCTGAGCATGTCTTCGACCTTCTGGAGGAGGCCTGAACGGATGGCACTCTTGCCTCCGTAGTGCACGAGAACCTTGGTTCCGCCGTATTTTGTTATGAGTTTGGGAAGCTTCTCTTCGGTTCCGCGTCCGAATACCACCTGGGTCGGAGCATAGTAGTTGAAATTGAGCATGTGGTTTTATCGTTAATCAGAACAAATATAATAATTATATTTGCAATACTTTTGAAGCAATGAAGAAGATACTGCTGATTGTCAATCCGCTTGCTGGCGGGAAGAACAAGAATAAGATACTGGACACCGTATGCGGCACTCTCGCAGGTGAAGATGTTGCAGTCGAGACCGTATTCACGGAATATGCCGGCCACGCAGTGGAACTGGCCAGGAATTCGGACGCCGACATCACCGTCGGAATCGGCGGCGACGGCACCCAGAACGAGGTTGCCCGCGGTCTTCTGGAAAGCGGCCGCGCAGGTACCATGGGCATAATCCCGTGCGGAAGCGGCGACGGCCTGGCCCTGCATCTGGGAATCAGCCGCGACCCGCGAGAGGCTGCCCTGACCCTTGTCGGCGGAACACCCGCAACGATCGACCACGGCCTCGTGAACGGCAGGCCATTCCTCTGTACAACAGGCGTCGGACTCGATGCCATCGTCAGCTGGCGCTTTGCCCGCTCCGGCTCCCGCGGCCTTCTCACCTACGTCCGCGAGAGTGTCCGGACATGGTTCGGCTTCAGACCTGAGCACTATACCGTCATCGTCGACGGGCAGAAGCTCTGGGACGCTCCGGCAACCTTCGTGACAGTAGCCAATGCCGGCCAGTGGGGAAACAACGCATGGGTGGCGCCGCGGGCGTCGGTGCGTGACGGCCTGCTGGACGTGACCCTCGTGAAACCTTTCCATACCTGGCACTTCCCCGCCCTGCTTTTCAGAATGATGCGCAGGACCGCTGACGGAAGCCCTCACGTCGTATGCCTCAGGGGAAGGGAGATCGAGATACGCAGGATGGAAGGAGGCCCCTTCCACTTCGACGGGGATCCGGGCACGATTGGAAAGGAATTGAGAATGTCCATGGTACCTCATTCACTGTCCGTGATGGTGCCTTCGGCAATGAAAGAAAAGATTTAGGAATGGATAGAAAGAAAGTCGGCGACTGGTTCGCCTTTTTTGCACCAAGATTCGCAGCGCTCACCCTCGTGGCGGGCTTCATCATAAGGATAGTCCTCCTCTGCATGCCGATGACCGAAATCAATTTCGGCCTCCTGCAGTTCGCCAGGCTGTTCCTGCTCGGCGCGGTCAATGACCTTGCCTTCTCGGCGATAGGCATCATCCCTGCCTTCGTGGTCTACAGCACCATGACCGACGGCAAGTACGGCCGTCCTGCGGGATACATCATCCTCGGCATACTGGCCGGCCTCACCTTCTACTTCTGCTGCTTCAACGACATCACGGACGAGTACGGATCGGTGGTCCCGACTATCGTGAATGCCCTCATGGCACTGCTGCTCTCATGTTTTGCCATCAAGTTTTTCTTCCCGGGAGTGCGCAGGGGCTGGAGGAACTATGCGATATGGACCACGATGGTAGCCTATGCGATGTTCGTGATCTTCATCAACGTGATCGGTGAACCTGTATTCTGGGACGAGTTCGGCGTGCGCTACAACTTCATCGCCGTGGACTATCTGGTCTACACGAACGAGGTGATCGGCAATATCGTGGAATCCTACCCTATGGTTCCGGTCGTGCTCGGAGTGCTCGCCGGGGCCTCTCTTATCTGCTGGCTTATGACCCGCGGCCACAAGGTCGGCAATTCGGGTGTCGCGAGCTTCAGGCGCTGGGCCCTGAACCTGGCCCTTGTCGCAGTCTGCTCGAGTGCAGGAGCGGCATGGCTGCACTGGAGCTACCGCAACATGGCCACAAACGACATGTTCCTCACCCAGCTCCAGGAGAACGGATGCTGGGACTTCCTGGAGGCCTTTGCCTCCAACGAGCTTGACTACCGCCAGTTCTATCCTCTCCAGGGCGATGGGGAAGCTGCCTCGCTCAAGAGGGAAATGCTCGGCCAGGACGCGGATGGTGTTGCCCACATGGGCGATTCCTCATCGGTAGCTCTCAGGAAGAACATCGTGCTCATCACCATCGAGAGCATGAGCGCCAGCTTTATGGAAGCCTATGGCAGCGATCGCGGCATCACTCCGAATCTCGACCGGATCAGACGCGCGAGCATCGCCTTCGACAATCTTTATGCTACCGGAAACCGCACCGTACGCGGTCTCGAGGCCGTTACCCTGTGCATCCCGCCAAGCTCGGGCGAAAGTATCGTGAAACGCCCTGAAAACAGCGGTCTCTTCACTACCGGGGGCGTCCTTCGCGAGCTGGGCTACAACACGACCTACATCTATGGCGGAGACAGCTACTTCGACAACATGAAGGCCTTCTTCGGCGGCAACGGCTACGATGTCTTCGACAAGGCCAGCTATGACAGGGATGCGATGCTTTTCAGCAATATCTGGGGCACCTGCGACGAGGACAGCTACCGCGAGGCCCTCTCGATCTTCGATGCCAAGGCCTCTGCCGGCGAGCCGTTCTTCGCCCACATCATGACAATCAGCAACCACCGTCCCTACACCTATCCCGAGGGACGTATCGAGTATGACGGCAATCCGATGAGCCGTTCTGCCGCAGTGAAATACACGGACTGGTGCATCGGGGACTTCCTCGCCAGGGCGAAGGAGAAACCGTGGTTCGGAGATACCGTGTTCGTGATCATGGCGGACCACTGCGCTTCCAGCGCCGGAAAGACGAGCCTTCCTCTCGAAGGGTACCATATTCCTGCAATGATCTACGCTCCGGGATTCCTCGAGCCGATGGCCGTGGACAAGATCTGCTCGCAAATCGATGTGATGCCTACCCTCTTTTCACTGCTGGGATTCGAGTATGACTCCATGTTCTACGGCCGGGACATCCTCTCGGACGACTTCAGACAGAGGGCTTTCATGGCTACGTACCAGGACCTTGGCTATTATGCCGACGGCATCCTGACAGTCCTCTCCCCTGTCCGCCAGACAAGGCAGTTCAAGGTCACTGACAACGGTGACTGGACTTATACCGAGACACTGCTGCAGGACCCTGATCCGAAGACGGCAGCCGAGGCCCAGGCACTGTACCAGTGCGCGAACCTCGGCCTGTAGCATTTGTATGCGAATCGTATGGTTGATTCGTTATCTTTTTTCCGCTTCCAGCAGAGCCGCCTTCCGGCCGATCATTTCTCCCTCTCTCTTGCCGTGGAAGCCTCCGATGCTGCCGTCGGATGCAATTACCCTGTGGCAGGGAACTTCGGGGGCAAAGGGATTCCGTCTGAGCGCCTGGCCGACAGCCTGTGCGCTGCGGCAGCCTATCCTCCGTGCCAGCTCGCCGTATGAGATGGTCGTCCCGGCAGGGACTTTCAGCAGCTCGAGATAGACCCTGCGCTGGAATTCTGTGATCGATGCGGATTCGCGCACTCTCTGCGTGATGTCCATCCTAGATGTATGAGACTGTCTCCGAAAGCGGCTTCCTGCTGCTGTGGTTCGCGAGCGGGCCTGCTCCCTCTGCGGCATATCCGAGGTCGAGAAGCATCAGTATCTCCTCGTTCTCGGGAAGACCGAGCATGTCGTGGAGCTTGTCGATGTAAACGCAGTTGAGCCAGCAGCTGTCGACTCCGGCGTCCTTGGCTCCGAGCATCAGATGTGTCGCCACGATCGCTGCATCCTCCACTCCCGACTGGCGGTTTCCCTCAGGATAGGTGTAGACGTTGTCCTTGTCGAACGCTACCACGAGCACCGTAGGGGCGCCATAGCGGCACGGTGTGCACTCGTCGATCTTCGCAAGGGCCTCCTCCGACTGTGCGACATAGATGTGCTGCTCCTGGAGATTCTTCGCCGTAGGGGCAAGACGTCCTGCCTCGAGAATCGCGTCGAGCTGTTCTTTAGTGATCTGTCTTGATTCGTAGCGCTTGCATGAATAGCGCTCGGCTATGGTTTCTTTGAATGTCATAATGTTGTAAAATCCGTTTAGTTGTCATTTGTTCCGGGTTACTTCCTGTAGGCGTCTGCCTTCTGTCTCATCTTTGCCGCCCTCGTCGCGCTGTCAGGGTGTGAGGAGAACATCTTTGCCACGCTGGAAGCCTTGGCTCCGCCTGCGTTGCTCAGCTCAACGAGCTTCTCGAGGGCTGTAGCCATGCTGTATGGGCTGTGTCCATGCTTAACCGCGAAGTTGAAGCCATATTCATCCGCTGCGAACTCCTGCTTCTGGGAGAACTGCGCAGACACGAAGGACTGGGCAATGTCTCCGATGGCAGTTGCCGCCAGCACCTCGCCGACTCCGCCGGTCGCAGCGATGACTCCCCTTGCGGCAGCCGAGGCATAGGCCCTCTGCATTGCTGCCTTGGTATCCTTGTGCATGACATGGCCTATCTCGTGACCTATGATCGCGATCAGCTGGTCATCGTCCATTACGTCCATAAGCCCGGAATAGACGCGTATCGAGCCGTCTCCGCAGGCGAAGGCGTTGACCTCTTGCGTCTCGTAGACCTTTAGGTTGAGCTTCACGCCCTCCACCTCGGTTATGCCTTCCATAAGCTTGTCCAGGCGCTTCTTGTATGCACCCGTATTGACCTTGTTCTCCTTGTCCATCAGCTCGACGCTCTGCCGGCTGAGCTCTATCACCTGAGCATTGGAAAGTGTCATCGCGGTCAGCGCATTGCTGGCCGCACCTGCAAGATAGTCGGGATTCCACTGTGTCTTCCCGAGCATGCCGCAGCCCGAAACGGCGATGGTAGCAGCGGCGAGTATGATAAGTGCCTTTCTCATATCCTAGTAGAACTTGACGATCTCGTCGAGGGACTTGTGTGCAGGGGTGGCAGGGTCGCTTGCCCTGTAGCCGAGCGAGATGACAGCCATCACTTCCTCCTCTTCAGGAATGCCGAAGATAGCCCTGAGGCCGTCTGAGTCGCGCATTCCCATGATGAGGGTGTCGAAGCCCATTGCCCTGGCCTTGAGGATGAGATAGCAGTTTGCGAGGCCGTTGTCATATGCTCCCCAGCCGTCGCCGATCTCATTGGTGGCATTGCCGGCGAAGAAGCCTGACTGGCCCTTGACGAATGTCGAGACGATGAGCACCGGAGCGCCTGCGACATTCTGTGCGTTCCTCTCGCCGATGAGACCCTTCACGGCCTCCACCTTCTCCGGACTCATGGCCACATAGTAGCGGCTAGGCTGGGCGTTCGCCCATGAAGGGGCGTTCTGCGAAGCGAGGAGCAGGGTTGTAACCTCCTCCTTGGAGATCTGCCTGGCAGCGTCGTAGTCGCGTATGCTGCGCCTGGTGGCGAGTACGTCATCGAAGGCCTGGCCAGCCTGCGGTGCAGGGGCCGATGTGCATGCTGCCATCATGAAAGCCGAGGCGAGCGAAAGGAAAAAATTTCTTGTATTCATGTTTGCAAAAGTATTTTATGTCAATGGTACCTGTTTCCTGGCCGTTACCTGCCGGGAACGTTCAGCACGGCATCGAGTGCCTTGTGTGGAGTGTAGTCACGTTTGAAGAGGAGAGGATAGTCCTTAGATTCATATCCTGTTCTTTACTGCGTTGACGATCTGGTCGATTGCCTGCTGCATCATCGAGCGTGGGCAGGCGACGTTCATCCTCATTGTGTTGCTGGTTAATACGCAAATATAGCAATCCTGATACGCAATAACGGCAAAAATGCTACTTTTGCAGATACTTAACTATAAATTGATCATGGCAAACTCTAGTCTGCCGCTTTGACGGTCGTTTTCAAATAATTGACTGTCAGTGATATGGTGAAAAAGCCTTCGGTTGATCAGCCGAAGGCTTACTCGGTAAATGGCTGTCATTCAACGTTGTACGCAGGCGTTATGAAAAAGAAAAACGGAATGGGGCTCTGGGAGCTCATCGGCAAGATCTGGAAGTATGTGCTTCCATACAAATGGCTGGTTGCAGCCACACTCGTGCTCACGCTCATCAGCTCGCTGGTCGCGCAGGTCAATGCAGTAGTGCTTGACCGGACGGTCGATGCCATCAACTCGCTCATAGGCATCGACAACTTCGAATGGAGCAGGGCGGCCAGGATACTGACAGTCATCACGTTTGTCCTTCTCGGCAAGGAGATTCTGTCCGCGCTGGTCAGCTTTGCGCAGAAGTTCTTCGGGGAAAAGATGAGGATTCTCGTCTCGCAGGACCTTGCGCAGGCAGTCATCGAGAAGATGCTCACATTCAGGATGGCATTCTTCTCTGCCAGCGGCAACGAGCCGGGCAAGCTCCAGACCAGGATCGACCGTGGCGTCAACAGCCTCACGATGACGGTCAGGAACATCTGCATCGATCTCCTGCCGATGTTCACCAGCGCCATCATCGCCCTGATCCTCATGTTCGCGGCCAATGTCTATGTCGGAATCACCGCCCTGTGCATCGTCCCGCTCTACTTCCTGATCACCTGGCTCCAGGCGAAGAAACTCCGCGGCTGGCGACACCAGATGCGCTCGTTCTTCGAGCAGAAGAGCCACGGCATCATGAACATCATCGAGAGCATCAACGTCATCAAATCCTTCAACCGCGAACGCATCGAAGGCGACAAGCAGCTCGATCTGCAGAAGCGGCTCACCGAAAACCAGATGTCGACCCGCAAGGTAAGCTACCTCTTCGACGGACTCAAGAGCTTCGTCGAGCAGGTCGGCACGGTGCTGATCATCATCCTTACTGCCTTCCTCGTGCTCAAGGGCTACCCCGGGATGTCGATCGGAAAGATCATGTACCATGTCATGCTGTTCAGCAACGTCTCTGCGCCTATCAGGCAGCTCCAGCGCATATTCGACGATATGAATGAAGCCCTGGTCTACGCCGAGGGCTTCTTCGAGATCATAGATTCGGACGACGAGATCGAGACTTCCGGCACCTACCGTCCCGAGAAGGTCATCGGAAACTTCGAGATCGAGCATGTGGACTTCACCTACCCTAACGGCAACAAGGCCCTCCACGACATCTCGATGTCTATCCAGCCAGGCAAGATCACAGCCTTCGTGGGTCTGTCCGGTGCAGGAAAAAGCACGGTCGTCAACCTGCTGGACAAGTTCTATGAGCCGGACTGCGGTACCATAAAACTTGACGGCGTCGACCTCAGGGACTACGACACCCGCTTCCTGCGCGAAAACATAGGACTCGTGCTGCAGAAGAACCATATCTTCGACGGCTCCGTCGAGGACAATATCAGATATGGAAAGTCGGGCGCAAGCCTCGAGGAAGTCTATCAGGCCGCCCGCCAGGCGTATCTCTATGACCAGATAATGGACCTTCCTGACGGTTTCGACACCAAGGCAACTCTGCTCTCCGGCGGCCAGCAGCAGAGGGTGGCAATCGCACGCATGTTCCTAAAGAACCCGCCGATCATCTTCCTCGACGAGCCGACTGCCAGCCTCGACGCAGTCGCCACCGAACAGATCAAGAACAGTATCGACGCCATCAAGCAGAACCGCACCGTCATCATCATCTCGCACAATATCTCGCAGATCATCGACAGCGACATAATCTACGCGATGCAGAACGGACGGGTCGAGCAGGGCGGCAACCCCGACGAGGTCTATCGCCAGGGGGGCATCTATAAAGACATTTTCGACGCCTCGGCACGCAGCCTCAACGTCGAAAAGATTGCAAGAACGATAGACGGCCAGACCAGCTAGCCCTGGAAGAATTATTTTTTGTCCATGGTACCTGCGCGGCCGTCCTGCCTGTTCCTGACGGCCGTCACGATCTGCTCAACCGCCTGCTCCATCATCGAGCGCGGGCATGCGACGTTCATTCTCATGTATCCCTCTCCCGAAGGACCGAACATGTCACCCGAGTTCATGCAGATGTGGGCCTCGTCGGCGAAGAATCTGATGAGCTCCTTCTGTGACAACCCAAGGCCTCTGCAGTCGAGGAACACGAGGAAGCTGGCCTGCGGCCTGATCGGAACGATCTGCGGGCACTCCTCGGCCATCCTCCTGCAGAGAAGGTCGATGTTTGCGTCGACGTATTCGAGCATCTGGGTCTTCCACTCGAGACCTTCCTCGCTGTAGCATGCTGCAACGCAGTCGAATGCGAACACGTTTCCGAGGTCCATGTCGCTGCCCTCGATGAATCCGAATACCTTCTCCCTCATCGTCTCGTTGAAGATTATCATCTGGGATGCCACGACTCCCGGCAGGTTGAATGTCTTGGTAGGAGCCTGGAGGGTGATCGAGATACGCTTTGCTGTCTCGCTCACAGACGCGAACGGAATGTGCTTCCTGCCCCCGTAGAGCATGTCGCAGTGGATTTCGTCGCTGACCACGATGACCTTCTCCCTGTCGCAGATTTCGGCGATCTTGCGCAGCTCGCCGGCGCTCCAGCAGATTCCTCCAGGGTTGTGAGGATTGCAGAGCACGAGCATCCTGCAGCCCTTGATGTCCCTCTCGAAGGCGTCGAAGTCCATCTCGAAGTTGTCCTTGCCCCTCTTGAGGGTAGTCATCACCACTTCCCTCTCGTTGGCCTGCGGCACGAGGCGGAACGGATGGTAGACCGGCTCCATGATCAGAATCCTGTCATGCTTCTCGGTGAGCGCGAGCAGAGACATGAAGATGCCGCTGACGACTCCCGGGATGTAGCTTACCATCTCTCTGGAAATCTCGAGGCCGTACTGCTCCCTGTTCCAGCGGCAGATGGCGTCGTAGTAGGCGTCGGATGTACAGGTGTATCCGAGGATGCTCTGGCCGAGCCTCTTCTGGATGGCGTTCATCACGAATGAAGGTGTCCTGAACTCCATGTCTGCCACCCACATCGGGATCACGTCTTCCCTTCCGCAGATCTGCTTGAGGTATTTGTGCTTGTATGCGTCAGTCCCCTTGCGCGGGACAATCTCGTCGAAATCGTATTTCATGGTTATTGTGGTTTATCGATTGTTGATTGATTAATGCAAAGATAGTGAAAACTTTGATTGTAAAGCTTGCGGTAGAAAGGATGCTTCGTCAGGGTCGAGGCGTCTCCCATGATGATGAGTTTCATGCGCGCACGTGTCATGGCCACATTCATCCTCCTGAGGTCGCGCAGGAAACCTATCTCTCCGTTCTCGTTGGCCCTCACGAGCGAGATGATGATCACATCCCTCTCCTGCCCCTGGAAACCGTCCACCGTGTTGACGGTGACGAGGTGTCTGAACGGCTTGAAGAACGGGTCCGACTTGATCCTCTGCCTCAGGTACTGGACCTGTGCCTTGTAAGGACTGATCACGCCGACATCCACATGCTCCTCAAGAACCCGCCTGGTGCCGACCTTCGTGTAGTATTCCTTGAGTTTGGCGATGCTGAGCTCGGCCTCCGGCTTGTTGATCCTTCCGAACGACTCCTTCACGAACTCCTCGTTGCAGTCCAGTCCCTCGGTGTTCACCCACACGACGGGACTGTCGATGTCGGTATCGAGGATGACACGGTCTTTCACGGACGGCGCGCTCTGTACCTTGCCGCCGTAGAAAGAGTCCGAAGAGAAGCGCATTATGCTGTCGTTCATGCGGTACTGGACCTGCAGGAGAGACACGTTCTCGGGATGCCACTCCACGATCTTCTCCATCAAGGTCCTGTCGAGCCCCCCTCGGGCTGCCTCGATGCACTTTATCGTCGGAGGCAGCTGCTGGTGGTCACCGGCCAGGATCACACGGTCAGCCTTGCGGATTGCGATCCAGCATGCAGCCTCGAGTGCCTGGGCGGCCTCGTCGATGAAAAGGGTGGAGAACCTCATCCCGCTAAGCACCTTGTTTGCGCTGCCGGTGAGAGTGCAGGCTATGACGCGGCTCTGGGCAAAAAGCTGCTCTCTGATTCTCTGTTCCAGCTCGGTGGCCCTGTCCTTCAGGGAGTTGATCTTCTGTCGGGTGCTCTCGCCTTTCCCCTTCTGGTTCTGCAGGTCGCGTATTGCCTTGCGGATGTTCCAGAGCTGGGGATAGTCGGGATGGTCCGAGAAGAGATGCTCGTATGTGAATGAGAGCATCTTGTCATTGACGCGCGTCGGATTTCCTATGCGGAGGACGCTCAGACCTGAATCGACGAGCTTCTCGCTGATCCAGTCGACGGCCATATTGCTCTGCGCACAGACCATCACCTGGCACTCGCGGCGGAGGGTCTCGTAGATCGCCTCGACCAGAGTAGTCGTCTTGCCGGTCCCCGGTGGGCCGTGGACGACCATGAAGTCCTTTGCGCGCAGCACCTCGTTCACCGCCATCTCCTGTGTCGGATTGAGCCCCGGGGAATGGATGGGCGAAAGGTTCAGCTTCCCCGGACGGGTATTGCTGTAGATCAGGTCCCTCAGTTCCCTGAGCCGCCCTTTCTCGGCATTGATCACCTTGTTCAGCGACTCGAACATCAGACGGTACGAAGTCTCGTCGAAATACAGCTGGACCCCCAGGTTCTCCGCCGCGGCAAGCTCGGCAAAACCGCGCCCCTGGGGAAGCGCCACGACCATCCTGTCTTCGTCCGCAAAACTAACGGTCGCCACGAATGGCAGGAACTTCACATCATCGGAAGAAGGCTTCCATGTGAAGAACATGACGGGTTTCCCGTATTCGAAGGCATGCTCGACATCCCTGTCCTGCGTCCTGTGCAGTTCCACTACCCGCTGGTTCAGGGAATTGTACCAGCTTTCCCCGATATGGACGGGATACCAGCACATTCCCCTCCTGACCTTCCTCTGCACGCCCAGCTCCCTGGTCTGCCTGAGGAAGGAATCCTTCTCTGCCTCATATTCCATGCGGAGCAGTGCCGCCTGGCGTCCGAGTTCCTGTATTGCGTTTCCCGCTGTCATCCCTATAATATCTTTTTCCGGACAATCTCCCGGATTTCTTTCCATTCGACGCTTATCCTGCCCGTGCGGAAGCGCACTTGGGCCGGGGTTTCCCCCTGGCTCAGCTGCCACAGTATGCCCGGAATGTCGAATCCTGCCGTGAGGCTGGATTTCAACCCTCCGGAAAAGCGCGGGTTGCACTCGAGGAAGTATGCCTTCCCGGTCTTCCCGTCGACCCTGAAATCGATCCCGCACACGCCCCTGTACCCCGTTGCATCGAGGATTGTCCTGGCATGGGAGATAAGCTCCGGAGCGTCCACCCCGATGCGGACAAGGGACGTGCCCTTGCGTTTCGGTACCATGGTACGGTACGCCGCTGCCTGGAAGTATCCGTCCCAGCGTATGGCGTCCACGGAAACGTCGTACCCGTCGACATAGTCCATGACCAGATGAGGCTTTCCGGCGCAGGAGCGGATGAGGTTTGCGAGGGCCTTCCCGTCCTTCGGGAAGTAAACGCTGTCACCTCCCAGTCCTGTGCTTCTCTTGAACACTACCGGCCACGATGCGATCCCCTCTGCCTCGCTGTCGGTGTAGAGCCGCGGCTGGGGTATCCCGAGCTCCGCGCATAGCGCGGAAGCCGAGACCTTGCTGTCCAGCAGATGCATGGCAGAGGCGTCGCCGCAGGTGAGGACGGTGGAGGGTGGTACCATGGACCCGTGGCCTGCTATCAGTTCGCCTCTGAATATGGGCATCAGTACTTTGGGCTGTATCTCCTGAAGCGTTGCTTCAAGCAGCCTGAGGTATCCGGGATCGTCCCTGGCGACCGGGCTGTCATCGATGGCTTCGCAGCGGAGCCCCCTTCTGCGGAGAGCGTCCGCGACAGCCTTCCCGATGCGGGTGGTAGCACCGTCGGCGATGAGTATATCCACAGGACGAAAAGCCATAATGTCGATTTGTACTGGCAAAGATACTCAAAACAACAGGAATTTGCCTATATTTGGTATCCGGGCCGCAAGCCCTGTCCCACAGTCAGATAACACAATAACAGATATGAAAAAGCTTTTCACTTTCGCAGTAGCGGCCGCCCTTGCAATGACAGGCTTGTCGGCCCAGGAACTCCAGAATTTCAGAGGTGGAGCACGCGTCGTCTCTCCTGAACTCTCTGAATCGTCAGTCACATTCAGACTCAAGGCTGACTATGCTACCATGGTCCAGCTCCAGGCAAGCTGGCTCCAGCAGCCTGTCGCAATGACAAGGGGTGAGAACAACGTATGGGAGGTGACACTCGACAAGCCTTTCGCCGAGATCCACACATACAACTTCATCGTGGACGGCACAGCTGTCAATGACCCTCAGAACTTCTACGTTCAGCGTGACGGAACCCGCTATCTCAACATGGTGACCATCCCCGGCGAGCGTACCGCCAACTACGGCGAGGCGCAGCAGAGAGGTACCGTCAGCTACAAGTGGTATGACTCGAAGATCCTCGGCATCAACCGCCGCGTCACGGTCTACACTCCATACGGCTACGAGAAGAATCCAAAGGCAAAGTATCCTGTACTCTACCTCCTCCACGGAGCAGGTGGCGACGAGGAGGCATGGTCATCGATGGGCCGCGCCGCACAGATCCTCGACAACCTTATCGAGAAGGGTCTTGCAAAGCCTATGATCGTCGTCATGCCTAACGGAAACCCTGGCCAGCAGGCTGCCCAGACCCTCGGTCTCCCTCAGTCCGACATCAACTTCCGCGACCCTGCTTACGCCGATGCATACGTGAAGAGCCTCTGCACCGAGATCGTCCCATTCATCGAGAAGGAGTACAGAGCTGACGCAAAGCCAGCCTCAAGGGCAATCGCAGGCCTCTCGATGGGCGGCGGACATACAGTCACAGCAGTGAGCCTCTACCCTTCACTCTTCGACTGGATCTGCCCTCTCTCATCTGCAGGAAG
>JAKSJQ010000037.1 GCA_024402115.1 Bacteroidales bacterium | reverse complement strand
AGGCAGGCTGTCTCGAGGTTGAGACTCCTATCCTCCAGAGCATCCCGGGCGGTGCAACAGCACGTCCGTTCATCACTCACCATAACGCCCTCGACATCGACCTCTACATGCGTATCGCCAATGAGCTTTACCTCAAGAGGCTCATCGTCGGAGGTTTCTCAGGCGTCTACGAGTTCGCGAAGGACTTCCGCAACGAGGGTATGGACAAGACCCACAACCCTGAGTTCACCTGCATGGAGATCTATGTTGCATACAAGGACTACATCTGGATGATGGAGTTCGTGGAGAAGATGCTCCAGAAGATCGCCCTCAAGGTCAACGGAACCACCAAGGTCACTATCGGCGAGCACGAGGTTGATTTCGGCGGCACCTTCCGTCGCCTCCCTATCCTCGACGCGATTAAGGAGTACGCTGGCGTGGATGTCAGCGGCATGGACGAGGACGAGCTTCGCAAGACCTGCAAGGAGCTCCATGTCGAGATCGACGAGCACATGGGCAAGGGTAAGCTCATCGACGCAATCTTCGGCGAGTTCGCAGAGCCTAACCTCATCCAGCCTACCTTCATCACCGACTACCCTGTCGAGATGTCTCCTCTTACCAAGCGTCATCGCAGCAACCCTGCACTCACAGAGCGTTTCGAGCTCTTCGTCTGCGGCAAGGAGCTTGCCAACGCATACTCTGAGCTCAACGACCCTATCGACCAGTTCGAGAGGTTCCAGGAGCAGGCAAGGCTCAAGAGCAAGGGTGACGACGAGGCCATGTTCATCGATATGGACTTCGTACGCGCACTCGAGTATGGTATGCCTCCAACATCAGGTCTCGGAATGGGTATCGACCGTCTTACCATGTTCATGACCGGCCAGACAACCATCCAGGATGTACTCTTCTTCCCTCAGATGAGGCCGAAGCCAGTAGAGTAAACGATCACAACCCGCTGAATACCAGCGACATAATACCGCGACGGCTCCCTCTTCCGAGGGAGCCGTCACTATGTTAATGCACTGAGGATCAGTCAACTAGCACCATCTCGTCGATGAGATTGTCGGCATGGCCGATGTTCCTGATGAGGAACAGGACATAGCGGACGTCGAGAGAGATGTTCCTGCAGAAGTCCGGATCGAACGCGATATCGCTCATGGTACCTTCCCACACGCGGTCGAAATTGATGCCGATGAGGTCACCGACTGCGTTGATCACAGGGCTGCCGGAATTACCTCCGGTGGTGTGGTTGGTAGCGAGGAAGCAGACAGGAGTGTCCGCATAGTCACCCGACGCATAGAGGTCGCGAAGCTCCTGCGGGATGTTGTAGTCGAAGATCTCAGGATTGTCCTTCTCCATCACGCCCTTGAGGGTCGACACATGGTGATAGTAGGTACCGTCGGCAGGAGAATAGCCTGCGACATGACCGTAAGCCACGCGAAGGGTGAGGTTGGCGTCAGGGAAGAACGCCCTGTCCTTCTCGTACTCCATCTGGCCGCGCATGTAGTCGCGGTTGAGAAGGTTGATCTGACGTCCGTACTCATTGACTCCAGGGACCGCGTACTCGGCATACCAGTCGTACATCTTCCTGTAGAATATGTATGCAGGGTCCTCCTTCGCCTGGTCTGAACTGAGTGAGTATGCCTTGTCCGAGGTGAATGCAGAAGAAGAGAAGAGATCCTCCGCCCATGCCTCTACGCTGCCATATTTCTTGAGATTATCCTTATAGTAGTCAGGCTGCACATCCTCCGGGATGAGCTCTGCGAACCTGCCCATCACTGCGACGAAGCTCTCCTGGTCGATAGGTCTGTACCAATCCTTGAAGAAAGCGTCGAGGTGGGCCTTACGTGCCTCGTCATCCTTGAGACCTGCATAAGAAGCAGCCTCCCTCGCGATCTCGATCACGTACGCCGTCTCGGTGAATATCTCCCTCGCGAACATATATGGCTCGTAAAGGGCATAGAGCTCGGCGAGTTTGTCGATCAGGCCGTCATACTGGGTACCTACAGCCCATCTCTTGAAGCCGGCCTCATACTCCTGCTTCTTCGCCACCACCGAATTGCGGGCAATACCCTTAGCCTCGCCCTGCCATTTCTTCCATGCATTGGAAACGCTTGCGTTCTTCGAGCTGTACTGTATCCTGACCTTCTGGCTCTGGCCCATGTACTTCTTCTGGATGTCGAGTCTGAGGGTACGAAGATCGATCTTCGCAGGATCGGACACCTCCGCCACATACTTCACCGCAGCCGAGTGGATGTACTCCTGGGTGCTGCCCGGGAAGCCGTAGATGAAGGTGAAGTCACCCTCGTTCACGCCGGCGGTGCTGATTCGGAAGAACTTCCTCGGAGAGTATGGGACATTGTCCTTCGAATATGCCGCAGGCTCATTGTCCTTGCCCGCATAGATACGGAACATGGAGAAGTCTCCGGTGTGACGCGGCCACATCCAGTTGTCGGTATCACCACCGAACTTTCCTATCGAAGATGGAGGGCAGCCGACAAGACGCACGTCGTTATACACTCTGTACACGAAGAGGAAGTACTGGTTGCCCATGAACATGGACTCCACGCTCGCCTCGAGTCCCTTCGCACCAGCGGTGGCCTGCTCGGTGATCTTCGCGCTGTTCGCCTTGACTACGGAATCCCTCTGTGCCTCGCTCATCGATGGGTCATAGCCCTTGAGGACAGCCGCCGTCACATCTGTCATATGGTCAAGGAAGTTCACGCTGAGACCCGGGCAAGGAAGTTCCTCAGAGCGGTTTCTCGACCAGAATCCATCCTTGAGGTAGTCATGCTCCACGGAGCTGTGCTTCTGGATATGGCTGTAGCCGCAATGATGGTTGGTGATGAGCAGTCCCTCTGCCGAAATGAGTTCTCCGGTACATCCGCCGCCGAAGAGAACGACAGCGTCCTTGAGCGACGCCTGGTTGATGCTGTAGAGGTCCTCTGCCTCGAGCTTGAAACCCTTGGCCTGCATATCCCCTATCCTCTGGGAAATGAGAGACGGAAGCCACATGCCGCCGTCTGCATGTGCGGAAAAGGACACGAGGATAGCCGTGATCAGTACTGAAATTTTCTTCATATCGTAATATTTTCTATTCAAAGACCTTGGCCATGGACTCCGCATCCGGCTCCTCACCCGTGAAGAGGAAATATCCATGCACCGCCTGGCTCAGCAGCCACTTCTTCCCGGACTCGGCATTGAGGACAGGATCCTTATAGTTGGCCTCCAGCACCATGACATCCGAGAATGCCTCGATGCCCTTGACCGCGAGTGGAAGGGTGTAGATGACGACATCGCACTTAGGAAGTGCGTCCGCGCCATCCTCCAGACCAAAGACCTCCGGACGCTTCTTCGGTCCGAAGACTGCAGCAAGCGAATCAGCGAACTCCTCCGCCTTTGCGACGTTCCTGTTCGCTATCCTGGTCTTGAGTCCGACCTCGAGGGCAGCCACTATGGCCGCCTTGCCGGCACCACCGCAGCCAATCACCATAGCCGTCTGCATAGGCTTCTCCTTCATCGCCTCAAGCAGCATCATCGCCACTGCCGAGTAATCCGAATTATAGGCCTTGATGCCCTCAGCAGTCTTAACGAAGATGTTTCCGGCACCGATTGCCTCGCACTCGGCGCTTCGCACGTCGGCACGCGCATAGGCTAACTCCTTGAACGGAGCTGTCACATTGATTCCGTCGTACTCGTCGATGAATCGCTGCCAAACCTGCTCGAAGTCAGCACCCTCGATAAGGTCATAAGGGTAGCGACCGTCGTATGCTGCCTTGAAGAGCGCAGGGCTCTTCGAATGTGCGATCGGGTGTCCTATCAGTCCGAATTTTTTCATGGTATCGAATTTATGAATTGCGCTGGCGCACCGCCTCGAAGAGGAGTATGGCAGCACTTACGGACGCATTGAGGCTGTCAAGTCGTCCGAGCATAGGTATCTTGATATGGGCATCCGCCGCCTGCCTCCACGCGTCAGTGAGACCGGTCGCCTCGGTTCCGATGACGATGGCTGTTCCGGACTTCATGTCGGTATCGTAATACCACTCCGAATCCTGGAGCTGGGCAGTGAGGATGCGTATTCCGTTCTTCTTGAGCCATGCTATGCACTCCTCGGAGCTGCAGGCTGCGCATGGTACGGTAAAGATCGCGCCTATGCTGGAACGGATGAGGTTAGGATTGTAGAGGTCGGTGAGCGGATCGCAGACTATCACGGCGTCTGCTCCGGAAGCATCCGCGCTCCTGAGCACGGCTCCGAGGTTGCCCGGCTTCTCCACGCTTTCGAGTATGACGATGAGCGGATTCTCCTTGAGAGTTATATTCTCGAGTCCATGCTTCTTGCAGCGTACCTCAGCCACCATGCCCTCGGTTCCACCTCTGTAGGCAATCTTGTCATAGACCTCTCGGGTGACCTCGAAGAGCCTAGGCTCCTGGCCGGAGAACGAGTCCTCAAGCTGGTCTGCCGACATCCCCAAGATGGACGGACAGAAGAACACGGAGTCGAGAACATAGCCGCAAGCGACGCAATGCTCTATCTCTCTTCTGCCCTCGACGACGAACAGTCCGCTCTCACGGCGACGCTTCGACTTCTCCTGCAGGAGAAGCAGTTCCTTGATCTTTGGATTCTGTCCTGAACTGATTGTCTCTGACCTCATGTTTCCGATTTTTCGAATGACAAATTTAGCAAAAATGTATTGCTCCACGAAAGATAAAAGCTAACTTAGCAGAACCACCGTAACTAATAATTCATTTTATCATGTCACTGAACAAAGCAATGTTGATCGGTAACGTTGGAAAGGACCCGGAAGTACGTTACCTTGAGCAGAATTCACCAAACTCCGCAAAAGTCGCTTCATTCACTCTCGCAACCACAGAGAGGTTCCGCGACCGCAACGGAGAGACCCGGGAGAACACGGAATGGCACAACGTAGTTGCTTGGAGAGGCAATGCTGACGTGGTGGAGAAGTTTGTGAAGAAGGGAACTCAGCTCTATGTGGAGGGACGAATCAGGTCCCGCTCATGGGATGGTCAGGACGGAGCCAAGCACTACATCACTGAAATCGTAGCTGACACGATCCAGCTTCTCGGTAACCGCAGGGACAATCCTGGCGCCGACATGGCTCCATCGCAGCCAAGTGTTGCAGCTCAGCCTCAGGCAAGCTACGCCCCTCAGGCACAGCCATACAGCCCAGTAGCTCAGCCTGCCCCAGCGCCCGCTAAGCCGGCTGTAGTCTCAGAGAATCCAGACGACGATCTGCCGTTCTAGCGAACGGCAGCCGAGGCCGGCCCGCAGGGTCGGCCTTTTATTTACCACTTTATAATCAAAGAACGGACGCGATCCTTGCTCCGGGACCCGAAAACCGCTCCGGCTACGCCTGCGCTTTTTTCCGCCCTCTCGCAAGAGATTCGCATTCCGTTCTTTTTCTTTATCCGAGGAAACTGAGCAGGATACCTGCAGCGACGGCGGAGCCGATGACACCTGCGACGTTTGGAGCCATCGCATGCATGAGCAGATGATTGCTCGGATCACACTCCCTTCCGACAGTCTCGGAAACCCTTGCCGAATCAGGCACAGCCGACACTCCGGCATTTCCGATAAGAGGATTGATCTTCCTGCCCTCCGGAAGGAATATGTTCCATATCTTCACGAAGAGTATTCCGCAAGTAGTAGCGATGATGAATGAGATAAGACCAAGTCCGAAGATCTTGAGCGAAGTCACGGAAATGAACTTGTCGGCCTGAGTAGAACAACCGACGGTGAGTCCGATGAGCATGGTCACGATATCGATCAGCGGACCGCGCGCAGTCTCTGCGAGCCTCCTCGTCACACCACTCTCCTTGAGCAGATTTCCGAAGAAGAGCATACCCAGAAGAGGAATGCCGGAAGGCACGATGAAGGCCGTCAGGAGGAAACCCACAATCGGGAAGATGATCTTCTCCTTCTGGCTAACGACGCGAGGAGAAGCCATCCTGATGGACCTCTCCTTCCTGGTGGTGAGAAGCATCATGAGCGGCTTCTGGATCACAGGAACGAGGGCCATGTAGCTATATGCGGATACTGCGATAGCACCCATCAGATCTGGAGCGAGCTTCGAAGAAAGGAAGATCGCGGTAGGACCGTCAGCACCGCCGATGATGCCGATGGCACCCGCTTCTGCCGGCATGAATCCCATCCACAACGCGAGCAGGTAGGCTCCGAAAATGCCCATCTGAGCGGCCGCTCCTATTATCATCAGCCTAGGCTGGGAGATCAGTGCCGAGAAATCCGTCATCGCACCTATGCCCAGGAAAATCAGCGGCGGATACCAGCCCTGACGCACACCCTGGTAGAGAATGTTCAGAACGGAACCCTCTTCGTATACACCTATGTTGAGACCCTCGACGAAAGGGATGTTGCCGACCACGATTCCGAAGCCGATAGGCACGAGAAGCAGCGGTTCCCATTTCTTTACGATTCCGAGCACGACGAAGACTATACCTATGCAGATCATGATAAGATGCTGCCAGGTAGCGTTCGCGAAGCCCGTGAAATGCCAGAACTGCTGTAATGCGTCGAATACCATGTCCATCAGTCAATAGAGATTATTGGAGCGCCCTCAGGGATGCTGTCCCCCACTGCCACATGCACCGCGCTGACGGTTCCGCTCTTCTCCGCCTCGATAGCGTTCTCCATCTTCATGGCCTCGAGCACGGCCACTGTCTGACCTGCGCCCACCTTGTCGCCTACGGTGACGTTAATGGAGTTAATAACTCCAGGAAGTGGGCTGAGTACCTTCTTGGATGCCGACTTTGCACCGGCAGCAGATGGTTCTGAAGCGGGCTTTACTGCAGGCTGTGATGGTCTTGCAACGCTGGGAACCGCGGAAGCAGATGCTCCTGCCTTAGCTTCAGACTCGATTCCCACGCTGTACGGAGTACCGTTGACGGTTACGTCCGCAGACGCATCGTCCATCCTGTCTATACGGACCGCATAGTCATGTCCGTTTATCTTAAGCTTATATTCTTTCATCTTACTTTCTCCTAATCGTGATGACATAGCTCTCGTCATCGTGTGCGGATTCCTCCTTGCGCGCCAACTCCATGGCCGCTGCAATCGCAGCCGCAATCTCCGCCTCATCTGCCCCCGAAGCCATCTGGGATGACGCATTCTGAGTTTTCCTTCCGAATCTTTCAGCGAACTTTCCGCTGCACACATAGCCCACGAGGGTGTAGGCCAGGTAGAGCAGGATGAGCGCGGAGAACACGACAGACACGGCCACGACCGTAACGGTCAGGCCATACTCCATCACGGAAGACGCTCCGGAAGCAAGCACTATGACAGGAATACTCATCATAGAGGAAGGTTGTCATGTTTGCGCATCGGCATCTCCCTCTTCTTGCCTGCGAGAGACTCGAGAGCGCGTATCACGCGGAAACGGGTATTGCGAGGCTCGATCACATCGTCTATGTAACCGTAGCTTGCCGCATTGTATGGATTACAGAAGAGATCATTGTACTCCTTGATCTTCTCTGCGGTGAGCTCTGCCTTCTTCTGCGGGTCGGACTCAGCCTTGAGCTCCTTTCCGTAAAGGACCTCGACAGCGCCCTCCGCGCCCATCACGGCAATGTTCGCCGATGGCCATGCATAGTTGATGTCACCGCGGAGCTGCTTGCAGCTCATCACGATATGCGCACCGCCGTAGCTCTTCCTCAAGGTCACGGTGACCTTAGGTACGGTAGCCTCGCCGTATGCGTAGAGGAGCTTGGCACCGTTGGTGATGACTCCGCCGTACTCCTGCTGGGTTCCGCAGAGGAAGCCAGGCACGTCGACGAGGGTCACGAGCGGGATGTTGAAAGCGTCGCAGAACCTCACGAAGCGCGCTGCCTTGCGAGATGCATTGATGTCGAGCACGCCGGCGAGCATCTTCGGCTGGTTGGCCACGATACCCACACTGCGTCCGTTCATGTGCGCGAATCCCACTATTATGTTCCTTGCCCAATCCTTCTGAACCTCGAGGAAAGCACCATCGTCGACTATGCTGCCGATGATAGGATACATGTCGTAGGCCATGTTCGGATTGTCCGGAATGACATCGTTCAAAGCATCGTCATACCTGCCGGCAGGGTCGTCGGTAGGACGGAAAGGAGCCTCTTCGCGATTGCTGGACGGAAGGAAGGAAACGAGCTCCTTTATGGTCCTGATTGCATCCTCCTCCGATCCGGCAGCGAAATGCGCGACTCCGCTCTTCCTCGAATGTACGTCCGCGCCGCCGAGATCCTCCTGCGAGACCTCCTCTCCGGTGACGCTCTTCACCACTGCAGGTCCGGTGAGGAACATGAACGAGCTGCCCTTGACCATGATATTGAAATCGGTGAGAGCCGGAGAATAGACGGCACCGCCTGCGCATGGACCGAAGATGCCCGAAATCTGCGGAATCACGCCCGAAGCTAGTATGTTCCTCTGGAATATCTCAGCATAGCCGGCAAGAGCGCACACTCCCTCCTGGATCCTGGCTCCACCCGAATCGTTGAGCGCAATCATCGGAGCACCGTTGCGCACCGCAAGGTCCATCACCTGACATATCTTCATCGCCTGGGTCTCGGAGAGCGAACCACCGTTCACGGTGAAATCCTGCGCCGAGACATATACGAGCCTGCCGTCGATGGTTCCCATTCCTGTCACCACGCCGTCGCCGTCGTTCTTGTGCTTCTCCATTCCGAAGTTCGAGCACCTGTGCTGCACGAACATTCCATATTCCTCGAAGCTTCCCTCATCGAGCAGCAGCGAGAGCCTCTCCCTGGCGGTGAGCTTACCCTTGGCATGCTGTGCCTCGATTCGCTTCTCACCGCCGCCGAGCTTCGCGCTTGCACGCCTGTCGACGAGTTCCCTTATCTTTTCCTTCTGTACTGTCATCTTGCTGTCATCTAGTCCTTGCAGAAAGGCAAAATCGACGAATAACCGCCGTCATTGTAGAGATTCTGCATGGTCACCTTTCTCGTGTAGTCCGAGAAGAGCACCGTTATATAGTCTGCGCAGTCGTCCGCATCCGCATTGCCGAGCGGTGACACGCGGTCAGTATATTCGAACATTTCCTGCATGCCTGCGATTCCCTGGCCCGCGGTGGTCATGGTCGGAGACTGGGAGATGGTGTTGACCCTGACCTTCTTCTCCGATCCGAAGACATAGCCGAAGTTCCTGGTGATGGACTGGAGCATAGCCTTCGCATCTGCCATATCTCCATATCCAGGCATCGCACGATCGCCTGCGATATAGGTCAGAGCGAGTATCGATCCACCTTCACGCACAGCATCCTTCTTGTAGAGAGTCTGGAGGAGCTTATGGAACGAGAGGGCCGAAATATCCACGGTCTTGAGGAAGAAGTCGTAGTTCAGGTCGTCATAAGGCTTGCCCTTCCTGATGTTTGGCGACATGCCCACAGAGTGGAGTACGAAGTCGAACTGACCTCCGAAATGCTCCATTGCCTGGTCCACGAGATTCTCCAGATCCGCTACCGAAGTCGCATCTGCCGCGATTACCGGAGCGTTGCACTGCTCCGCAAGAGCTGTCACGGTTCCAAGCCTGATGGCAACCGGAGTATTTGTAAGCACGATCTCAGCGCCTTCCTCGGCACATCTGACCGCTGCCTTCCATGCTATTGACTGTTCGTTGAGAGCACCGAAGATGATGCCCTTCTTTCCATTGAGCAAATTGTTTCCCATAATCTAAGCTTGCTTTTCCTCCACGAGGATGAAAGACTGTGTAGCCGAGCAGCAGACCTTCCCGTCGACCGTCGCCTTGGCCTCGATCACGACATAGTTCTCCTTCTGGGCAGTAATCCTACATTTGGTGACCACGGTGTCGCCTGGATGCACGGTCTTCTTGAAGCGGACATTGTTCATGCCTGCGAATAGAGGAAGACGCCCCTTGAGCGACTCGTACGAGAGGAGTATGGACGGTTGAGCCATCATCTCGCAAAGAATCACTCCAGGCACGATTGGATTATCCGGGAAATGCCCCTGCAAGAAGGGTTCCTCTCCAGTAACCTTGTACTCGGCGACAACTATGTCTCCAAGTTTTTCGGCCTTGTCCACGAGCAGCATAGGCTCGCGATGTCGCACGTATTTCTTGAATTCTTCTCTATCCATAGTCTAGCACTGTCTTTGCGTCTATAAAGATACTACTCTTCTTCGAAATAGGCTAAAAAAAGAGCCGATTGCTGCTGCAATCGGCTCTTTCTCAATATAGGATTCTACTAGAGATTCTCGAGATTTGCCTTCACCTTCTCTGCTGGAGCGACGAGGATTTCCTGGAAATCCTTCTGGCCGGTACCTGCAGGAATTGCGTGACCGCAGATCACATTCTCCTTCAAGCCCTCGAGCATATCCACGCGACCGCGGATCGCTGCCTCTGAGAGAACCTTGGTGGTCTCCTGGAATGAAGCTGCTGACATGAAGCTGTTGGTCTTCAATGCTGCCCTTGTGATACCCTGGAGAACCTGAGTTCCGGTAGCAGGCTTAGCGTCGCGAACGACGATGGTCTTGAGGCCCTGACGCTCGAGTGACGAGTTCTCTGCGCGGAGATCCCTTGCGGAAATGATCTCACCAGTGTAGAACTTCTGTGAGTCACCAGAGTCGAGGATGTATGACTTGCCGTAGATGCTGTCGTTGGTGTCGATGAATCTCCACTTGTCGACAAGCTCCTCTGGAAGGAACTCGGTGTCGCCTGGATCTGTGATCTCCACCTTCCTCATCATCTGACGTACGATGATCTCGAAGTGCTTATCGTTGATCTTCACACCCTGCAGACGGTAAACCTCCTGTACCTCGTTAACGATGTACTCCTGAACCTTGATAGGACCAAGGATGTTGAGGAGATCGGTAGGAGAAACTGAACCGTCAGAGAGGCGCATACCTGCCTTGACGTAGTCGTTCTCCTGAACGAGGATCTGCTTGGTGGTAGGAACGAGATATCTCTTCTCTACACCGCTCTTGTTGCGGACGATGATCTCCTGGTTACCCCTCTTGATCTTACCCATGATGATCTCACCGTTGATTTCGGATACGATTGCTGGGTTAGATGGGTTACGTGCCTCGAAGAGCTCGGTAACTCGAGGGAGACCTCCGGTGATATCGCTTGACTTACCTACTGCGCGTGGGATCTTGATGATGATGTCACCGACCTTCACGTCTGCACCGTCGTTGACCATTACATGGGCATTGACTGGGAGGTTGATGGTCTTTCTCACGTTGCCGTCCTCGCCGAGGATGACGATCGCAGGGTTCTTGGTCTTATCCTGAGAAGTGATGATGACCTTGTCGCGGTTGAATGAGTACTCATCGGCCATTTCCTCGCGGTATGTCACACCGTCGATCATGTTCTCGTATCTTGCCTTACCGGCAGCCTCGATGATGGTGATCGCGTTGTAAGCATCCCACTCGCAGATGAGGTCACCCTTGACAACCTTCTCGCCATCGAGCTTGCTGAGGATTGAGCCGTAAGGGATATCGTACTGAGAGTAAGTGATTCCAGTGTTCTCGTCAACGATGCGGAGCTCGGTTGTACGGCTGACTACGACCTCCTGGACACCAGTCTCGGTAACCCTCTGGATGGTCCTGAGCTCGCTGTACTCAAGCTTACCGTTGTACTTAGAGGTGATAGAGTTGTCTGCTGCCTCACCACCGGCGATACCACCGGCGTGGAAGGTACGGAGTGTAAGCTGGGTACCTGGCTCACCGATTGACTGAGCCGCGATAACGCCGACAACCTCACCCTGCTCAACCATTCTCGTAGTAGCGAGGTTACGTCCGTAGCACTTAGCGCAGACACCCTTACGTGACTCGCAAGTGAGGACGGAGCGGATCTCGACCTGCTCGATAGGGAGGCTCTCGATGAGGGCAGCGGTGTCCTCACGGATCTCCACACCTGCAGCGATGATGAGCTCGCCAGTGAGTGGGTTGAAGATATCATGTACCGAGGTACGACCGAGAATTCTTTCGCCGAGAGACTCTACGACCTCGTCCTTGCTCTTGATAGCAGTTGCGATGAGACCTCTGAGAGTACCGCAATCCTCCTCGTTGATGATCACGTCGTGTGAAACGTCTACGAGACGACGGGTAAGGTAACCTGCATCCGCAGTCTTCAATGCGGTATCGGCAAGACCCTTACGTGCACCGTGGGTACCGACGAAGTACTCGAGCACGGTCATACCCTCCTTAAGGTTGCTGATGACAGGGTTCTCAATGATCTCTGCACCCTGACCACCGGACTTCTGAGGCTTTGCCATCAAACCACGCATACCGCAAAGCTGCTTGATCTGCTGTGTTGAACCTCGCGCACCAGAGTCGAGCATCATGTAGACTGGGTTGAAGCCCTTGTCTGCTGCAGAAATCTGCTCCTCGACGATCTTGGTAAGCCTGTTATCGATAGATGTCCAGAGGTCGATGACCTTGTTGTAACGCTCGTTGTTGGTGATGAAACCCATCTCGAAGTTGCTCTTGATGTTCTCCACCTCCTTGTAACCGTTCTCGATCATGCTGGTCTTCTCAGCCGGGATGATGACGTCACCGAGGTTGAATGAAAGACCGCCCTTGAATGCCATGGTGTAACCAAGGTTCTTGATGTCGTCGAGGAACTGTGCGGTACGTGAGATACCGGTGTTCTTGATGACGAGGGAGATGATCTTACGGAGAGCCTTCTTACCGAGTACCTCATTTACATAAGGAACCTCGTCTGGAACGAGCTGGTTGACCATGATACGTCCAGGAGTGGTCTCTACCATCTGAGTACCAGCCTCAGGGTTGAGCTTGTCCTTAGGGAGACGTACGTTGATCTTGGTGTGAAGAGCCACAGCCTTCTCGTTGAGAGCGATGATTACCTCTTCAGGACCATAGAAGCTCATTCCCTCACCCTTTGCACCAGGTCTGATCTTGGTGATGTAGTACAGACCGAGCACCATGTCCTGTGAAGGGACGGTGATAGGAGTACCGTTCGCAGGGTTAAGGATATTGTGTGAACCGAGCATGAGGAGCTGAGCCTCGAGCACGGCTGCGTTACCGAGTGGAAGGTGGACTGCCATCTGGTCACCATCGAAGTCCGCGTTGAATGCGGTACAAGCGAGTGGGTGGAGCTGGATTGCCTTACCCTCGATCATCTTAGGCTGGAAGGCCTGGATACCGAGTCGGTGAAGGGTCGGTGCACGGTTGAGGAGAACTGGATGACCTTTCATCACGTTCTCGAGGATGTCCCAGATAACTGGGTCCTTGCGGTCCACGATCTTCTTCGCTGACTTCACGGTCTTCACGATACCGCGCTCGATGAGCTTGCGGATGATGAATGGCTTGTAAAGCTCAGCTGCCATATATTTAGGGAGACCGCACTCATGCATCTTCAGCTCAGGTCCTACGACGATGACTGAACGTGCAGAGTAGTCGACACGCTTACCGAGGAGGTTCTGACGGAAACGTCCCTGCTTACCCTTGAGGCTGTCAGAGAGAGACTTGAGTGCCCTGTTGGCCTCGCTCTTCACTGCATTTGACTTCTTCGAGTTGTCGAAGAGTGAGTCAACTGCCTCCTGAAGCATACGCTTCTCGTTCCTGAGGATGACCTCAGGTGCCTTGATCTCGATGAGTCTCTTGAGTCGGTTGTTTCTGATGATGACCCTTCTGTAGAGGTCATTGAGGTCAGAGGTAGCGAAACGTCCACCATCGAGCGGAACGAGAGGACGGAGCTCTGGAGGGGTCACAGGGATGACCTTCATGATCATCCACTCTGGGCGGTTGATGCCCTTTGACTCCTGGAACCACTTCACTACGCTGAGCCTCTTGAGGGCCTCAGCCTTTCTCTGCTGTGATGACTCCCTTGCCATGGTGGCACGGAGCTCACGTGCGAGGGCATCGATGTCGATCTCGCAGAGGAGGTCGTAGATAGCCTCGGCACCCATCGCAGCCTTGAACTTAGCTGGGTCGTCGTCAGAGAGTGCATAGTTGTCAGGAAGACGTGAGAGGGTCTCGAGATACTCGTCCTCTGAGAGGAGTTCGAGCTTCTGATAACCAGACTCACCTGGCTTGATGACGATATACTTCTCGTAGTAGATTACAGACTCGAGGTTCTTTGCCTTGACGCCAAGGAGAGCCGCGATCTTGTTAGGAGCTGACTTGAAGTACCAGATATGAGCTACTGGGACGGTGAGCTCGATATGACCCATCCTCTCCCTACGTACCTTCTTCTCGGTAACCTCGACGCCGCAACGATCGCAGACGATACCACGATAGCGGATTCTCTTATACTTACCGCAGTGGCACTCGTAGTCCTTGGTAGGACCGAAGATCTTTTCGCAGAACAGACCGTCGCGCTCAGGCTTATAGGTCCTGTAGTTGACGGTTTCTGGCTTCAACACCTCACCGGAAGACCTCTCTTTGATGTCCTCCGGAGAAGCGAGCGAAATGCTGATTCTGTCGAAATTGCTTTTAACCTTATTTTCTTTGATATAAGTAGGCATATTCCTATTGTTTCAATCAGTTAACTTAGTCCAATGTAACCTTGAGTCCGAGACCTCTGAGCTCATGGAGCAATACGTTGAGCGACTCTGGGATTCCTGGAGTAGGAAGGAGGTCACCCTTGACGATTGCCTCATAAGTCTTAGAACGTCCGGTTACGTCGTCAGACTTCACGGTAAGGATCTCCTGGAGGATGTTTGCTGCACCGAATGCCTCGAGTGCCCAAACCTCCATCTCTCCGAAACGCTGACCTCCGAACTGTGCCTTACCACCGAGAGGCTGCTGAGTGATGAGAGAGTAAGGACCGATACTACGTGCGTGCATCTTGTCGTCAACCATATGGCCGAGCTTGATCATGTAGATCACGCCGACGGTTGCTGGCTGGTCGAACCTGTCACCTGTACCACCGTCCCTGAGGTAAGTCTTACCATAGCGAGGGAGTCCTGCCTTGTCGGTGTAAGCTGAGATCTCGTCAAGAGTAGCACCATCGAAGATAGGGGTGCTGAACTTGAGACCGAGCTCCTTACCAGCCCAACCGAGGACAGTCTCGTAGATCTGACCGAGGTTCATTCGTGAAGGCACACCAAGAGGGTTGAGCACGATGTCGACTGGAGTACCATCCTCGAGGAATGGCATGTCCTCTGCGCGAACGACCTTTGCAACGATACCCTTGTTACCGTGGCGGCCGGCCATCTTATCACCGACAGTGATCTTTCTCTTCTTTGCTACGTATACCTTAGCGAGCTTCATGACTCCGTTAGGAAGATCGTCACCGATCTTGATCTTGTCGACAGCCCTCTTATATCTTGCCTCAACCTCCTTGCGTGCGATGCAGAAGTTGTTGATGATGTCCTTGACGAGAGCGTTGGTAGCCTTGTCAGAGGTCCACTTTGCAGTATTGATATTGAGGTAGTCGATGCTCCTGAGGTCGTCAGCAGTGATGGTCTTGCCCTTGGCGATGATCTCGACGCCGTAGAGGTCGCTGATACCTGCGCTCTTCTTGCCGTTA
Source organism: Bacteroidales bacterium (assembly GCA_024402115.1). Next base: position 2,687 of record JAKSJQ010000037.1, on the reverse strand, counting down.
ACAAGAACTGCGAGCTTCTCGAGCATGGTGTTGAATACCTTGCCGACCTCGAGCTGGAAATCTTCCTCTGCCTTGTCAAGCTTAGCCTTAAGCTCGACCTTGGCACCTCTCTTGGTATCCTTGACAGCCTTAGAATAGAGGGCAGTCTTGATGATGGTACCGCTGAGTGAAGGGTTAGCCTTGAGTGAAGCATCCTTAACCTCACCGGCCTTGTCGCCGAAGATGGCACGGAGGAGCTTCTCCTCTGGTGAAGGATCGCTCTCGCCCTTAGGAGTGATCTTACCGATCATGATATCACCTGGCTCGATGTGTGCGCCGACGCGGATGATACCGTCTTCTCCGAGGTCCTTGGTAGCGTCCTCGCTGACGTTAGGGATATCTGAAGTGAGCTCCTCGGCACCACGCTTGGTGTCACGGACCTCAGTGATGTACTCGTCTACGTGTACTGAAGTAAGGATGTCCCAACGTACCATTGACTCTGAAAGCACGATCGCGTCCTCGTAGTTGTAACCCTTCCAAGGCATGAATGCAACCTTGAGGTTCCTTCCGAGTGCGAGCTCACCGTTCTGGGTTGCATAACCCTCGGTAAGTACCTGACCCTTCTCAACGATCTGGCCCTTGCGGACGATAGGCTTGAGGAGGATAGTGGTGCTCTGGTTGGTCCTACGGTAGATTGGGAGCTTGTATACGGTCACCTCTGGAGTGAAGCTTACGAACTTCTCGTCCTCAGTGCGGTCGTACTTCACATGGATCTCGTTTGCATCCACATAAACGACCTCACCCTTGCGGCTAGCGATGACCTGAGTCCTTGAATCGATGCAGACCCTCTCCTCGAGACCGGTACCTACGATAGGTGACTCTGGGTTAAGGAGCGGAACTGCCTGCCTCATCATGTTGGCACCCATCAATGCACGGTGGGCATCGTCATGCTCGAGGAATGGGATGAGTGAAGCTGCGACTGATGCGATCTGGTTAGGAGCCACATCCATGTAGTTCACTTCCTCCTTCGATACGACAGGGAAGTCTGCCTCGAGACGGCACTGGATTCTCTCGTCGAGCATGTTTCCATCCTCATCGAGGTTGATCTTGGCGAGGGAGATGGTCTGACCCTCCTCCTCTTCAGCACTCATATATTTCCATCCCTCGGAGCTGAGGTCGACTCTACCGTTCTCCACCTTGCGGTATGGAGTCTCGATGAAGCCGAGATCGTTGATCCTTGCGTATACGCAGAGAGATGAGATAAGACCGATGTTCGGACCCTCAGGAGTCTCGATAGGACAGAGACGGCCGTAATGCGTATAGTGTACGTCTCGAACCTCGAAGCCTGCCCTGTCTCGTGAAAGACCGCCAGGACCGAGGGCGGAAAGACGACGCTTGTGGGTGATCTCGGAAAGCGGGTTGGTCTGATCCATGAACTGTGAAAGCTGGCTCGTTCCGAAGAAGGAGTTGATCACAGAAGAGAGAGTCTTCGCATTGATGAGATCGGTAGGAACGAACTGCTCGCTGTCGCGTACGTTCATCCTCTCACGGATGGTGCGGGCCATGCGTGAAAGACCTACGCTGAACTGGTTTGCAAGCTGCTCACCCACTGTTCTGATACGTCTGTTGCTCAAATGGTCGATATCGTCCACCGCAGCCTTCTCATTGATGAGACGTACGAGGTAGCGGATGATCTCAACAATGTCAGTTCTGGTGAGAACCTTGACATCATCGGCGATATCGAGAGAAAGTTTCTTGTTGAGACGATACCTGCCGACATCGCCGAGGTCATACCTCTTCTCGGAGAAGAAGAGCTTGTCGATGACATCGCGCGCAGTCGCCTCATCAGGTGGTTCTGAATTGCGGAGCTGTTTGTAGATATAGTTGATAGCTTCCGTTTCCGTGTTGGTAGGATCCTTCTGGAGAGTGTTGAAGATGATTTCAAACTCCTTGGCGTCAGCCTCCTCCTTCTGGATGAGGATAGTCTTCACGTCCTCAGCCTCTGCGAGTTTGGCAATGACCTCCTCGTTGAGAATCTCACCACGGTCAACGATAGGTTCAGTTCTTTCTACAGGAATAACCTCACCTGTATCCTCGTCTACGAAATCCTCGATCCAGGTCTTGAGGACCTTGGCTGCGAGCTTCCTGCCCTGATACTCGGCAAGGTTCTCAGCTGTTGCCTCGACCTCGTCGGCAAGTCCGTAGATATCGATGATATCCTTGTCGCTGCTGTATCCGATTGCACGGAGAAGAGTTGTGACAGGGAGTTTCTTCTTGCGGTCAATATACGCGAACATGACATTGTTGATGTCAGTCGCGAATTCGATCCATGATCCTTTGAACGGAATTATTCTGGCAGAATAGAGTTTAGTTCCGTTCGCATGCTGGCTCTGGCCGAAGAATACGCCCGGTGACCTGTGAAGCTGTGATACGATGATACGCTCGGAACCGTTGATGATGAAAGTACCACCGGGAGTCATATACGGCACATTGCCGAGATATACGTCCTGGACCTTCGTCTCAAAGTCCTCGTGCTCAGGATCACTGCATGAAAGGCGGAGTTTGGCCTTGAGAGGCACCTGGTAAGTAAGGCCTCTTTCAAGACATTCCTCGATCGAATACTGTGGCGGATCGATGAAATAGTCGATGAATTCGAGCTCGTCGCTATCCCTCGTGTCCTCGATTGGGAAGACCTCCTGGAAACCCTG